>CAKZYD010000135.1 GCA_937884085.1 uncultured Sphingomonadales bacterium | reverse complement strand
AAGCTGTCCAGAGCAACACTCTACCAAAAAGCAAACAGACAAGCCGTGGCATGACTAACCTGTTTTTGACACTTTGAGCCCAGAGCCACTAGGTTTTTTTAATAGGTTTTTCTCAGCCTAAAGATAAAAACAAGAATAACAACAATTAGACCGGCAATCGCTATCGTCATGTCTATTGCCACCAAATCATATGCGCCTTCGCTGTCCGCTGAGGTGAAATTTCGAACTATCTGAGGAGGGTATGGGAGGTATCCTGCCATCCAAAACCTCCACCAGATACTGGAAAGCACGATCGACAACAAAAATATCGCGGCGAAAACAGCAGAGTATTTGAAGATGCGCTTGGGGTTCATGAACCGACTAAATATCCTGTGAATTAAGAGATCAACGGCAATTATGTTCTAAAACCAGCCCTCAAACATCCAAATTAGCCACACTCAGCGCATTATCCTGAATAAACTCCCGCCGCGGCTCCACGACATCCCCCATGAGTTTCGTAAACATCTCATCGGCGGTATCCGCCTGCTCAATCTTCACCTGCAAGAGCGTGCGCGCATCGGGGTCTAGGGTGGTTTCCCAGAGTTGGTCTGGGTTCATTTCGCCGAGGCCCTTATAGCGCTGCATGGAGATGCCTTTGCGGCCGGCGGTGATGACGGATTCTAGCAGATTGAGGGGGGTCCAGACGGGGGTTTCGGTTTCTTTGCGGCGGAAGCTGGCGACGTCCTGGAAGGCTTCTGCCAGCGGAGCCATGAGGCTGGCGAGCTTGCGCGCTTCGGCGGAGGCCAGGAGGGCGGTGTCTAGAACATAATGGTCGGTGACGCCGCGCAGCATGTGGCTGAAGGCATAGCCACCTTCTTCTGCCGCTGTGCCCGTCCAGCCGCCGGAGATGTCTTCGCCGTCTGCAGTGATGGCGCCTTTGCGGTTGAGGCGCTCTGCGACAGCATCAGCCGCGGCTTGGCGGCCATCTTTATCCGCTGGTGTAAGACCGCCGACGAGGCCCAGCTCTTCGATGAGGCGCTCATTATAGCGCGGCGGGACGGAGCCGAGCAGCAGGCGCATGCGGCGGATGGTGGTGAGCATATCGCGCAGGTCTTCCCCGCCGCGATCGCCAGCGCTGGTGGAGAGAACGGCGTCTGTGAGGCCGCTGTCGATGAGATAGCTGTCCATGGCCGGGTCGTCTTTGAGATAGACCTCAGATTTGCCGCGGCTGACTTTGTAGAGCGGCGGCTGGGCAATATAGAGGTGGCCGCGCTCGATCAGCTCGGGCATTTGCCGATAAAAGAAGGTCAGCAGCAGCGTGCGGATGTGGGCACCGTCCACATCCGCGTCGGTCATGATAACGATTTTGTGGTAGCGCAGCTTTTCAATGTCGAAATCATCGCGGCCTATGCCGGTGCCGAGCGCTGTAATCAGCGTGCCGATTTCGTTGGAAGAGAGCATGCGGTCAAAGCGGGCCCGCTCCACATTGAGGATCTTGCCCCTTAACGGCAGGATAGCTTGATATTGCCGGCTGCGGCCTTGCTTGGCTGAACCGCCAGCGCTGTCGCCCTCGACGATGAAGAGTTCTGACTTGGCTGGGTCGCGTTCTTGGCAGTCGGCCAGCTTGCCGGGCAGGGAGGCCACATCCAGTGCGCCTTTGCGGCGCGTGAGTTCGCGCGCTTTGCGGGCGGCTTCTCTAGCGACGGCGGCATCGACGATTTTTTGGACGATGTTTTTGGCGGGTGCCGGGTTTTCCTCAAACCACTGCTGCAGCTTTTCGCCGAGCAGGCCTTCGACGGCAGGACGAACTTCTGAAGAGACTAGCTTGTCCTTGGTTTGCGAAGAGAATTTGGGGTCTGGGACTTTGACGGACAGGACACAGGTAAGGCCCTCGCGGGCGTCATCGCCGGAGATGGAGACCTTCTCTTTTTTCGCCAGGCCGCTTTCGGTCACATAGGAGTTGATGGTCCGGGTGAGCGCTGCCCGGAAGGCCGCCAAGTGGGTGCCGCCATCGCGCTGGGGAATGTTGTTGGTGAAGCACAGCACGTTCTCGTGGTAGCTGTCATTCCATTGCAGCGCGATTTCAACGCCGATCTCGTCGCGCTCACCGACCACGGTGATGGGCTCGCCAATCAGGCTGGTTTTGTTGCGGTCGAGATAGTTGACGAAGGCCGTGATGCCGCCTTCGTAAAACAGCTCGACGATATGCGGTTCCACGCCGCGCCGATCTTCTAAGAAGAGGCGGACTCCAGAGTTCAAGAAGGCCAGCTCGCGGAAGCGATGCTCGAGCTTTGCGAAATCGAAATCGATGGTCGGAAATGTCTGGAGAGACGGTAGGAAGGTAATTTCGGTGCCTGACTTGCCGGGCGCATCGCCGACCACTTTGAGGTCCTCATCGGGCTCGCCATGGCGGAAGGTCATGGCGTGTTCTTTGCCGTCCCGGTAAATGCGCATGTCGAGCCGTTCAGACAGAGCGTTCACCACCGAGACGCCAACGCCGTGCAGGCCGCCGGAGACTTTGTAGCTGTTGGAATCAAACTTCCCGCCCGCATGCAGCTGGGTCATGATGACTTGCGCTGCCGAGACGCCTTCTTCGGCATGGATATCGACGGGAATGCCGCGGCCATTGTCGGTCACAGTGATGGAGCCATCGGCGTTTAAAATCACCCGAATGAGGTCGCAATGCCCGGCTAGACTTTCATCGATGGCGTTGTCGGTCACCTCGAACACCATGTGGTGCAGGCCCGAGCCATCTTCTGTGTCGCCGATATACATGCCCGGCCGTTTGCGGACCGCGTCTAACCCCTTGAGAACCTTGATGGAATCAGCGCCATATTCTTCCCCATTTTCGGGGGCGCTTCCAGAGGTGACTTCGCTCATGCAGGGCTCGCTATCAGTGGCGTTACATATTTGTAATGTTTAGCCTTTTTCCGAGTCGCGCGCAATCTTTCCGTCACTGATTTGGAAGAACTGAGCGGCCTCTCCAAAGCTCTCAAAAAAGGCTCTATCCGTGCCTGTCATCCAGCTCTGCCCATGCTGCTGCGTGAGGCGCTCAAACAGCGCTTTGCGGCGCTCGGCATCTAGGTGTGCGGCCACTTCATCCAGCAGCAAAATAGGGCCTCTGCCGGTCAGGTTTTCAATCATGCGCGCATGGGCCAGGATGAGGCCGACGAGGAGCGCTTTTTGCTCTCCGGTAGAGCATTGCGCTGCTGGTTGGTCCTTTGGTGCGTGCCATACGCTTAGGTCCGTCCGGTGGGGGCCGTCCAGCGTGCGCCCAGCGGCGCTGTCGCGATGCCGCCCGGCTTGCCAGCTATCGGTCAGCAGCTTCTCCACGTCTGCTGCGCTGCCATTGGAAAGGGCGGCTTCAGCGATGCCTTCCAGAGCGATACGGGCTTTGGGAAAGGCGCTCTCGTCCTCATTAGCAATGGCGACTTCTAGCTGGCTGATAAGCTCAATCCGGCTGGCTGCTATGGCTACCGCGTCTTCCGCCATCTTGGTTTCAATGGCGCTGATCCAAGCTGGGTCGGGCGGCGCGTCTTCCGCTAGTAGGGCATTGCGCTGGCGCATGGCCTTCTCATAGCTGCTGACGGCGCTGGCATGGGCTGGATTGAGCGCAAGGACCATGCGGTCAATGAAGCGGCGGCGGCCCGTGGTGCCTTCTTGAAACAGCCGGTCCATGGCGGGCGTGAGCCAGGAGAGGCTGAGATACTCGGTTACCGCCAATGGGCCGCTTGCAGGGGCGCCGTTGATGCGCACGATGCGCGTGGCGCGGCTTGCAGGGGCGAGGCCGATGCCGATGTCGGCCAGGATGGCGCCTTTGTCGGAGAGCTGCGCGGCAACAGCCCAAGCGCCTTCGCCTGGCTGGCGACAGGGCTCTTGCAGGGTGGCGCTACGCAGACCCCGGCCAGAGCCTAGATAGCTGATGGCCTCCAGCACATTGGTCTTGCCGATGCCATTGGGCCCGGTCAACACAACGGGCCGGGTGTCAAGGTCAACCCTGGCGGCGGCGTAGGTGCGAAAACTGCTCAGCGCGAGGCGGGTGAGGCCGAAGCTTGGGCCGCTCATGACCGCTGTCCTGAACTTGATTCAGGACCTCTCTCAGCCGGCTGAGCGTGTGCCGGAATGAGATGCTGAAGCAAGTTCAGCATGGCGGTCGGTGGATTTTGCCTTTTTCGTCGTCGGTCACACCCGCATGGGCATCAAAACGAACAAGACACCGTCATCGCCTGGGTCACGCATGAGAGTTGGCGCATTGGCATCAGCGAACTTAATCTCGACGTTGTCGCCTTCCACTTGGCCCAAAATGTCTGTGAGGTAGCGGGAGTTAAAGCCGACTTCGAGCGCTTCGCCGCCGAATTCCACCTCCAGCTCTTCCTTCGCAGACCCAGCGTCGGGATTGGAGACGAGAAGCTCGAGCATATCGCCTTCCAGATGGAATTTGACGGCCCGCGTTTTATCGCTGGCGAGTGTTGCGACGCGCTCTACGCCCGCCAAGATTTCATCGCGGCCTACGGTCATAGCCTTGTCGTTCGCCTTGGGGATAACGCGTTGATAGTCGGGATAGCTGGCATCAATCAGTTTGGACGTGAGTGTTGCAGGCCCTGCGGCGACCCGGATTTTTGCCTCAGAGAGCCCGATGGTGAGCTCTTCTGCGCCGCTATCGGCCAGCTTGGCGATTTCCCCTACGGCTTTGCGAGGGATTATAATCCCGGGTAGCTCTTCGGCACCTGGCGGGCAGGTCACATCCACTTTGGCAAGCCGGTGGCCATCGGTGGAGACTGCGCGCAGCATGCGGCTGCCGTCTGCGTCAAACACATGCAGATAAATGCCGTTCAGATAGTGCCGTGTTTCTTCCGTCGACATGGCAAAGCGCGTCGTCTCGATGAGGCGCTTGGCTGTTTCTGCGCCAACAGTGAATTGATGGGGCATCTCGCCATCGGTCATCACCGGAAAGTCTTCGCGCGGCAGACAGGCGAGTTTGAAGTTGGAGCGGCCCGCCGCAATGGCCATGGACGTGGCATCTTCCGTCGCCAGCTCAATCTGCGCGCCATCGGGCAACTTGCGAGCAATTTCATAAAAGGTCAGCGCTTGCACGGTGGTGGCGCCCGGTTGGGAGACGCTGGCGGGCAAGGTCTCGACCATAGAAAGCTCCAAGTCCGTTGCCGTGAGGCGCAGCTGACTGCCATCGGCTTCCAGCAGAATATTAGACAGAATAGGGATGGTGTTGCGGCGTTCCACGACGGATTGCACATGGCCCAGGCCCTTCAGAAGGGCGCTGCGTTCGATTGCAAGCTTCATGAGAGCCTTTCTCTTATAGCTTTATCTCTCTTAGGTAGCCTTGAACCATAGGGGCCAGGTGCCTGCAACGCCAGCTTTTTAGGCGTTCAGACAGCTTTACGCCAAGGCATGCTTTTTGCTAGCCAGATGTGCTGCGACTTGGTGGTGAAAGGGCGAAAGCGATGATGGACATTTTGCGGATTATTTTGAGCATATTGCTGCCGCCGCTGGGCGTGTTTCTAACTGTTGGCCTCGGCCTTCATTTTTGGCTCAATATCCTGCTAACGTTGCTTGGCTATATCCCCGGCATTGTTCACGCGATCTGGATTATCGCGCGGCGTTAGGACGCAATGGCCTCCTTGCGCCGATGGAGTAGCTCCTTGTCGTCTGCTTCAGGATTTGGAGGGCCCCAGTGTCGATCCCCGCGCCCACGCGCCAAGCGGCGCTCGAGCATTTAAAGAGCTTTACACCCAAAGCCGGGCGCCAATACGCGTCGACGCGCAATCATGACCATGGCGCAGGATCGTGGAGCAACGTGTCGACCCTGTCGCCTCATGTCCGCCATCGGCTGGTCCTGGAAGAGGAGCTCGCCGCGGTGGCCCTGAGCGCACACAGCCCTGCTGCGGCCGAGAAATTTGTTCAAGAGGTCTTTTGGAGGACCTATTGGAAGGGCTGGCTCGAACGCCGACCTGCGGTCTGGGACCGCTATAAAGCCGAGCGAGACCGTGATTTTGATACGCTGGAGACATCTGGAGGACTGGAGAAAGCCTATGCTTCGGCTATAGCTGGTCAAACCGGCATAGACTGCTTTGACCACTGGGCAACGGAACTGGTGGAGACCGGTTACCTCCATAATCACGCGCGCATGTGGTTCGCCAGCATTTGGATTTTTACGCTGAAGCTGCCTTGGGCGCTTGGCGCTGATTTTTTCCTACGACACTTGATGGATGGGGACGCGGCTTCCAACACGCTGAGCTGGCGCTGGGTGGCGGGGCTTCAAACACTTGGCAAAACGTACCTAGCGCGGGCTTCAAACATTGAGAGCTATACCGGCGGCCGTTTTTCGCCAGACCCGGGCCAGCTTGCGTCAGAAGCGCCAGCGCTTGTGGGAGAGCCGCATCCAAGTGCAGCGCTTGCACCGTTGTCTGACCCCATGCCCGATGCGCCTTATGCGCTTTTTCTCCATGAAGACGACAGCTGTTTTGAGGCATTGGCTCTGGGCAGTGCACCCGCGACAATCATTGTCCAACAGGGGGCGGTGCCTAGGGGGCCTCAGCCCCTTGGCTCTCCGGCACGTGGCTTTACAGAAGCAGCGCTAAACAACGCAGCCGCGCGCGCCGGCAGAGCGTTTGAGGTGGAAGTGGTTCGCGCCGTGCCGGATAGCGTTCGAGATGTGGGTGGTGGTTTGCCCATCGTGTGTGCCCGCGTTCCCGCAGGCCCTCTGCGGGATGCTTTGGGACGCTGTGCCTTAACGCAGCTGGTGCGCCCCGTTGATGCTTATTTTTGGCCCCACGCCGACAAAGGCTTCTTTAAACTGAAGAAAGCCATTCCCGGCGCGATTGAGCAATTTGCTTGGTATTAGGCTGGCGGCTTAGCGGCCGCTGGCGATGGCTGCGTCGATGTCGGCGCCCAACTTTTTGTCAGCGGGCGTGACGCCTGACGCATAGGCGCCAACCACTGTGCCGTCGGGGCCCACCAAGATTTTGTGGAAATTCCAACGTGGCTCAGCGGCTTCGCCATAGGTGCTAGCCGCCCACTGATAGAAGGGGTGGGCGTCTTTGCCCTTCACAACTGCTTTTTCGGTCATCGGAAAATTCACGCCAAAGCGCACTTCGCAGAAGGATTTGATGTCTTCTTCGCTGCCTGGCTCTTGGCCACCGAAGTCATTGGAGGGGACGCCGAGCACGATGAGACCATCGTCTTTGCGGTTTTCCCACAGGGTCTGCAGGCCGTCATATTGGGGTGTATAACCACATTCAGAGGCCGTGTTTACCACCAGAACCGCCTTGCCAGCGAAGTCACCCAGCGACATGTCTTTGCCGTCAATGGAGGTGAAGGTAAATTCATGCGCGGATGCGGGTGTTGCCATGGAGGTCTCCTCTGCATGGGCATTGGTGAGGCCAAGGGTGAGAACGCTAAGTGCGATAAGGGCTTGAAATTTCATAAGGTCTGGTCCGTCTCTTGAGATGACGCTAGACTATACGCCCATTGTCCAGGCGTAGATGAGGGCTCTGCGTCAGTCATTTGCTGTGCGGACAATTGACGAAAAGGTAAGGGTTTGACCGTAGTCTTTCGCAGATTTTACGTAGGGTGAAGTGCGTGAAGCCCGGGATTCATGGCCTAAGGCTGGCGCGCACAGTAAGAGGCAATCATGGCGGCAACCGTGTTTAGCGCAGGGCAGCTTTCTGAAGTGCATCGCCGACTTTTTGTCATCGGCACATTGATTTGCCTCATCGTGCTTGGCTCGTCCAGCCTGGCCTTCACTTACGTGTATGGCCCAAGCCTTCATCCGCCTGTTTTCTGGTCCTGCGTTATCTGGTTGATGCTGCTGGTACTTATTGTTTGGGCCGTCTATTCCATCCGGCTCAGCTCGCGGGTTGAAGGTCCGATGTCACTGACCAGTAAGCTCAATTTTAAATCCGGCGCGACCATCATCGCGGTCGGGTTTGCGGTGCTATCGGCCACATTGCTGGTTGTCATGGCCGAATCTATTCGCACCGGAACGCCCGATTATCTGTTCGTCATTGGCCAATTTCTGTTGCTGGTATTATTCATCGCGCTGCTAGCGCTGCGGTTCACCGAGCTTGTTCCTGGGCTGCCGCCGCAAGCAGCGGAGCAAGCCGAAGCCAATGTTGCCTCGCTGCAAATTCGGCTGGATGAACTGGAAGAGCTTTTCAATTCGGATTTTCTGCGCAATGAAATCGGCAAAAGCCACAAAGGCCGCCTAAAGGCTGCGCTCACCTGGTGGCGCGAAGAGCTGGCGACCAGCATGCCGCAATCTGGGCTAGAAATGTCCCAGCCCTTTATCTCCTACTTCCTGGATAATGTCAGTCGGGACACCCTGTTCATTCGCGACATCTGCGCAAGCGAAACGCCTGTCGATGATGAGCAGGTGATGGAAGCTGAGCGCCGGGTGATTGAAGGCATCAGCCGAACCGGCCAAATCGTCCGTAAACTGCGCCCGCGCGCCGTTGCCTAGCGCTTTTCCAATCCAGTTGCTGCGTTAAGCAATAGATTGAACCGCCAGCCATTTGAAAGGCTGGGGTGGGCACGATATGCAGCCGGTAACCTGCTGCGCGCAAGGCGTCCTGTAGCTCGCTGGTTCCGCCACTGAGCACAATATCCTGGCCAAGGTTTACAAGGTTGATGGCAAAGTCCGCTGCATCATCGGCGCTGGCGAGGATGCGCTTGTCAGGCGCAACCCGGCGTTCGATGTTAGCCAAGCCTTTGGCGTCAAACGCTTCGGGAAGATAGACCACTTCCCCACCGCTGAGGGGGGCCAGCGCCACATCCAGGTGATAGTAGCGTTCGCTCACCATCTCCAGCGTCGTGGCCTCAACGCCCAACACGCGCCCCTCA
>CAKZYD010000134.1 GCA_937884085.1 uncultured Sphingomonadales bacterium | reverse complement strand
GAAATCTGCTCGCGCCATTTGCGGCCATTGAAGATGCCGTAATGGCCAACGCCTTTTTGCTCATAATGCCCGCGTTTCGCCGCTTTGAGGCGGGGCGTTAGGTCATGCACAGCCTTGGTTTGGCCAACGCCGGAAATGTCATCGCGCTCGCCTTCAATAGACATGATGGCGGTCTTATCGATGGCGCCTAAGTCGATGGTGTCTTCGTGATGCAGCATCTCACCTTTGGGGAGCAGATGGCGCTGGAAGACCTGGTCAACCGTTTGCAGGTAGAATTCAGCCGTCATGTCCATCACGGCCAGATATTCTTCATAAAATTCGCGCGTCGCTTCAGCACTTTCGCCGTCGCCTTCCACCAGATGATTGAACATATCGTGATGGCGGACGATGTGATTGCTTAGGTTCATGGACATAAAGCCAGCAAGCTGCAGGAAGCCGGGATAGACGCGGCGCATAAAGCCGTTATGCGGCGGCGGTACAGTCGCGATAACGTTCTGTTTAAACCACGCCAGCGGTTTGCGGGTCGCGTGGTCGTTCACCGCCGTTGGATTAACGCGCGTATCAATCGGCCCGCCCATCATGGCAAGCGTCTTGGGTATATAGGGATTGCCCATCTCATGCATGCGCGCAACGGCAGCCAGCACCGGCACAGAAGGTTGGCAGACGGCGAGGACATGGGTGTCCGGACCCAAATGCTCTAGGAAGGAGATGACATAGTCGATGTAGCTGTGAAGGTCGAACTTGCCTTCGAACAGCGGAATGGTTTTTGCGTCGCGCCAATCGGTGATGGTGACGTCATGATCTTTCACCATCTCCTTGACGGTGCCGCGCAGTAGCGTTGCATAGTGACCCGATAGGGGCGCCACGATAAGGAGTTTCGGGTCTTTGGCTTTGGTGTCGCGTTTGAAGTGGCGCAGTTGCCCAAACGGCAGCTGCATGGTGATTTCTTCCTCAATAGCGACTTCTCGGCCGCGCACAACCGTTGTGGGAATGTCGAAGACGGGCTTGCCATACGGCCGCGTCGACGTTTCAATCACGTCAAAGGCCGCTGCGAGCACGCGTCCGCCGGGCGTGTAGCTGGCTGGGTTCAAAGGATTTCGCAGAAAATGCTGCCCATGGTCGACAAACATACGCATGGGCATAAGCGCTTTGCGCTGCATTTCGTAAAACGAATAAAGCATGTTTTTTTCCCTCATCCGTCCGCCTGACGCCGCTCAACCGGCATTTCTTCAACGGAACGCTGTAGGCGTTTTTGCCTACTTATTTGACGGCGGCTCGCTTGTCCTTATATGTAGACATGGTCCCGCCGCCTCTTAAATGTGCAGTTTTCATGACAGAAGGCAAGGCCATATCCACAATAAAATGTCCGAACTGTTGCAATTTTTGAAACAGTATTGCTCGAACACTTCTAAACCTTGCGCAATCTTTCCGCTATGCTCCTTAAAATTTCTGCAAGGAGAATAGCATGAACGGCCTAAGCGAAGTCTTAACACTGGCGAGTTTTGATGCCTTGCGCGGCAAAAGCGCTGTCATCACCGGGTCAACTAGCGGCATTGGCCTGGGCATCGCGCAAGCCTTCGCCAGTGCCGGCGTCAATGTGGCGCTTAACGGCTTTGGCGATGCTGAAGAGATAGAGACTAATCGTGCCGAAATCGAGGCAGCGGGCGTCAAAGCGCTCTATAACGGCGCGGATATGACCAAGCCTGATGAAATCAAAGGGCTGATCCAAGAAGCGGAAGAGACTTTTGGGGCTGTTGATATCCTCGTCAACAATGCTGGCATTCAGCATGTTGAGCCGGTTGAGGATTTCCCAGATGGCAAGTGGGAGGCCATCCTCGCGATCAACTTATCGTCCAGCTTCTATACCATCAAAGCGGCCATGCCGGGCATGAAACAGCGTGGCTATGGCCGGATTATCAATATCGCCTCTGCCCATGGCCTTACGGCATCGCCTTACAAGGCGGCCTATGTGAGCGCCAAACACGGCGTGGTGGGCCTGACGAAGACCGTTGCACTCGAAGTGGCTGAGGAAAACATCACGGCCAACGCCATTTGCCCTGGCTATGTGAAAACGCCGATGGTGGAAGGCCAGATCGCTGACCAGGCCAAGGCCTATAATATGACTGAGGAAGAGGTGGTGCGCGAGGTCATCTTAGAGCGCCAACCCAATAAGCGGTTCATTGACGTCGACGAGCTGGCTGCTTTGGCCCTGTTTCTGGCAACGCCCGCTGGTCGCTCTATGACTGGACGGGCCATCACGGTCGACGGTGGCTGGACGGCGCGTTAGGGTTCGCGCCAATTCAAAAGAAGCAGAGGAAAGGGGCAGATATGGCGCGCATGACTGGCTATGCCGTGGCTTGCTATGACAAACCAGGGCCTGAAGCAGCGCAAATCCGCGATGAGAAAATGGCGGAGCATCTCGCGCATATTGAAACCACGCTGGATAAGCTTTGGATTGCTGGGCCGCTGTTTGGCGACGCGGGCGTCATTGGCTCGCTCCTCATCTATAAAGCCGAAACGCCGGAAGAAGCGCGCGCCTTGGCGATGGCCGACCCTTATGGCCAGGCGGGTATCTGGGAGCGGGTGGAAGTCAGTCGCTTTGTAGGCGCTGCTGGAGATTGGGTCGGCGGCAAGACTTGGTAAGTCGCGTCTTGCTCGCGGCGGTGCTTTTTTGTGCCGCCGTTCCTGCACAGGCTGATCGGCTCTTCCGATTGAGTGATCGCGCCGCTCTGCCGGTCGTCAGCGTGCTTGTCGACGATTATGGCACCGCCGCGCGCTATCGGCGTGGCACTGGCGTTCTTGTGGGTCGCTGTGATGTCATGCTGACAGCGCGCCATGTTGTGAGCGGCGCAGACCCATCGGCCATTCATATCCATTCACCGCAAATTCGCGGGAGCTCCACAGTGGCCATCGCTGACGGGGAGGCCGCCAATCTGCGCAATGCGCCGCCGAACCGCCGTGCGGAAGACAGCTTTGATGATGATGTGGTGGTTCTGCGACTCAAGGCGTGCCCAACCCATCACCGGGTGCCGCTGGATGCGCTGGCGCCTATTTCCTTCTCCCACATCGATGCTTTGGTCGGTGTCGGCTTCCCCTGTGATAGCGGAGGGAGGCGAGCACCAGAGCGGATTGATTTTCGCGGCAATCTGGTCAAAGCGCCGGTGCGCGGCTCGCTCTCGCGCAGACTTCGGCTGACGCCAGGCGCGCGTCCTGGCCAATCGGGTGCGCCGGTGTTTTCACTCTCCGAGACTGGGGCGCTTTCTCTGCACATGCTGCTGGTGGCGACGGTGCGGCATGAAACAGCGCCGGTCGGCTGCGGCATTGATGTCCAGACAGGCCAGTCAGATGCGGGTCAAGCTGCCTTTGGTGTGCTACTGACAGCTGATTTTATTGACGCCTTTGGCGCTTACATCGCTGGGCTCTATGAGAAAGAAGCCCACTAAATATCCTTGGCAAGCCTTAGGCCCGTCATTTGCCAGCGCTGGAGCGGGTAGAAAAAGTTGCGATAGCTGGCGCGCATTTGGCCCATTGGCGTGAAACAACTGCCACCGCGTAGGACCATCTGGTTGGCCATGAACTTTCCATTATATTCGCCCAGAGCGCCGCTGCTGGTTTTGAAACGCGGATAGGGCTGATAGGGGCTTTGCGTCCACTGCCACACATCGCCATACAGTCCGGCTCCGCCAAGTGGCGTGAGGCTACCGTTTTCTAGGAAGTTGCCATCAATCGGCTCTGCCTGGGCGGCACTTTCCCATTCAAATTCTGATGGCAGGCGCGCCTCAGCCCAGCGCGCAAAAGCGTCGGCCTCATAATAGCTGATGTGGCTCACCGGGGCGTTGAGGTCCAGTGGACGCAGCCCGTGTGTGCTGAAGCGGTGCCAAGCGCCGTCCTGTTGCTCCCAATACAGCGGCGCCCCCCAGCCTTCGGCTTCACAGGTGGCCCAGCCATCCGATAGCCATAGAAGCGGCGAGCGGTAGCCGCCGTCAGCGATGAACTCCAGCCACTCGGCGTTGGTGATGAGCCTATTGGAGAGCGCGTAGGGCAGCAGAATACAATCATGCGCCGGGCCTTCATTATCAAAGGCAACGGCAGCGCCGCTATGCCCGATTTGCACGATGCCGCCGTCATAGCGGGTCCAATCTAGCGTTGCTGCGGGCTGCGCTGCACCAGGCGTATCTGCGCTGTAGGCTGGCGCCAATGGATTGAAGGAAAAGGCGTGCAAGATATCGGTTAGCAGCAGTTCCTGGTGTTGGCGCTCATGATGGATGCCCAGCTCTATGCGCGCCAAGGCGTCTTCGGGCAGTGCGTCAAATGCATCCATGATGGCGTTGGTGACGTGGTGCCTGTAATCCAAAACTGCGTCTAGCGGCGGGCGGCTCAGCAGCCCACGGGCATGGCGGGCATGGCGCGTCCCCGCAGAGACATAATAGCTGTTGAAGATGTGGGCATAGGCGGGGTCAAAGGGCTTATAGCTTGAGACATATTCCTTTAAAATGAAGGTCTCAAAAAACCAGCTGGTATGGCCCAAATGCCATTTTGCTGGACTGGCATCCTCCATAGACTGAAGGCCAGCATCCTCCGGTGAGAGCGGACCAGCGAGGCGTTGGGTAGCCGCCCGCAAGGTTTCAAAGGCTTCGATGAGGGCCGTGTTCTGTGAGGCTTGGCGGACGACTGATTGCGGCATGGGGCCTCACCATTCTGCTGTGATCATCGCCTCCGCTATAGATCAAAACGTGGCGACTTAAAACCTGCGATGGGGCGTCTTCTGCGCAAAATCGGATGACCGTAAGGCACTGTCATAGCGGCCAAAAGGCTTTCTGCCAAAGGCCGGGGCTTGCTTCAGTCCCATCTGGCTCGGGCGTTTCAGCATCGCCATTCCGCCGCCATAGACCAGCCCGAACACGCTGCCGAAAATCAGCAAGGTTGCAATGTCTTTGTTGATAGAACTGAGAAACACCGCCAAGCCTAAGCCAATGGCAAGCCAAAGGGGCAGCTGCAATAAACGCATGGATAATACTCCCAGCATCCGCGCCGGAACTTAGGCGCGGTCTTAACACTTTGTTAAGATACTGAAGCTGGAGCGGTCGTCAAGCCGCCACGTTTTTAGGGTCGTGCGCTATAGGCGCACCGGCTAAGCCTTCGGGGTCAGGCAGGCTTTCCACATAAATCGACGTGCTTGGGAAGGCGAAGGCCGAGCCTGCGTCCTCCACAATGCGTTTGATTTCATGCGCGAGCGCTTCTTTGATTTCGAGCCACTCGCCCCAAACCGTGGTCTTGGTGAAGCAGTAAAGCATGATGCTGATGGACGAGGCAGCGAATTCATCGACCCGCACGAAAAGTGGCACTTCCGGTGGGCCAGTGAAATCCTCATTACCCTCGACATAGGATTTAACGCCGTCACAGATGGCGCGCAGCTGCTGAGAATTGGTGTCGTAGGTGACGCCAATCTTCCAATAGATGCGCCTGTGGGTCATTTCAGAGAAATTCGTCACCGCACTGTCTGATAGCTGCGAGTTCGGCACGAACACGGGGGCTTTATCAAAGCGGCGGACGCGGGTGGTGCGAAAGCCAATTTGTTCCACGGTGCCTTCCACCAGGCCGTCGACCTTTATCCAGTCCCCGGCATGAAAGCGCCGCTCGGCAATGAGGAATAAGCCGGCAATCAGGTTTTTAAACAAGTCCTGCGCGCCCAGCGCCACAGCAACCCCGAACAGGCCCAAACCAGCGAGGAGAGGGCCGACTTTGATGCCCCAAATTTCCAAGATAACCGCCGCACCCAAGGACAGCACGAGGATGCGCAGCGACTTACCAAGCCAGCTAATCATCTCCCCCGTGAGAATGCGGCCTGGCGCCAAAGCGCCATGGGTCAAGGGCTGGGTGATGGCGTAAAGCAGCCAGAAGATGTTGAACGCAACGAGCGTGCGCTCGACCGTGTAGGCGAATTCCACAGCCTCCCCCGCCATCGGCAAAGACTGGATGGCGAAGAAGGCCGCAATAACGACGGGGATGAAGGCAAGCGGCGGTTCGAGCGCTTCTATGACAAGGTCATCAAAGCGCGTCTGTGTGCGGCTAGTGAGGGACCGCAGACGCTTAGACAGCACTCTGACAAAGAGGCGCCGGATGGCAAAGCCAAACAGCAAAATGCCAGCAGCCGTAATGAGGTCGCCAACGCTGATGCCGGCCACGCCCTGGGTCCAGACCGTCACGACGACGGCCCAGAATTCCTCAAAGTTGGCAGGCAGGCTTATCTTCATCGCGCTCAGCTGGCCTTAGCGTTATGCAAACTTGGCGTTCAGCTTTGCCAAAAAGGCGCTGATGCGCTTGGCATTGGTGCCAATATCGGAGAGCCCGACGCGGGACACAGAGCGGGCATCTACCAGCGATGCGCCCGCATCTCCTGCCGTCACCCGCACAACTACATCATCTTTAAAGCCAAACCAGAAGGAGGTGTCGGTGGCTTCAATCCGGCCGGCGCCTTCATCCATATCCACAATTTCTAGGCCCATGGAAGTGAGAACGTCGGCAGCGGCCTTTGTGACATTTGAAACCGGCTGCGCGATGGTTAAAGACGCAAGGTCCGGATATCCCACTTCATGCAGCGCGCGGCGCTGCGTATCCGAAAAAGGCTGGCCGTCGGGATAGGTGCGCGCTTCAATCGTTTTAAACTGTGGCGGGTTGTTGAGGTTGGTTGTGATGTCGTGAATAGGCGGCGCAGCGAACCCGCTGAAGGCCAAATAGCCGAGGAAGCCGGCAATCCCGAGGCCACCTAGAAAGACAATCAGCGTGTTGAGACGCCCTTGATCACGCAAGGGCCGGATAAGGCCGAAAACGGCCACCAGTGCCGCCAGAACCGCGAAGAGCCCGCCACTCGCGATGCCCATGAAAGCTACCGTGAACTGCG
>CAKZYD010000133.1 GCA_937884085.1 uncultured Sphingomonadales bacterium | reverse complement strand
GATTGGAGTTGAAAGAAAACCAGAGCTTTATTTTTTATGCCCTTGTCCATCCATACGGTTATGAGGGCTCACACAAAGATGGCGGGACGGAAGTCTGGGTCTATGACATTAAGAAAAAGAAGCGGATCCAACGCGTCCCGCTGAAGTCTCGCGCATGGTCCATGGGTGTGACAGGCGGAGAAAAACCCATGATGGTCACGGCGAATTTGGCAGGCATAATGGATGTGTACGACCCGGCTAAAGGCGAGCATTTGCGCCAGTTGGAAGGTACAGTGACGTACAACCCTGTTGCAATTTTTCCCGCCCCATAAGTTATGACCTGGCTTGTTATATTGCAATTGGGGCTCTGGGCCGTTGTCGCGGTTCTGGCCCTCGTCGTCTTGGCGCTAATGCGCCAAATCGGCGCCATATATGAGCGGATTTCGCCCGCCGGCATTAACCCCAAAGAGACAATGGCTCTGAACGTAGGCGACCTCTTTGAGAAAAGAACGCTTAAAGCAATCTCAGGGGATGCACTGGACCTAGGCGGTCCTTTGCCCGCCAAAGCGCAGCTGGTCGCTTTCGTGTCACCGCGATGCGAGGTGTGCCAATCCATCTCGCCAAAGCTTGCTGCCCTTCAAACCGCTTTGGGCGAAAAACTCGTGACCACGCTTGCTGTCACCGACCTGGAAAATGACGGCGTAGGCAAATACTTAGATGTAGGTTTCGACCGGATTGTGCCCGCAGACACGCTAGCTGACCACGTTGGCGCTGTTCATCTTCCCCATATCCTCGTGCTGAGGGAGGACGGGCGCATTGCAGTGAATGCACCAGTCACCAGCGTTACAGAATTTGAGCGCCTCACAAGCGCCTTACAAACGCCCACCAGTCCCCAGTCATCTTCACAGTCAACACCAGCGGCACCCAAACCGCAGTCCATGGAGAGCTTGGCATGATTGCTTTTGATACCGCGATAGAAAAGATGAGCCGCACATTGGCGCGGCGCTCCTCTAAACGCAGCTTTTTGTCCAAGTTCAGCGCAGTTTTAACCGGCGCGGCGACTTTGCCTCTTCTTCCAGTGGCACGGGGCCATGCCGCGGGCCCGGTTGGCGAAACCAAGGACGGCCTGAATGAGTTTGGCCTTGTCCCATCGAGTACCGGTAATCCGCAAGATCCTGGCGACCCGACAAGCTGTTCTTATTGGCGCTACTGCGCGATTGATGGCTTCCTTTGTAGCTGCTGCGGCGGCACGGCAAGCAGCTGCCCCCCAGGCGCAGAGATGTCGCCCATTACCTGGATTGGCACGTGCCAAAACCCCGCTGACACCCGCAATTATATCATTTCCTACAATGATTGCTGCGGCCGCAGCTCATGCGGCCGGTGTTTCTGCAACACAAACCAGGGGGATCGCCCCGTTGTGCGGCCACAGAAAAATAACGATATCAATTGGTGCCTTGGCACTGAGTCCGCAGTGTACAATTGCTCCACTGGCATTCTGCTTGGTGTGGCCTTCGATGGTTAAACGCTAGGACTTTTGGCACAACAGCGACTGAGATGATGGTGATAAAGCGCGCTATACAAGTGTCCGTTTTGGCGGCTACCTTTGTCGTCGGCGCACTGCCGAGCCTCGGCTACGCAAGCGAACAGGCCGCCTCCCTTCCAGGTGTCAATCATGTGGGCAAAGCTAAGCAGCACTGGCTGTTGCAATGCCAGGGTTGTCACCGCTCCGACGCTAGCGGCACACCTGGTACAACACCAGCGATGAACGGCATTATCGGGCAGTTCTTAACGGTGCCGGGCGGCCGGGAATACCTCATCCGCGTGCCTGGCGTGGCGACCGCTCCTTTGAATGATGATGCGCTTGCAAACCTCATGAATTGGACGCTGTGGACATTTGATCGCAATCATATGCCAGAGGACTTTGTTCCCTACACAGCAGGCGAAGTGGCTGCGCTTCGCAAGGATGTTCTCCGTACAAATGCGGAAAACGTAAGAGCTGCCTTAGCAGCCGACTTTAAACAGGGCGGAGAGGGGCCCCTTCTACCGGAACGCTAAACAAAATCAATCGTCATAGGGGGGAAACCATGACATACAAAAAATATTGGCTGCAGCTGGGTGTAGCCTCTGCAGTGCTTGCAGCGGGTCTACCAGTACATGCACAAGACAGCGGGGGAAGCCTGTTCACTGAAGAGATTTTCGTTACCGCGCAAAAGCGGGAAGAGAATATCCAAGATGTGGGTATTTCCATCACCGCACTCAGCGGCAAGCAGATCCAAGCGCTTGGCTATACCAACGCCCAGCAGGTGACCGCACTGGCGCCGGGCGTGAGCACAATTCAGCCGAACGGCGAAGCAAACTATTCCATCGCCATTCGCGGCGTTGCGAACTCTGACTTCACCACTAACGTGGAAAGCCCAATCGCCATTTATGTGGATGATGTCTACATCTCTCAGACATCGGGTGCCGGCTTCCTCCTCTTTGATATGGAGCGCGTTGAAATTCTGCGGGGACCGCAAGGCACTCTGTTCGGACGCAACGCTACGGGCGGTCTGGTCAGCTACACGACGGTCAAACCAACAGATGAGTTCGAAGGCTTCGGTAACATTACCTATGGTCGCTTTGAACGCGTGCGCCTCCAAGGCGCCGTCAACATGCCGATTGCAGAAGGCCTCTCGATGCGGGTTTCCGCCATGACCCACCAGGGCGGCGGATATGTGGAAAACAGGCTCGATCCAGGCAATGACCTGAACAACGCTAACGAAACAGCTGGCCGCGTTCAGCTGCTTTGGGAGCCAACGGAAACCTTTGACTTGCTCCTCAATGCACGCTTTGGGGATCAAGATATCCGGACGGGTTTCTTTGAATTCGCCTCTGCCGCATTTCCGGATGGCAACCTCACGCCAGGTGTGCCAATCCCAGAATTGGGTGACTATGTTGACAATGATGGCGACATCTTTGCCGGTGACTATGATCGGACCGGTTTTAACAAGCTCGACACCTGGGGTACATCCGCCACAATGAACTGGGATGTGGGTTTCGGGACTATCACCAGTATCACTGACTATCAGTCAGTTAAGCGAAATTACATTGAAGATTCAGATGCTTCGCCAGCTGATTACTTCAGCTTCTTCTTGACGACGGATTCGCAGCAATTCACTCAAGAGTTACGCATTGCAGGCGAAAATGGACCTTTGAAATGGGTCGGCGGCTTCTACTATCTTGACTTGGATATCGATGATTCCAATGGCGCAATCACGCCGGAATTGTTTGCCGCCTTGTTCGGTTCGGCTGAAGACACTGGATTTAATGGCTTGCGCAACCCTTATACCATCGATCGCCAAAGCTGGTCCTTGTTTGGGCAATTGGACTACGCCCTTACGGACAAGATCACACTCACGGGCGGGTTTCGGTACATCGATGAAGATACCGATTTTACCTACTCTAATCTCCTTGCGCTCTATGCCGATGACATCAATAGCGGCCTGGATCCACGTATCGTAGACGTTGGCGACGCCCTTGATCCGCTGGATCGCAGCAGAAGCGATAGCGAATGGGCAGCACGCTTACAGCTGAATTACAAAGCCAGCGAAGACCTACTTCTCTACGCAAGCTGGAATAGGGGCGTTAAATCTGGCGGCTTCAACGCGCCGCTGCTGCCAACGGCAGAGTTGCTGGCCGATGGCAGTACTGCAACGCTGCCGGACGGGGAGGTGATCGATGTCTCCTTCGTAACCTATGAGCCTGAACGTCTCGATGCATTCGAACTTGGCTTTAAATGGGATGCAGCACCGGGCGTGTTCCGCTTAAACGGATCGGCCTATTATTATGATTACAAGGACGCTCAGGTGTTCTCGATCATTGGCCTAGATACCTTCACAGTCAACGCAGACTCCGAAGTCTACGGCTTCGAACTCGAAGCGATTGCGACGCCCATAGATGGTCTCGACATTCAGTTTGGTCTCGGATTTATCGAAGCCGACATTGAAAACGTGCCGGGCCTGACCCTGGATGTGGATGTGCCGGCTCTTGAAACGACATTGCCAGCAGTGCTTCCGGGCGCAACGGTATCGCCCGTGCAGACACCGAAATGGAACATCAACGGCTTGGTACGCTACCAGTTCCCAGTCGGGCCAGGTGACATCGCATTGCAAGCGGACATGCAGTACCGTTCAGAGCACTTCTTTGCTTTGACCGGCTTCGAAGCCGTGACTGAAAACGGCTATTTCCTTGCCAACGCATCGGTCACCTACATTCCTGAGGGGGCCGATTGGGATCTGCGCTTCTTTGTCGAAAATCTGACCGATGAGGAATATCTGGTGCAGACCTTTGACTTGTCTGGTTCGCTTTCCAATGGCGGCCTGTTCGGTTTGGTTGAACAGTATTATGGCCGGCCACGGATGTGGGGCGTCCAAGCCAGCTATAACTTCTAGCAGCAATAAAAGACTGGGCGGCGACGGCACGGCACGTCGCCGCCAATATATGGTATAACTGAGCATATGCTGGTTGAAGATCATCGCGAGGGAGCGGTTTTAGCGCTAACACTGAATGATCCAGCGCGCCTGAATGTGCTCTCGAGCGCGATGATCGCAGCGCTACAGGAAGCCCTCCTAGAAGCGCAATCAGACACGTCTGTCCGCTCTATTTTACTCACTGGATCAGGCAAAGCCTTCTGCGCCGGCCACGATTTGAGCGAGCTGAAGGCCGGGGAAGAGGGCTCGAACGCTGAAGCGCTGTTCTCGGCATGCCGAGATTTGATGCTGACGCTGCCAGCCATGCCGCAACCCGTCATCGCCTTGGTGCATGGCGTTGCCACCGCGGCTGGCTGTCAACTGGTCGCCGCATGCGATTTAGCGATTGCTACGCCGAAGGCGAAGTTTGGCCTGAATGGTATCGATGTTGGTCTGTTTTGTTCAACACCGATGGTCGCTGCAAGCCGCGCGATGATGCCTCGCACATGCTTTGAGTTGTTGGTAAGTGGCGACTTTCTAAACGCTGAAGACGCCAAAGCAGCTGGCCTTATTAACACTGTGGTGCCTGAGGACAGGCTTCTTACAGAAGGGCGCGCACTGGCTAACCGTATTGCAGAAAAAGAACCAATCGCCATCGCATTGGGCAAAAAAGCCTTTTACCAGCAACTGCAAGCGCCGCTTGAAGCAGCCTATGCGATTGGTCAAAATGCTATTTTGGAGAACCTGTCGTTGTCGGCGACGCAGGAGAAGATCGCTGCTTTCGCGGCGAAACGAAAACAGTAATGCCGATCTTTGGGGACCATTGCCATGACACAGCCGAGCTATGTATGCGGCTTATCTGATGAGCCACTGCTGTCTAAGACAATAGCGCAGGCTTTTTTAGAGACAGCCAATCGCTATCCGGATCGTCTGGCTCTGGTGAGCTGCCATCAATCGCTGCGCTGGACCTATCGAGAGTTAGCTGAAAAAACCGATGCGCTTGCCAAAGGGCTGCATGCGCTTGGCCTTCAAAAAGGGGACAGGCTTGGCATCTGGTCGCCCAACAAAGCGGAGTGGGTGCTCACGCAGCTGGCAACGGCCAGGCTTGGCGTCATCTTGGTGAACATCAATCCTGCCTATCGGATCGCGGAACTGGAATACGCACTTGCTAAAGTTGGCTGTAAAGCGCTTGTCACGGCGGACCGCTTTAAGACCAGCCACTATGTAGCCATGGTGCGGCAAATATGCCCAGAAATGGGGCAATGCGCGCCTGGTCAGCTGTCCTCGCAAAAGCTGCCGGATTTAGAACATCTCTTTGTCATTAGTGACGAAGAGATCTCAGGGATGATGCGCTTTCAGGATATCGCTGCCCATGGGCAATCCATCTCTGATGCCCAGCTCAACGAAATCACAGCCAATTTGCAATTTGACGATGCCATCAACATCCAGTTCACCAGCGGCACCACCGGCCACCCAAAAGGCGCGACGTTGACGCATCACAACATCATCAATAACGGGTATTTCTGCGGCAAACGCCAAAACCTCACCGAAGCGGATAGCATTTGTATTCCAGTTCCGCTCTATCATTGCTTCGGTATGGTGCTGGGCGTCCTAACCTGTCTCACCCATGGCGCTGCGATGGTCTTTCCGGATGAGGCATTTTCAGCCTCAAGCGTTCTTAACGCAGTCTCTGAAGAAAAGTGCACAGCGCTCTACGGTGTACCGACAATGTTCATCGCCATGTTGGATGACCCAACCTTTGATCAGTATGATCTTGCAAGCCTACGAACCGGCATTATGGCAGGCTCCCCATGCCCAATTGAGGTTATGAAAAAGGTCATTGATCGCATGCATATGCGGGATGTGACGATTGGCTATGGTATGACCGAAGTGAGCCCGCTGAGCTTCCAAACGATGCCGGATGATACGCTAGAGCAAAGGGTCACAACCGTCGGGCAGGTCCATCCCTTTGTGGAAGCAAAAATTGTGGATGACGAGGGATGCATCGTAGACCGTGGGACGCAAGGAGAGATTTGTTTTCGCGGCTACAGCGTCATGCGGGGCTATTGGAATGATGCAGCCCGCACCACAGAAGCCATTGACGAAGCTCGATGGATGCATTCCGGCGACTTAGCCCGCATGGACGCCGACGGATACGTGAACATCACGGGCCGCGTTAAGGACATGATTATTCGCGGCGGGGAAAACATCTATCCACGCGAAATAGAGGAATTCTTATACCAACATCCAGATATCCAAGACGTCCAAGTCTTCGGTGTGCCGGATGACCGCTTCGGCGAAGAGGTCTGCGCTTGGATAAAAAGCAGCACGCCGATGGACGCGAGCGACGTCCGCAGCTTCTGCGATGGCCAGATAGCGCATTACAAAGTCCCCAAGCACATCCGCTTTGTCGAAGAATACCCAATGACCGTCACCGGCAAAGTGCAAAAGTTCGTCATGCGCGATGCCATGGCGGCAGACCTAAAACGCAGCGCCCAAAAAACAGCATAGGGGACTTTTATTGAAACCCAGGGCACTCTGGATAATAATGTATAATATATATTATGTTAAATTATTTGCTTTATGAAGCCTGGGTCTGGGTCTGCCGGTGTCCACCTTATCATTCATCCGGCGTCCGCCTGATCTGCTATAATGTCTTCTGCGCTGACGGATTGCCGCGCTTCTACCAGCGCAGCTCCAATTGATCTTGCCGCATCTCTACGGCTGCAAACCGGCTGAGCAAGGATTGTCCCATGAGCGACACGCCAAGGCCTTCTGGGATGATGTATGCGTCCACATTCGCGAAATCGCGACCACCAATGCGCACCTGTGCGAGCGTGATTTTAGCGGCTTTGTTAACCCCATTGGCTGTGTGAAACTCATGGACCAGATCGCGCTTGCGAACCATTCTGCCGAGCCGCTGTGCGTCTGATGCGCTCAACATCACATGCGACGCGCCGCTATCCACCATGAAGCTGATTGGCCGTCCTTCAACGCTGGTATTGAGATAAAAATGGCCATCGCGATGACGTGGCACAACGTGCTTACGCCCAACAGAGCTATAGGTTTGATTTTCGAGCGCAGGTGCTTTGGCTGAAACGGACGCTTGGCGCTGTTCCAACGTGCCAACAAACCATACGCCCATGGCACACAGCGCACAGGCCAGCAGTAATGTCGCCTTCATATGCCCTCTCCGTCTTTCGATGAGAACAATATGGCAACTAGCTTAAGGATCTCTTGCTAACTAGCGTTCGGCTTTCGCTAACACGCCCTATAGCGAAACGAGGCGGCTGGTCATCCCCATCCGCTCTGCTGGCGCGAGACGAACACACTTTTCGGCCTTCGGCGCGGTCTGTGTCCCATAGTCAGCCTTTGCGCAGTCGCAAGTCTTGGATTTCTGCGTATTCACCGCAGACACGCGCAAATTTGCATGGAACCAGTCAGCTTCAAGGTGGGTATGCGGCTGATAAGCACTCGGCGCCGTATTGTGAAGCGTCCCAAGCAAGGCAAAACCGCCCGTCAGCAGCATAATTGCTGGAAGACAGATACCAAGGCGGACTAAACTATTTTTCATAATCCCCTCTCGTTTTTTATCGGCAACACTGTCTATGAAACCTCCAAGCCCAAGCGCGCCAAGCGAAGGTATACATACCCTATCCGACGCAATTCAACAATTAGCCGACATTATGGCGGCATTACGACATCCTGAAACCGGATGCCCGTGGGATATCAAACAAACCTCACACTCCATCGCCCACTATACCCTAGAGGAAGCCTATGAAGTGGTCGACGCCATTGAGCGCGGCGATGACGCGGATCTATGCGATGAGCTTGGCGATTTGTTATTGCAGGTCGTCTTTCACGCCCAAATGGCCAAAGAACGCGGCGCCTTTACCTTTACTGACGTGGCGCGCAGCATCTCAACCAAAATGATCCGCCGTCATCCGCATGTGTTTGACGACACCTCCGCCATACAAACTGCCGAGCAACAGACAACATCCTGGGAAGCGATAAAAGCGGAAGAGCGGCGCGCCAAAGCAAAGGATGCTATCTCCCTTCTGGATGGCGTCGCCAGCGCCCTACCCGCACTCATGCGTGCTCAAAAGCTACAAAAAAGGGCCGCCGAAGCTGGGTTTGACTGGCCTGATCCCAGCGGCGCAAAAGCCAAGCTTTTGGAGGAGCTAGAGGAAATGCATGAAGTGCAAACAACCAGCCACGACAAGACAGCGCTGGCGGAAGAAGCGGGCGACCTGTTGTTTAGCGCCGTCAATTATGTCCGCAAATTGGGTCTGCGGGCTGAAGATTGTCTACGCGATGCCAACGCCAAATTTGAACGCAGGTTTAAGCACATGGAAGACACAGCAAAGGACGCAGGCCACCGCTTCGACGGTTTGGATTTGGAAACGCAAGAGGAGCTCTGGCAACTCGCGAAAACGCAAGGAAAATTACCTAAGTCGGCAGATTGAGTGCTCGCCAGAATACATACAACAACAAATGTTAGCGAAGAACCATCTTAAGACCGTTATGGGCAGATAAACCGTCACACTCCAAATGCTGACAAGAGTTGCGCACTGGTGCGTATCAGTTGATGTTCTGCACCAAAGGTGTGCCAGGCGCACGATCAGAAGACCGATTTAAATTGAGCAGTGTGTGAAGAAGGCCCAGAACTTGCGAGCTGCGGCCCGCGACCGCATTCAATTTGCGTCCAGAGATTGGCACAAAATAAGTCGCCTTCTGATGTCGAACCTTGACGAGAGAGTTCAGGTTTTCAGGTGTAAGCCCCTGCCGCTTAGCAAACATGCATCGCTCTTCAAGGGTTGCTAATGACGAGATAAGTGTGACCGGGCCGGCCAGCAATTTTTGGCACGTCTTTAGTTCAGCCTTAGATAGAGCAACAAAGACCGGCAAACAACGTATTGCCTTTTGAGTGGCATCTTTCCCGCAAGACGAACTTGAGGCAAGCATTGGCGCATGGTCTAGATCGCGGAGATATTCCCCAAGATAATACATGATCCCCTCGACTGAGCGAAGGGACAAGGCGATATACAGATCACCTGATCGATATTTTGAAACGAGGGGAGCGTCTATCGGCTTACCGTTCTTGTCCTTGTTACATAGCGCATAGTTTTTAACCTTAACAGTTTCTTTGGTCTGTTTTGATTTGCGCTTGGTCTTCTTTATCTGATTCGTATTCCTCCCGCCAATCTTTGTCGTTTCCGTTAGCTCGATAGTTGGGTCAAGCGCCTTAGATTTGGTAACGAATTCTCCATAGATGTCTTTCAGATACTGACACGTGTCCTCCAGTATCAAGGTTTCTTTGGGACCAAATTCCTTCAAATAATCGTTGAAGTAATTGGGCAGTTTAAAAATGACGCCATTGGCGGTCTGGGAGAACTGAGCAATTTCCTCACTCTCTTCCCTTACGGTCAGCGACTCTGCACTTACTGCACCTTTTAGCTGTGTTTTACGCTGTTCTAGAATTGCCGGTAACAGAATTGCTGTTGAGGGCTCATAGTAGATTTGTTCTTTGGTATTGATCATTTCTTTGCGCGATTGAGCAAGAGTAACGTCTGCGCCCGCTTCATCCTTTAGCGTAGCTCCGGCGTCTTTCATCGCTGTTGAGAAATAGTGCAAAATCCGCCCACGAGCGCGTTTACATTGATCATCATCGTCCAGCGCTGATAACGCCAGCCCAAACGGATCGGCTGCCTGTCCATCCTTACCCGTCTTCTTGCCGACATTGTCTGGTTTGAAGTTGTAGCTGAGCATGCGGCACATAATTGTCTCAGCAAAAATGTAGCTATCTTCTGGATCATCTGGGGTATTCCTTGCCTCATAGAGTCTGAGCACTCTGCGCACTTTTTTGCGATTTTCATTCGTCGGGTTAGTTGGCTTCAGTGCTGCAAAAAATGTCATGCGTGACATAAGCAAGTTGCTGAGCAGGTTCTCGGGGTAACCTTGCCGCAAAAGCGCAACGACTGTCGTGGGCGGCAAAGCAGAGATGATACCATTGAAAAACTCTTTGTTGTTATCAATGCCAACGGTGAAAACGGTTCCGCTTTTAACGTTGATAGACATCGATGGTGAGTAATTCGTCGCCCCGCGGGTCACTTGTTCAACAACAAGTGCGCTACTAGCGCCCACGCCGTCCCCTGCGGCGCCCAATGCGGTGCTTTGCCCATTGACGGATGCGCCGAGCCCGGCCGTAAATGTGCCTTCAAGTGTTCCGTTTATGGAGTTGACGCTAGTGAATTGCAGGGGGATGCGATCACGCGCATTTAGGATGTTGAGCACCATGTTGGAATTGGCTGTGTCAGCTACAAACGTATTGTAGTCGATTGCCATATCCGTTGTTTGTGTTTTATATGCACAGCTTACGACGCTGAGCATTAGTCCGACCGTCGTCGCTGTTCGAGTTATAAACCCCATCATAGTCGGCACCCCCCTGTTGCAAGACCAGTTCAGACCAATTCATGAAAAAGTGTTGGCGCCGCCCATTGCGCACAACTTAAAAGGGTATATAGAGATCGACTGAATTGCAATCGAATTACAAAGCGTATTCTGGCGAAGAACTAGGATTATCATCCGTGCCGTCAGCTGAATGAAGCATCCGCGGCATCACTTTTTACGTCCCCAAACGATCATGGCTAGTGGTGGAAAGTCGAACGGGTTATCTTTAGAAACTTACAAAATATCGTTCTTTGACACTTGAATTTTATCAGTTTCCCTACGACATCTAGGGATGCGAGTTTACACTCGCCGTGTTGGCTCCGCGCACTTCTTCTTTAGATCCAGGTGTGACCTTTGTGACTTTTACCATGCGCCTTGTGCGCTCGTGAAAGATTCAAAACAAACCTGGCGGAGCCTATTAGCTATTCAATCGGCAGGTTATGCATCTTTAGAAAAGTGAGCTTATCCCAGTACCCGCGTTGGAAGATAATCTGTCCCTCTTTCACGGTGAAGAAGCCACAGCCGCGTAACCTCACAGGATCACGCCACTCCAGGGCTGCCACTTCCCCTGCTTCGTGAATGACTTCCGGAATGCAGGTCATCTCAGCCTCCGAGAATTCCTGTTCAAACACAGACTTTATAGCGTTTTTTCCAATCACCGGTTGTTGCGTAACCTGGTGGTTCACCGCATCATCGCTATACAGCTCCGCTAGCCCTTCAGCATCACCTGCGTTGAAACGCTTGACCCATTCTTCGACAACTTCTCTCGCGTTCATCTGGGCTCTCCCCTGGCGCTTAACCCGTCGCGGTCACCAAGATGAACGCTGGTCTCAACTACTAAGCTGCCCATCAAAAAGCGCAATCATGCGGCTCCACGCCCGTTTGGACTGCTTTTCATTATAGGCACGCGAATCAATGGGAACCCAGCCATGCAAAGCGTCGTCATAGACTTCTATTTCCGCTGGAACGCCAGCATCCGCGAAGGCCGCAATCAGCGTATCTTTCGCCTCCGGTTGGCGATTATGATCATTTTCAGCAATCGCAATAAGAACGCCTCCGTTGATCTGAGGCACCAATCGGTGAGGGCTATCTTCTGCATCGGTGACGAGTCTGCCGCTATGGAAGGAACAAGGCGCTTTGACCCGACCTGGAACAGCTGCAGCTGCACGTACAGTCCAAGACCCCGTCATGCAAAAGCCAACCACGCCAATGCCTCGGGCGGTGTCGACAGCGTTCTGTCCATCCAGCCACGACACAATCGCTTTGGCATCCGTGACAATCGTTTGCGGGGAAAAGGAATTGTAGTGGGGCTCGACCAGTTCCCAAGCGCCGGGATCACCAAAGCGCATATCATCAGCAAATAATTGCCCTTTGTGGGTGCGGTAATAAGGATTGGCCGCCAGAACGCTATAGCCATGCGTCGCCAGCATGCGCGCCATTTCATAGTGACCCGGCCTAACCCCATGGATATCCGGCCAAAAAATGACGCCCGCATGCGCGCCTTCTTGGGGATGAATGAAGATGGCATCCACCTCACCATCAGGCGTAGGAACACTTACCGGGGTCTCAATCAAATCGCTTTCAGCATATTTCGTCGACGCTAAGGCCGTTGCCGACAAGCCGGTTGTAGCAAGTACTGCAGACGCACCTGCTGCAAAGCCGCGCCGTGTCAGCGCCTTTTGCTTCAGATGCTCATCTAGCTCGCGTTCGGTTGTTTCATCGCACATGATGTATTGGTCCCCTTCAGTCTTTCGCTAATAGTATCTGATGATGAGGCACCGTTACACCAATCAATGTCGAATTTGATATGAGCGCCGTGTTCTTTGAAATCCCAGCTAGTCTGCCAAAGTAGCGCCATCCTGCTGTAGTCGGGCAATGGCCTGAGCGTTGAATTCGCCCTCGAGTATGATGTCTGCTGGGGTAGAATCGATTGTTTTCACATTCCGGCCCATGCGGTACGCAGTGCCCATAGCGGCGGCATTGCTTTGCGCAACCTTGATCCGTCTGCGCTGGGCGTCTTGTGGCAAGTTGGCTGCAATGAGCTGGCACAGAGCAGCAAGCCCCTCCCCTGAGTGCGCAGAGACCGCCACGCCATCGCTTTTCCGGTCAGCGAGCGTCGCCCAATAGTCCCGTGTGTCCCCATCCAATAGGTCAACTTTGTTAAAAACGTTCAGGGCCTTTGGCCCCTGCGCCTCTTCAGGTAAGATATCTAAGTCATGCAGGACGCTCAACACGTCAGCCTGCTGCGCCGCGTGGTCTTCAGCGGCCACGTCTTGGACGTGAAGAATTACATCCGCTTCCGTGACTTCTTCCAGCGTGGCACGAAATGCCGCGACAAGCTCCGTCGGGAGATCGGAAATAAAGCCGACCGTGTCAGAGAGCATTGCGACACCGCCATCAGGCAGAGTAAGACGCCTAACGGTTGGGTCAAGCGTGGCGAACAACATGTCTTTCGATAAGACCTCGCCGTCGGTCAGCATGTTGAACAGTGTTGACTTTCCGGCATTGGTATAGCCCGCCAAGGCAATGATGGGGAATGGGGCACGGCTGCGTTTTCGCCGGGCGAGCGCTCTTGTTTTACGCACATCTTCAAGCCGTCGCTTGATAACGCCAATGCGCTCACGCAGCAGCCGTCTATCTGTTTCAATTTGCGTTTCCCCAGGGCCCCCTAGGAACGCGCCGCCGCCGCGCTGGCGCTCTAAGTGGGTCCAGGATCGGACCAAACGTCCCTGCTGATAGGTGAGATGGGCTAATTCAACTTGGAGCGTGCCCTCTTTCGTTTTGGCGCGGCGACCAAAGATCTCAAGGATCAATCCCGTGCGGTCGATGACTTTCGTCTTCAGTGCGCGCTCAAGATTACGCTGCTGAATTGGGGACAGCGTATCGTTGACGATCATGAGATCCGGGCGCTCATGCTCTGCATGCGTCGAGAGGGTCGCCAAATGGCCCGCGCTAAACAGGGTCGCTGGCAATAAGCGCCTCAGCCGCATGGCATCTGAATAGACAACGTCTAAATCAATAGCCTCTGCCAGACCGACAGCTTCGTCCAACTGCTCAGACGCCTGCCGCTTTAGGCCTGATGGTGACTTTGGTCGAACGGGGTGGACCACCCACGCCCGCTGAGCCTTTGGCGTACGATCTATTCCAGATTGAGGGGGCAGAGCTGGTTGTCCCTAGGCGCCTTCGCCAGACTGCTCTTGACCTTCAAATAGAGAGATAGGGGTCGTAGGCATGATCGTTGAGATGGCATGCTTATACACCAGCTGCACCTGGCCATCCCGACGCAAAAGAACACAAAAGTTATCAAACCAAGTAATAACGCCTTGTAACTTCACCCCATTGACAAGGAAAACGGTGACAGGGGTTTTAGACTTCCTGACTGTATTGAGAAATACATCCTGCAAGTTGTGTGATTTGTCCGACATTGAACATCATTTCATTATTGTTAAGAGGTATTGAACCGAACCTTATACATACTGCGCGTGAGTCGATTACCAAGCTTCTGCACTATTAACAATCATTTCTAGCGCGCAATGCGTGTAAACGGCGTTCAATTCAGGTTTTTAGCTCCAAAGAGGCTCTAGAAACGAAAACCTCGGGACAGGATGAAGGCGAGCACGATCAAAAACTCCAGTCGCCCAAGCACCATCAGCACCCCAGATGTTATGAGCATCCCGGGGCTCATTGCACCGTAGCCAGCAAATTTTGGGTCCATGATTTCTGGCATGGGACCAGCATTTGTGACGCTCGCCAGACTAACGGAGATAGCCGTTAAGAACGGCATTTGCAGGGCGCTAAGAATAAGCGACCCAATTGCAATACTGCCAGCGATTACAAGCACCAAGGACCAGATGCCAAGCATATCTGAAACCCGGATAATGCGCCCGTCATACTCCACGTTGGTCACCCGATTTGGGCTTCCCAGACGCGCCAGCTCGGTATTGACGAACCTATCGATCAAAAGTGCTCTTAGAATTTTGATGCCACCGGTTGTGGAGCCAGCCATTCCGCCTATGACGCATAAGCTGAGCAACAAAATACCAACCGAAAGAGAGGCCGTTTGTGTGCCGAGGGGCGACAAGCCCGACGTGGTTACTGCGGAGATAGCGAGAAAGGCTGTATCCGTGAGATTTGGAATGCTTAGGCTGATGTCGCCTGCAATGACCGAAACAGCAAACATTGCAAGCATGGCCAAGACGATCATTCTCAGCAATCCACGCATCTCCACAGCGCTAATACTGCGGGTTACCTGCCCTCGTAGGGCACCATAGTGGAGTGTGAAATTCATGGCGCCCATAACCAAAATAAGGGCTAAAAAACCCTTAGGCGCGAGGCCGCTAATGCCTGCTAGACCTTGCTCAAGAGGGACATAAGCACCTGTTGCCAAACCTGCCATTGCCAGGGGTAAAGCAAGCCCGGCTGGCACGCCACTGATCAGCAAGACAAGGGCCGCAGCGGCAGTTAAAGATATATACAAGAGGCCCAAAATCCGCGCTGTAGCGATCGTTCGGTGATAGAAGCTGCGCGTTTCTAGTCGCGGCAACACATTCACCGCAAAACGCATTCCAGCAATGTTCAAGATTGGCTGAATGGATAAAGCAAAACAGATGAAGAGCCAGCCGCCGACCCACTCTACCGCACAGCGCCACACGACCAATGCACTGCTCAACGTCGACGGTAGACCAATCGCTGAAGCGCTGGTTGTTGTGAGAGCGCTCATAGACTCAAACCAAGCGCTTACACCATCTGCTTGGCCTGCAAATAGAAATGGCACACTTACCACAAACGGACACAGCACTACGATCACTAAGGGCGCATATAGGGCTTGCGTGCGCGTTGTTCCCAAGTCATGGCCACCCGTGATGATAAGCAGGGCGATGGCGAAAAAGGCTACTAAACCGGCGTAGACAAGCCACGCCATTGGTGGAGATGCGCCTGGACGCGCAAGCGCTACGCCCCAGCACAAAAACCCGAGAACCGCGAATATCACTAAGATCCAGCCGAGCAGGCGAAAAGCGACGGTCATTTCAAACGCCCCCGATCTTTTAAAAGTACTCAAGCCTAACGGCGAAGAGTTCTTCCACCTTTTTGACCAGATCGGACATGCACAAAATCACGACCCGATCTTTTGCCTGAATCACCGTGTCAGAGCGTGCGGAAAGAACACGGCCATTGCGCAAAATAGACCCAATCCGGATGCCATCGGGCAGCTTCGCTTTTGATATCGACTGACCTACCAATGCCGATGTGTCGAGCGCCTCGGCCTCAATGATTTCCGCCTGACCATCTTCAATGGAATAAACCCCGCGGATGCGCCCGCGCCGGATTTCCCCTAAAATTTTAGACACGGTAATTTCCCTGGGGTCAATCACCACATCCAACCCAAGAGATCCCAAGAGCGGTGAAAACGCTGGATTGTTGACCAGTGTAATGGCCTTGCTCGTCCCCAGCTTCTTAGCAAGTAATCCACCGAGAATATTGACCTCATCGTCATTTGTGACACTGACAATCCGTTCGGCTTCGCTCACCCCAATCTCATCGAGCAGTTCTGAATCCAGGGCACTGCCTTGCAAGACGGCGACATTTGGCAAGAGTTGAGACAGCACTTCTGCACGATCCCGGCTGACTTCCAGAACCGAAACCGCCCGCGCCAGCCCTGCTTTTTCCAGGCCCCTTGCAAGGAAATAGCCAATGTTGCCACCGCCGGTAATGATAATGCGGCCACCGGCTTTGGTATCTTTTCCAAACACCCCAAGGGCGCGTTCAATCTGCTCGCGTCCACAGGTAAAATAGGCCTTGTCCCCCGCCAGCATCATATCGTCAGCCGCGGGAACAACGACCTTACTGCCTCGAATAAGCCCAATCACTGTCAATTCCAGGTCTGGAAAAAGCGATTGTAGCTGCCGAAGCGGCGTATCAACGACTGGACAAGCTTCGGCAATTGTCACACCCAAAGCGACAATCTCACCGCCGGCAAAGGGAACGATATCGAAAGCGCCCGGCAATTCGATACGGCGACGAATAGCATCCGCGATTTCGACTTCCGGTGAAATGATCACATCGATTGGAAGATTGTCTCTGTTGAACAAGTCCGACCACGCTTTTCCCAAATAGGCTTGGTTGCGTACGCGTGCAATTTTTGTCGGCACATTAAACAAGGAATGGGCTACCTGGCATGCAACCATGTTGACTTCATCGGACACGGTCACAGCAATAATCATGTCCGCTTCAGCGGCATTTGCTTCGTCCAACACCTCAGGAGAGGATGCAAAGCCAACCAAGCCTTGTACATCCAAGGTCTCTGTCATGTTTTGGACAAGCTCAACAGATTGATCGATAACCAGCACATCATTGCGCTGTTGGCTGAGCCGACGTGCAATAGAATAGCCCACACGGCCTGCGCCGCAGACGATGACCCGCATTCTTTCGCCCCGATTTTACCCTTCGCTGCCCGCAGGATCGCGTCGCGACATCGTTAGGCCAAGCGACTTCAATTTTCTATGTAATGCTGAACGCTCCATTCCCACAAAGGCAGCAGTTTTGGATATATTTCCAGAAAAGCGGCGAATTTGCACTTTAAGATATTCGCGTTCAAAGGCCTCACGGGCTTCCCGCAATGAGGACGTGACAATGTTGACTTGTGAGTTGACCTGCATCAGCTGACTTGTGTCCGCTGACAGCTCAGCAGGCAGAGACTCTGCGGTGAGAAGCATTTCATCGTCGCCAGCCAGTATGATCATGCGCTCCAATACATTGCGGAGTTGGCGCACATTTCCTGGCCATTCATAGGCTTGGAGCGCAGCCATTACATCATCGCTTAGTTTCAGTTGCTGGCCACCGGAACGGCGATTGACGTCCAGAGTAGACAGAAACTGATTGGCAAGCTCGGGAATATCCTCGCGGCGATTGCGCAGCGCGGGAATCGGGATCGGGACAACGCCTAACCTGTGGTAAAGATCTTCGCGAAAAGCACCTACGGAGATAAGTTCAGTTAAGTCCCGTGAGGTCGCGCTGATGAAGCGCACATCTACGTTCACTTTGGTGCGCCCGCCAAGACGTTCAAAACTTTGATCTGTCAAAACGCGAAGGATTTTGGCCTGGGTATCGCGCGGCATGTCCGCAACTTCGTCAAGGAACAGAATGCCACCATGAGCGCGTTCTAGCAGCCCCGGCCTGACCACTTCGCCATTTTGCTCAATGCCGAACAATTCCGCTTCCATGCGATCAGGTTCAATGTTGGCGGCGCTCGCCACGATAAAGGGCTGATGCCCGCGCGGCGAAAAGGCATGTAGCATCCTTGCGGCCACTTCTTTTCCCGATCCAGGCGGCCCAGAGATCAAAACGCGACTGTTCGTCTTGGCAACACGCTGTATGAGAGCACGGGTTTGATTGATGCTGGATGAGCCGCCCGTCAGCTCATCATGAATGCCTGCGCGTTGGCGCAATTCTTCGTTTTCACGCGCTAACCGTTCCGCTTCGGTGGCGCGTTGCACCATCACCAGCAAATGATCACTTTGAAACGGTTTTTCAATGAAATCATAGGCGCCGCGCTTGATAGCCGATACTGCTGTTTCAACATTTCCATGGCCGCTGATAATGATCACCGGCAGGCTAGCATCACTGGTCTTGATGCGGTCTAAGACTTCCAAACCATCGAGTTCCGAACCCTGCAGCCAAATATCCAAAACAACCAGAGAGGGGCGGCGTTCGGCAACTGCGTTGAGCGCTTCGGTACTCGTTAGCGCTGTCCTGGTTTCATATCCTTCATCGCTCAGAATGCCGGATATGAGGTCACAAATATCCTGTTCATCATCAACAACTAAGATATCAAGCGCCACTACAAGACTCCCACGGTGGGTCGCGGCGCTTCGCCAGCTTCGCGATAGCGCCGATATCGTGCTTCCAGAGCGTCAATCGAAAACGTCAGGCCGACCTGAGCGCCCCCGCTCTGCGCATCCGTGAGTGTGATATCCGCGCCGTGATCCTCTAAAATCTTTTTCACAATCGCGAGCCCGAGACCGGTGCCTTTGGTGCGGGTCGTCACATAAGGTTCCATCAATTTTGCTCGTTCAGCGACAGGCAAGCCGCGACCATTATCACAGACACAAACGGTGATCCGGTCCTCATTCGCATTCATGGAAATGGAGATTTCCGCCTCGCCATCCAATTCCCCGGCATCGCGCTTGCCATTGATACTCTCAAGCGCGTTCTTCAAGATATTCGTTACCGCCTGGGCAATCAGTCGCCTATCACATGGCACTTCAATGGGGGCATTGGGCAAGACAACGCTGAAAGTCACATCCGGGTTAGCAACTTCATGCAGGAAGACAGACTGGCGCACAACATCGCGCAAGTCGTCGCGGCGAAAAACCGGTGCGGGCATACGCGCGAAGGAAGAGAACTCGTCCACCATATTGCGTAAGTCACTCACTTGCCGAATGATGGTTTCCGTGCAGCGCTCAAAGGTTGCTGGGTCACTCTCGATCTGTTCCAAATATTTTCGCTGCAGTCTTTCCGCCGATAACTGGATGGGCGTTAGCGGGTTTTTGATTTCATGGGCAATCCGGCGCGCCACATCTGCCCATGCGGCCCTACGCTGATAAGAAAGCTGCTGCGTCATATCATCAAATGTCAGCACGAAACCTGAGATTTCATTTCCATCCAGTTCGGCAGACAGCTTCACATCAAAGGTGCGCAGCGTATCACCAATCATCATCTCAACCTGGGTTTCGAGGCTGGTTTGTGGTGCGTCGAGCAACTTTTGCCGCAGCGGTTCCAGCTTTACAGCGACCTCGGCAAGCGATTTGCCCGTGACACCTCCTGCATTGCCCAATCCGAGCAAATCAACAGCCGAACGATTGATCGCATTGACAACTCCCTCGGCCGTCATGCCGATCACACCGGCCGATACGCCCTCAAGAACAGCTTCAATGAACAGTCGGCGCATTTCGAGCTCTTCATTGGTTGAGATCAGCTTTTTGCGCTGACCTTCGAGCTGACTAGTCATGCGGTTAAAAGCGCGCGAAAGCGTTCCCACTTCGTCCATTGCGCCTTCAAGCGGTACGCGGGCAGCCATGTTGCCCTGCCGAACCTGCTCCGCTGCCGCAACAAGATGCGAAATTGGCTGAGTGAGCCGCGTTGCGAACCAAAGCCCAAGCATGATTGCCGCAAGCAGCAAGGCCACAGCGATACACACCAACATCAAATTAAATCGGATCTGGGCTGCCTCACGCTGGGTCGCGAGTTGTTCATATTGCGACAAGGACGCTTTTCCGTCGATGTAGCTTGCCATCACCGTTGGGTCGACTTGCCGGCTGACATACAGGTATGTGTTGAAGAAGCCAGTTAGCTTTAACAACGCGCCAACCCGGTCCGTGTCGCGCGACACGTCATCAATCATCACAACAGCGCCGCCACTTGCACGATCAAGATCGCTGCGGGAAACCCCTTGCGAGGTCGTTGTCAGGTTAAAGCTGGCCCGGGCAAGGACAGTCATGTCGGAATCAAAAATGATCGCTTCATTCAGCGATCGAATGGCAGCCTGACGAAACACCTCTTGCTGCAATGTCTCTGCATTACCCTGATACAACAGGGATGTGCGATTGAGGTCATTGGCCATAGCAAGCAAGTCCGCTTCGATGATCTTGCGATGCTCGCGCACATAGCCTTCCGCTACCGTTGCCGCATTGTCGAGGACTGTTCGAACCCGATCCGGAAACCAGACTTGGAAGCCAAATTCAAATAGTAGCGAAGCGAATATGCCAATCAACAAGGTCGGTACAACGGCAACGCCTGCGAAAATGAGCGCAATCCGGCCATGCAGCCGCGATCCCGCCGACTGTTTGCGTCGATCTGAAATCAGATTGAATAATCGGCGGGCAATTAAGGCGGTGAGCCCCAGTATAGGCAAGATGAGAATGCCGACAACCAAGGTAATTGAGGTGCTGCGGGCGCCATTTGGCAAGGCGTCGTGGCTGCCAGATAACACGCTATACGCAAATACACCGGCACAAATCGCTACAACAGCAAGGAGAAGTTCTAGTTTAGGCGCCAGATCCACCCGGCGTGTCCAGCGCACAAAACGCATCCAGCGAGAGCTGCTAAACGGCTGCGACCCCGCTTGCGATTGCTCGGTCGGTTGGCTGACATTCTCAAAGACGTGGTAGCTTTGGGGCATAGCCAAAATCCTTACGCCACCTGAAGCACTGTTGCAACAGAACAACACCAAAAGGCCATAAGCAACACATTTGGCAAACGTCTGACTAGGCTCTGGAACCTCGTGTCGGCATCATATCGTGATCCTGAAGTTTTTTGCGCAACGTATTGCGGTTTAAGCCCAGCAGTTTGGCCGCCTTGAGTTGGTTACCAGAGCAAGCATTGAGCGTGCGGGTTAAAAGCGGCCTTTCTATTTCGCGAACGATGCGACTGTATAGCCCATCTGGAGGCAATTGATCTCCATGGGCTTTAAAGTAGCGGGAAATGATACGATCGACCGCCATTGCCAGGCTTTCATCGGCCACTGCTCCGATCGTTTCGATATCACCGCCCCGTCCACCACGCGCGTTGCTCAGCGCGCTCTCGACCATGCCAGACGTAATGACTTCCTCGGGATATAGCGCAACAATACGGCGGATCAGATTTTGCAGCTCGCGGATGTTGCCAGGCCAATGATGGCTCATCAGGCGCTCAACAGCATCGGAGCCGAAGGATTTGCGCGGCATCCCGTCTTCTTCCATTTTATAGAGAAAATGATGGAATAGATCAGGTATATCTTCCAGGCGTTCGCGCAGCGGCGGCAAATGCATTGGGATAACGTTCAGCCGAAAATAGAGATCTTCGCGAAACTGTTTTGCTGCCACCATAGACGGCAGGTTTTGGTGGGTTGCTGCGATGACCCTTACATCTGTCTTGATGGATGACGCAGCGCCAACGGGGACGAACTCACCTTCTTGCAGCACGCGCAGGAGCCGCGTTTGCGCTTCCAGAGGCATGTCCCCGATTTCATCCAGAAACAGCGTTCCGCCTTGGGCAATTGCAAATTTTCCCTGCGTTCGGGTATGCGCGCCAGTAAAGGCACCGCGCTCATGACCAAAGAGCTCACTTTCGATGAGGTCTTTAGGAATGGCCGCCATATTAAGGCCGACGAATTTGCACCGCGAACGCCGACCCATCTCATGAATGGCCCTTGCGACCAGCTCTTTGCCAGTGCCACTTTCTCCAGTGATCATGACCGTCAAATCATTGCCAACCACTTTCGCAATGATGCGGAAAACCTCCTGCATCGCTGGTGACCGGCCGATAATCGGCAAACCTTCATTGACCGGCACAGTATTCTCAGCTGCCGCATCAGCGCGCTGGCGCCCGGCCATGGCGGTCGCCACGATGCGCCGCAAATCCCCTAGGTCAAACGGTTTGGGAAGGTATTCATAAGCGCCAACTTCCTGCGCTTTGATGGCGGTATCGAGCGTGTTTTGCGCGCTCATGATGATGACGGGTAAATCTGGCCGTTTTTCATTGATTTGGGGAACGAGATCGAGACCATTCGCATCCGGCATTACGACGTCGGTAATAACAACGTCGCCGAGCCCCTTATCGACCCAGGTCCAAAGCTGAGCGCCGCTGCCCGTGGCACGCACGTCAAAATCGGCCTTTGTTAAGGCTCGACTTACAACTGTGCGGATCGCCGCGTCATCATCCGCAACTAAAACAACTTTCTGGGTCAACGCGAGCCATCCTTTTGTTCTGCCCAAGCAGGCAAAAGTGCCTTGAAATAGGTGAGGTTATCAATGCGCTCAAAGCTTACAAAACCTTGGTGATCGCTGCTGATCTTTGCCGCCAGGGCGCGGCCGAGCCCTTGTCCGTTCTTTTTGCTG
>CAKZYD010000132.1 GCA_937884085.1 uncultured Sphingomonadales bacterium | reverse complement strand
GCGGGGGCGCTGAGGTCGCCTATCGCGAAGGTCCGCGTTTCGCTGAAGTCGGGCCTGCGAGACTAGGTGTTTTGGTCGGCTGGGGGTTGGTGATGGCGGGATTTCGTTATGGCATGCAAACTTGGATTGTTGCCGCGATGGCCGCAGCCTTTGTTCTGCATTACATTTATGACAGCATTTCCCCGGAATTACCGCTTTGGTATCGCCGGATGCGGTTCTGGCCGACATTGGGTGCAGTCATCTCTTTGGCCGCAGCTTGGGTGCTACTCAGCGGGACTTAAGGTTCGAGGCTGCGGAAAATTAATCCCAGCTGCGCGGAAGCTCAGCGCCGACAGTCCAATCGAAATCAGCGCATTCCACCCGGCCATGGACAGGACATAGCGTCCCTTCCAAGGATCATCTGTGCATGAGGGCGCGCCTTGGCGCTCATTCAAATTGGTCAGATCAATCGCGCACATATCCACGACATTGGCGAGGCATCCGCTTGGCGCGGGCCAGAATTTATATTCCACGCCGGCATGATAGGCGGCAACGACCGCGCCGGTGAGGAAGACCAATCCCAGCATGATGTTGAACGCGAGCATGAAGCGTGGGTTCTGGCGTACTTGCCAAAGCGCGAGCGCAGTGATCGTCATCGCCACCACGGCCCAATAGACCTCACGCTGTCGCAAACAGAGCGGACACGGCAGGAGTAAAGCGACGCTTTCAAACGCGTGCGCGGCGCCCAGCATGAACAAGGCGGCCGCCAGCGCAAAGGCTGGCCAACGCCAGGTTTTTAAAAGGGGATCGATCCGCTCCATCATGAGACGATATTTTGGGGTCAAAGGCCACAAAGTCCATGCGGCAACGGGGCACGGGGGGTAACGAATTTGTCACACGCGGACTCAGCCCAAAATCATCGTCTTCAAAGAGGAAATGATCCAAGTCGATCCGGTCACCAAGATCCCAATCCAAACGCTGCCGAGGATTGCGCCGAGAATGACCAGGATGCCGTCGCGCGCCATCAGACCAAAGGCGACGACCGCAACCGCGATGGCTGGCGTTGAGTTGGTCAGGGGCAAGGGCACTAAGATCGAAGCGCAAAACGCGGTCAGGAACAAAGCGACGACCCGCTCCATCGATTTGCCGGTCAAAAAGGTCAGTCGCGGATGCGAGATCACTTCCAGCCAGCCAACCCATTTACGACCAAATTTCGAAGTCCGTACAAGTCACGCTTTGTTGATCATGCGCTCGCCAAATTTGGCCGGCAACCAAGGCTCTTCCCGGCCCGATAGCATTTGCAAAGTCAATGCGAGCATCGGCAGAGACACCACTTGCGGCACGCCATAAAGAAACGGAATGGCGCAAGGCAGTGCTAAAATGAAAAGCATTGCGCCAAACGCGCGCTCTTCCAATCGGTCGAGAATTTGATGCAGGCTGAGGCCGTCTACGGGCGCTTCAGATGCCATCGCTTCGAGCGATTGCAAAAAGGTACGTTGTGGCTGTTTTGGCTCGGTCATAGCCGCTTCCCTAGCGAGCTTTCTGCCAACCGCAAAGTGGAGATTGACGAGATACGTTCCCTGCGGCAGTTAAGCGGCCTGCCGTTCAAGGAGCCTCCCTGGCGGAATTGGTAGACGCGACGGATTCAAAATCCGTTTCTGGCAACAGAGTGCCGGTTCGAGTCCGGCGGGAGGTACCATTGGGGTGTCCATAGACGTCCATCGCAGTCAAAAAAATTCACTAAAAACAGTGCGAAGAGCTGAATTGACGTCCAGGGTCGTCCACAGGCATTTGTGGCAATCTGAGCCGATTGTTGGTATTTTGTTGGTATGATCCTTGCGTTCGATACCAACACGGAAAGAAATACCAACAAATGAAGCTAAATGATCGAAAAATCAGGAACTTAAAGCCAGAGAGTCGGCCTGTGAGGCACAGTGACGGGTACGGCGTGTTTCTAGAGGTTACGCCTAAAGGCTCGAAGCTTTGGAAAATGGCGTATCGATTTGGCGGTAAGCAGAAGCTGCTATCTTTCGGTGCCTATCCGATCGTGACGCTCTCGCGAGC
>CAKZYD010000131.1 GCA_937884085.1 uncultured Sphingomonadales bacterium | reverse complement strand
AGCGCCGCGGGTGACCAGCGTGCCGTTGGTTCATCAAGCGGGTCACCCGCCAGGAAGAAGCGGCGCAGGCTGGAGAGGTCATATTTCTTGATGAACTCCAGGTCGCGTGTGGCGAGCAGGCGCATGGCCGTGGGCGCGGAGAACATGATGCTGACCTTGTATTTTTCCACCAGCGACCACCAGATTCCTGGGTCCGGGTGAATGGGCGTGCCTTCATAGAAGACCGTGGCCATGCCAGCGATCAGCGGGCCGTAGACGATATAGCTGTGGCCTACGACCCAACCGATATCGGATGTGGCAAAGAAGGTTTCGCCCGCCTTGCCGTCATAGATGTGCTTGATGGAGGCGGCGAGGGCGACCGCATAGCCGCCGGTATCGCGCTGCACGCCCTTGGGTTTGCCAGTGGTGCCGGAGGTATAGAGGACGTAGCTTGGCTCTGAGGCTTCAAGCCATTCCACATCGGCGGTGGGGTCTGCCAGTGCATCGCGGGCGGCATGAAAATCAATGCGGCGGTCGTCGCTAAGCGTATCGTCTTGCACAAGGCCTCGATCGACCATGAGGATATGATCTGGCTGATGCTTTGATTGCGCAAGTGCGCCTCTTAAGAGCGCGCCATAGTCAATCACCTTGCCGCCGCGCAGTCCGGCATCGGCTGCGATGATGACGCTTGGTTCCAAATCTTCAATCCGGTCCGCCAGCGCCCCGCTGGCAAAGCCGCCGAAAACGACGGAGTGAATGGCGCCAATGCGCGTTGCGGCAAGCATGGCAAAAGCGGCTTCGGGGATCATGGGCAGGTAAATGAGAACGCGGTCGCCTTTGCTGACCCTGAGCGACTTGTATAGGGCGGCGGTGCGTGCAACTTCGCTTTGCAGGTCTTTAAAACTATAGGTCTTCTCCGTCCCGGTTTCGGAGGAGACGAAGATAAGCGCAGGCGCGTCTGGTGTCCCCTCCGCATGGCGGTCGACAGCGTTATAGCTCAGATTGGTGACGCCGCCTTTATACCAGCGTGAGAAAGGTGGTTTTGCGCCGTCGAACACGGCGTCAAAAGGCGTCTTCCAATCAATCAGGGCAGCTTCGCCTGCCCAGAAGGCGTTTGGATCGTCTAAGGCGCTTTGCGCAAAGGCTCTTGCTTTTTCCATGGCGTCCCTCCCCTGGCGACAAGACGCCGTTCGTAGAACAAGGTGGACGGAATGAAAAGCCGACCTTTGTCGCAACGTCTGCTCAAATTGCGCAAATTTGTGGTAAACAGTTTCTTAATACGAATAGGGTTTAGCATTGTGGTCGGTGTTGGATCGGTTGCGGAGAAACATAGTGATATTCGCCTGTTGACCTTACGATATGGTAAGGTGGTTATTCCTGGGCGGATCACCATCTAAAAAGTAGGAAGTTACGTATGATGCAAGGTGGCTTAAAAATTCACGTAATCTGAAAGACTTGAATGGCTTTTTCCGCGTTTTCCATCTTTCCCCGTTTTGGGCTGATTGCGGCTTTGGCCGTCCTCGCAGCCTGTGGGGACGGTCGCGATACAACAGGCGGCAGCGGAGCGCCGCGGCGCGGTCCGCAGGGACCAGTGGCCGTTATTGCGCAGGTCGTGGAATTTAAAACCGCCCAGCAACAGCTTGAAGCTGTAGGGACAGCGCGGGCGCGGCGATCTGTTGTACTCTATCCACCAACTGCTGGAGAGGTGACGGCGGTCAATTTTGCGGCAGGGGATTTTGTCAAGGCAGGCGACGTCCTTTTGGAACTGGACGCGCGGCAAGAACGTTTAGCGGTCGACTTGGCAAAGGTCGCCGTAGATGAGGCGCGCCAACTTTTAGAGCGCTATCAGCGAATAGAAGACACGGGCGCAATCTCGGCAAGCCAAATTGATGAGGCAAAGACAGCGCTTGTGGGTGCTCGCATCCAACTGGAGCAAGCGCAGGTAGCCCTGGCGGACCGCAGCTTAAAAGCGCCATTCGATGGGTTTTTGGGGTTGAGCCAAATCGACCCTGGTGCCCGTGTCACGACGACGACAACAGTTGCGCAACTGGATGATCGCGCCGTTTTGTTCATCGATTTTCCAGCGCCGGAAGAAATTTTCTCTTCTCTGGTTCAAGGGACAGTCATTTCAGCTGCTCCGTTTTCGAACCCGGACATGTCGAGAGAGGCCACGTTGGCTGCCATTGACAGCCAGGTTGAGCAAACCACTCGGAGCTTCATGGCCCGCGCAGTCATTGAAAATGGGAAAGACGACTTGCGTCCCGGTATGAGCTTTCGTGTCGGCTTTTCGATCCCGGGCCGCGCCTGGCCTACGGTGCCGGAAGCGGCGAGTGTGTGGGGCAGTGATGGCGCCTATCTGTGGGCTATTGAAGATGGCGTTGCGCAACGTAAGCCACTTAGCATTATTGCCCGGCAGGAAGGCGAAGTTCTCGTGGATGCCGCCATCGCGCGCGGCAGTCTGATTGTTGCTGAAGGCGTTCAAAAAGTGCGTGTAGGTTCGCCCGTCAAAACGAGCGCGGTTCGCCCACCGAGCGCCGCACCAGTCGGACCTGATAAGCTGGCTCGCTAATGCGCCCGACCCCTCCCTCCAATGCTGACCTGGCGGCGGTCTCGGTCAAGCGACCGCTCTTTGCCGCTGTCCTTAATCTTTTGATTATTATCGGCGGGCTTGCGGCCATGATGGGCATTGAAGTGCGCGAATTGCCCGATGTCGACCGACCCATTGTAAGTGTGAATGCCACCTTTCCCGGCGCGGCCCCTGAGACGATTGATGCGGAAGTGACCCGCATCTTAGAGGACGCTGCTGCACGGGTTGCCGGCGTGCGAGAGGTCAACTCCTCCAGCGAGGAAAATGGTGGCCGCCTCAGAATCGAATTCAATCCAGGTATTGATTTGGATGTTGCCGCTAATGATGTCCGGGAATCGATAGCCTCCGTGCAACGGGAGTTACCGGAGCGGGTCGAGCAGCTGTCAATCCGTAAGGCCGATAGCGAAGGCGATCCCGTCTTGGTCATCGCGGCGCAGTCGAAAACCTACGCTTTGGAAGATTTCACTCGGATCGTTGAAAACGACATTGTGCCAGAGCTGCTGGCTGTCGACGGGGTTGCGGCTATCGAGCAATTTGGCACACGCAAGCGTGAAATGCGGGTCGTCATTGCCCCACTGCGGCTAACCCGCTTTGGCCTCACCGTTACGGATGTGGCTGCGGCGCTGCAAGGCGCGCCTTTCGATGTGCCGGTTGGATCCTTCCGATCAGCTGATCAACAATTGTTGATCCGTGCAGAGGCGACCGCAGCAACACCAAGCATGATTGAAGCGGTGATCATCACTGGCGAAACGCGTGTTGGGGATGTTGCCCAAGCCTATTTTGGCCCGGCTGATGCGGAAAACTATGTCAAGTTGAATGGCGAGCATGTGATTGGATTAGGCGTTATTCGCCAAGCTCAATCCAATACCATTGAGATTTCCGAAGCCGTTGGTGAAAAGCTTGTCCAGCTGAATGCGCGTCTGCCGGAGATTGATCTGGTGGTCACCTCTGACAATGCGGATTTCATTCGTTTGTCGGTACGTGAAGTGCTGATAAGCCTGAGCCTGACAATCCTGATCGTGGTGTCAACCATCTACCTTTTTTTTGGTGCTGTCAGGGCTACGCTTATTCCGACGCTCACAATCCCTGTCGCGCTGATCGGCGTGATTGCCGGCATCTGGCTGTTAGGCTTTTCCGTGAATTTGCTCACGCTTTTGGCGCTTGTTTTGGCAACGGGCCTTATCGTCGATGACGCGATTGTGGTATTAGAAAATATTCAGCGCCTGCAAGGCCAAGGCTTTCGCCGCAAGGCATCTGCGGTCCTTGGCACGCGGCAGGTGTTTTTCGCCGTTATTGCGACAACAGCTGTTCTCGCCTCTGTTTTTGTCCCCATAAGCTTCCTCCCATCAACGGCCGGAAGGTTGTTTCGGGAATTTGGCTTTGTCCTTGCGCTTGCTGTGATCATCTCTTCCTTTGTGGCGCTCACTTTGGTTCCAGCGGCGGCAGCCCAGCTCCGACTAACAGCCGAGTATCAGCGCTTCACCAGTTTTGCCTCTTTGGGAAAACGCTTCGGCGCCTACTATGCAACCATGCTTGATTTCGTGTTGCGTGCGCCATTTCTGGTCATCGCAGTTGCGACAGCTGTGGCGCTTGGCGCAGGCTTTACCTACACGAACCTAAAGTCTGAATTGGTACCTAATGAGGACAGAGGCGAGATCGTTATCTTCGCCAATGGACCAGATGGCGTCGGCGTTGATTTTATGGAGCGGCAAGCCGATCAGATCGAAGCGATCTTAGAGCCGCTCATTGAGAGCGGCGAAGTGACTGGGCATTTCAATGTCATCGGTCGATGGGACCCAAACCGAATATGGCTGACGGCGACATTGGCGCCGTGGGGTGAACGTGACCGTAGTCACCAGGACATTATCAATTCGATACGTGCGCAGTTGTCGGCTATCCCTGGCGCGCGGATCTTCGCCTTCAGCCGCAACAGCCTCAATATTCGCGGTACAGACAATGGCGGCGTATCCTTTGCAATAACCGGCAATGAGTATGCGGCCATGTACGATGTGGCGCTAGAAATCACGCAGCAAATGGAAGCGTTAGGCGGTCTTTTTGACAATATAGAAATCGATTATCAGCCCACGCAGCCCCAGGTATCCATCCAAATCGACCGTCGCCGCGCGTCTGATCTCGGTGTGCCGCTTGATGACTTGGCTCTGACTTTGCGGGCTATGGTGGGCGGCGTCGACTTGATTGATTTGAATGTCGATGATCAGGCCATACCCATCATTCTAGAGGCTGAGACCCAGGCTATAAACAGCCCGTCGGACCTTCAAAACCTCTATGTTCGTGCGGCGGGGGACCGCCTTATACCGCTGTCGGCAATAACTAAGCTTGTTGAAGAAGGCGTTTCCGCTGAACTCGACAGAGTTGAACAGCGCCGGGCGATCGAAATTCAAGCGACGCTTGATCCCAGTATATCGCTCGCGGAGGCTGTTGATCTCCTAAAGGGCCTTACAGACGACATTCTACCGACGCAAATGGGCCTCGTTTTAATGGGCCAGGCGGCGACCTTGGAGGAAACGACCAACGAACTGGCAATTACATACGCCTTTGCATTGATTATCGTTTTCTTGGTTCTCGTGGCGCAGTTCGAAAGCTTTTCTAGTGCTTTGGTCATCGTCCTCACGGTTCCTTTCGCTCTAGCAGCGGCCATTTACGCCCTGCTGATCAGCGGTGTGAGCCTCAACATTTATTCGCAAATCGGCCTTGTGATGTTGATTGGCCTGATGGCGAAAAACGGTATTTTGCTCGTTGAGTTTGCCGATCAACTGCGCGGCGAGGGCCGTTCTGTGCGCGAGGCGGTTGAAGAGGCGGCGAAAGTACGTCTGCGCCCCATCATGATGACATTGCTGTCGACGGTTATTGGCGCGCTGCCGCTCGTGCTTGCCAGCGGTGCTGGTGCGGAGGCGCGTGTTTCCATCGGCTGGGTGATTTTTGGCGGCTTGGGCCTGGCTGGTATCTTCACCTTATTCTTGACGCCGGTTATTTATCTTTGTGTCGCCCGCTTCTCACGGCCCCGGGCTGATATTTCAAGCGAAGTCGACCGCCAGCTGGCCGAGGAACCGGCGGAGTAATGCGTGCGGTTTTGATATCTGCAGCGCTGTTAAGCGCCTGCGCGGTTGGGCCTGACTATGAGCGCCCAGCCTTTGATTTGCCCAATGCCTACCTCACGACCTTGTCTTTGGACGAGGTCCAGGAGGTTGGTCTGTGGTGGCAGGGGTTTAAAGACCCGGCTATGGGCGCGCTGATTGAAACGGCCCTATCGCAAAATCTGAACTTGGAAGTGGCAGAAGCGCGCTTTGCTGCCGCTGAACAAGGCATTCGGTCTGCCAAATCAGATTTTTTGCCGACTTTGGATGGCTTTGGGTCAGGCCAGATTCGCGCGCCGCTCGACGAGCCGACGCAGAAAAGCACATCTAACGGGGCCCGGGCGACCTTGATTTTAGATATTAATGGTCGCCTGAGGCGGCAGCTGGAACAAGCCCGTGCGCTTTCCGCCCAAGCAGGCTTTACGGCCCAAAACGCGCGCCGTCTCGTCGCGTCCGGCGTCGCTGCCAATTATATTGAAGCCAGTCGGACAGCCGCCAGGCTTGTCTTGCTTGATGAATCGCTCGACCTGCAAAATCAGACCTTGGATATTGTGAAAGCCCGCCGCCGGGCTGGTCTATCTGCTGACTTGGATGTGGAGCGCGCTGCCGCTGATTTGGCGCGCACACGGGCGCAGCGCGGCCTGCTTGCCTTATCGCAAGCGCAGGCCCAGTTCGCCTTGGCTTTGCTGCTTGGCGAAACCCCAGCAGACCGTCAAAGCGATTTCGCAGCGATTTCCGATGCAGCACAAGTGCCACGCTTTGAAGGGGCGGGCGCTATTGGATTGCCCAAGGATCTGCTGCGACAGCGGCCCGATGTTTTGGCGGCAGAGGCTGATCTTATGGCCGCCAGTGCGGGCATCGGTATTGCGAAATCCGCGCTATTCCCGGCCCTGCGATTGCCAGGGAACTTCACCTATACGGCCGGTGACGGTGTCTTTGCCTTTTCCGATGCAGCGGCTCTGATTTCGGCAACTCTGGACATTCCGCTTTTGGATGCTGGCCGCCGTGTCGCGCAGGTGCGCGCTGCCCGTGCCACCGCCCGTGCTGCCCTTGCCACTTATGAACTGGCGCTCTTGCAAGGCGTTCAGGATGTGGAAACCGCTTTGGTTGCGGTCGCCAGCTTTGAAGCCCGGCGGACAGATCTTGCATCGGCCGTGCGCTCCAGTGAGGCGGCGTTTGATCAGCTGAATGCGCTTTATAAGGAAGGTCTGGCCACCTTTATCGATATCCTCGATGCCCAACGCACCCTGATCACGAGCCGCGAAGCGTTTGTGGATGTGGAAGCCGATTTATCCGCCGCTTATGTGAACCTCTATACCGCTATAGGGGCGCCGACATCCCTACCGCCGGTGCAAATGACAGAGGCAAACTAGGCCT
>CAKZYD010000130.1 GCA_937884085.1 uncultured Sphingomonadales bacterium | reverse complement strand
ATCATTTCCATTCATTTCTTCTATCTGTTTCTTGTCCTGCTCTGTTGCAGCGGCTTGCAAGTCGATCTTGTTGAGGACAACCACCATTTCATGGTCATTGTCGATGGCCTGATAAACGTTCGCCAAGGTTTGCGCTTCCACGCCTTGGCTGGCGTCCACCACCAGAATTGAGCCTTCGCAGGCTGCGAGCGAACGCGAGACTTCATAAGCGAAGTCCACATGGCCCGGCGTATCCATGATGTTGAGGGTATAATCCTGCCCGTCGCTGGCGGTATAAGACAGCCGGACCGTTTGCGCTTTGATGGTAATGCCGCGTTCGCGCTCAATGTCCATGGAATCAAGCACTTGCTCTTTCATTTCGCGGTCTGACAGGCCGCCGCAAATCTGAATGAGGCGGTCGGCCAAGGTCGATTTGCCGTGGTCGATATGGGCGATAATCGCGAAATTACGAATGGTGTCTGCTGCAGTCATAGCGGGCATGTATCACTGGCGGAAGCTTTCCACCAGTAGAGAAGTAAGCGCCGCGACCTTAGAACGCCTATGGTACAAACTGGGCTACCCAACCCACCGCGCCCGCCATGCTGAACTTGATTCAGCATCTGGTAGCAACTAGCGGCCGAGGCGGCTGAAAGAGGTCCTGGATCAAGTCCAGGACGCCGGATTTTGGGGGTTCATACCATCGCTAAGATGCGGGCGTATTGCAGCGTCCCATCCTGCAGCGCCTGGCTAAGCGCGCCCCAGCGTTCGGTTTCCTGCTCAATCAGCGGCGCCATCTCGCGCAGATCAAGGGAAATTTCGCCATCGACCAGGCGCTTGTTGAAGTCAGACCAGGCCAAGGCGATGTCGCGTAGATGTTGCGCTGTGCCATCCTCATTCACGCGGATTTGAAAGCCAAGTTCCTCAAGCGCCGTGCAGTAGACTTCGCGGCTAATGAGCGGGCGCGGCGCTGAAAAGCCATCCATCATCGCTTGGGTGTCATCGGGCAAGAGGCCGCCTGGTCCGGCGGTATATTCATTGAGCAGCAGCACGCCCTGCTCTTTCAGCTGATCGCGCGCCATAACCAGCATTGCCGTCGGGTTTTCCAGCCGGTGGAGATACCGATTGAAAATCACTCTAGCATAGCTTTTCTCATTGGGCATTTCATCAAGCGTGGTCAGCGCAACGGACGCAAATTTTTCTTCTTCAGGGGTCTGCTGCTGCCCTTGCGCCGCCTCAACGACCAAGGGGTCGCTTTCAAAGGCATCGACATAGCAGATATTGGCGGCGGCAATAGCGCGGGCATAATTGCCAAGACCAGCGCCGAATTCGATGACTTGGGTTGAATCGGTCAGAATGAGCGGCTTGGAATTGGCCAAAGCTTGCTCCTTTGAGCCGGGCCGAATTTGCCCTTTGCCCCATAGGGCCTGCAGGAAATCGAGCTTATCAAGCGTGATTTTGTTGGGATCGAGTTTTGCAGTCTCGCCGCTCGCATCTTGCATCTCCGATTGTAAATCGGCGACGGACCCGGCAATACCCCCTTGGGGCGGCAAGTCATACCCTTCCCACCACGCATGAAATTTTTCTTTGAAAGTATAGCCCACTGCTACACGTCCCAGGTCAAGATGCACTTAGCCTGAGCAGTAGACTAGCATCGTCAAAGAAGCGTTAAGCGCGCAGCTGGGCGCCAGCAGATTTTTGCGCGGCAGCAACGATTTTTGCGCTGATCGCTTCAAGCGCCTCATCCGTAAAGCTCGCGCCAACCGGCTGCAACGTGACGCGGACAGCCAGAGAGACATGGGCCTCGGGCACGCCGGGGCCTGCATAGCGGTCAAAGACAGCGACATCCGTAATGGCTTTTTTGTCTGCGCCTTTGAGTGCGCGCAGCAAGGTTTCCGCTGGCACAGCCTCTTCCACAAGGAAGGCAAAGTCGCGTTCCACAGGCTGTAATGGCAGATCGTCCAACGCTGAGCGGGTTGGGCCTGCAGCCTTTGGTTTTGGCAGATTTTCTGGGAAAATCTCTGCCATGGCTACAGGCGCCGACAGGCCAAACGCGGCGGCCAAACGCGGGTGGATCATGCCAAACCGGGCCAGCGTGTTCTTTGGACCAAGCCGCAAATCACCGGATTGGCCGGGGTGATAAGCTGATGGCATATCAGCGCCGGTCACTGCACCATAGGTTTGCAATTTTTGTGTTGGCGCGCCCGCTGCCTCGAGGGCAGCAAGGGCTGCGGCTTTGGCTGCAAAGACAGACGGCTCCGCAGCGCCTGACTGCCAATCCTTTGCTGCGCCTCCGGCAATGATCAGGGCCGCTTCCAATGGCTGCGCATCTGGCGTTTCACCTGCGAACACCCGGCCAATTTCAAACAAGCGAACAGGGCCATGGCCTTTGTCTAAGGTGCGCTGCGCCGCTGATAGGAGGCCTGGCAATAGGCTGGGCCGCATGGTCGTCATGTCGCTGGAGATAGCGTTGGCCAGGGTTTGCGTGTCTTCGCCAAACAAAGCCGCATCGGCTTCTTTGATGAAGGCGTAGGTCACGGCTTCATTGAGGCCAAGCCCTGCAAGGCGGCGGCGCAAGGCAATGATGCGCTTTTGCGCGAGCGACAAGGTGGCTTTGGCAACGCCATTGGGGCGCGGCAGAGGCACGGTCGGCACTGCATCTAAGCCTTTGATGCGCATGACCTCTTCCACCAAGTCCGCGCTGCCATCGATATCCGCGCGCCATTCTGGCACGTGCACGGTGTATGGCGCCCCAGCGCCGTCAATGGTGAACCCAAGAGCCTTCAAAATGCTCAGCGCTTCATCAGCGGCGACGTCTAGGCCAGCCAGACGGCGGACATGGTCTGGATCAAAAGGCACGCTGTGTTTGCGCAGCGGCGGCGTACCAGCGCTGACGGCCTCAGAGGGCGTGCCGCCGCAGAAATCGATCACCATTTGCGTGGCGATATCGAGGCCAGCATCAATGAAATCCGGATCTACGCCGCGCTCGAAGCGGTAGCGGGCATCGGAGTCGATGGCGAGGCCGCGGCCTGTATGCCCGGTACGGGCTGGGTCGAAGATGGCGGATTCGATGAACACGTCCGTGGTGCTCTCCGTTACAGATGAGGGCATGCCCCCCATCACACCAGCAATGCCGAGCGCGCCAGACTGGTCAGCGATGACGGTCATTTCATTAGTGAGCGTATACGTCTTTTCGTTGAGGGCTTCGACCTCTTCTTCAGCCTTCGCCATGCGCGCGCCAATGTCACCGGTCAACTTGGCGGCATCAAAGACGTGGAGCGGCCTACCCAGATCGAAGGAGACATAGTTCGTGATGTCGACCAGCGCGCTGATGGGCTTGGAGCCGATCGCGTTCAGGCGCTTTTGCACCCAGTCCGGTGACGGCCCGTTTTTAACGCCGCGCACCAAACGCCCTGTGAAATAGCGGCAGGCGTCTTCTTTGCCATCCGGCAGATCGATGAAGATGCTGCGCCCAGCATCGCCCTGACCTTCAATCGTGGGGAGGGTGAATGGCCTCAGCGTGCCAAGGCCTTTGGCAGCCAACTCCCGGGCAATGCCGCGCACGCCAAGGCAATCAGCACGGTCCGGCGTAATAGCAATATCGATGACAGGATCGGTGAGGCCGAGAACGTCTGCCATGGGCGTGCCAACGGCAGGCCCAGCGTCCAGATCCATGATGCCGTCATGTTCGTCCGACAGCTGCATCTCCCTTTCGGAGACCAGCATGCCGAAGCTTTCAACGCCGCGGATTTTTGCCTTGGTAAGCGTCACATCAATGCCAGGCACATAAGCGCCGACCGGCGCATAGACCGCCGTCATGCCCGCGCGCGCATTGGGCGCGCCGCAGACGATTTGTTTCTCGCCGTCGATGGTATCAACCGTGCACACGCGCAGCTTGTCCGCATCCGGGTGCTTCACCGCCTGTTTGACATGGGCAATGGTGAAGGCCGCGAATTTGGCCGCTGGGTCTTCGACGCCTTCCACTTCCAAACCACTGGCCGTTAGCGCCTCGCAAATCTCATCAAGCGATGCGGTGGTATCGAGGTGGCTCCTGAGCCAGTCCAGTGTGAACTTCATCAGCTGAGCCCTCCAGCCAAGGTGGGCACGGCCAGCGGCGAGAAGCCATAATGCTTCAGCCAGCGCTGGTCCCCATCGAAGAAGGGGCGCAGGTCCGTCATGCCGTATTTGAGCATGGCCAGCCGGTCGATGCCGCAGCCAAAGGCGAAGCCCTGGTAGCGCTCTGGGTCTAAATTACAGGCGGTCATTACGCGCGGATGCACCATGCCGCAGCCGCCGATTTCCAGCCAATCCTCGCCTTCGCCAATGGTCAGTGTGCCGCCTTCAAAGCTGCAGCGGATATCAACTTCTGCGGATGGCTCGGTGAAGGGGAAGAAGGAGGCGCGGAAGCGCATGTCGATGCTATCCAGCTGGAAGAAGGCTTTCACAAAGGCTTCGAGACAGCCTTTGAGGTGCCCCATATGAATGCCTTCTTCAATCACCAGGCCTTCCACTTGGTGGAACATGGGCGTGTGCGTGGCATCGGAATCTGAGCGATAGGTCTTGCCTGGCGCAATGATGCGGATGGGCGGCTCCTGGCTCAGCATGGTGCGGATCTGAACGGGGCTCGTGTGTGTGCGCAGCAGCATCCGGCTGCCGTCTTCTTTTTCTGGGAAATAGAAGGTGTCGTGCATGGCGCGCGCTGGGTGATGTGCTGGGATGTTCAGTGCATCGAAATTGTGGAATTCATCTTCGATTTCCGGACCTTCGGCGACTGCAAAGCCCATATCGGCGAAGATTTCTGACAGCTCGTCCATCACCTGGCTGACCGGGTGAATGGTGCCGAAGTCTTGCGTTTGAACGGGCAGGGTCACGTCGACTTGTTCGGCTGCCAATTGCGCTTCAAGGGCCGCTTCTTCCAAGGCCGATTTGCGCGCTGCTACAGCGTCCGTGATATCCCGTTTCAGCGCATTGAGCTTCGGGCCTTCCACCTGACGCTCTTCCGGGCTCATCTTGCCCAGCGTCTTCATGAGCGCGCTGACAGAGCCTTTCTTGCCGATTGCTGCCACGCGGATGGCTTCTAGCGCATCGAGTGTCTGCGCGGCGGCGATGTCCGCTTCAATGTCCGTCTTCAGTTGGCTTGCGTCCGTCATTCCCACTTGCTCCGCATCCCCGGACTTGATCCGGGGTCTTGTTCACAGCCTGGCTCAAAGAGATCCCGGATCAAGGACGGGATGTCGGTCGGATCGTTCGACAACCGACACAAAAAAGGGCCCCGAGAGTCCCTTCCTTAGCGCTTTCAAAGCTGCTGTCTAGGCAGCTTTTTTATCGAGCGCGGCTTGGGCCTCATCGACCAGCGCCTTAAAGGCTTCTGGTTCGCGGATGGCAAGGTCAGAGAGGACTTTGCGGTCGATCTCGATTTCAGCCAATTTTAGGCCGTGCATAAAGTTGCCATAGGTCATGCCATGTTCGCGCGCGCCAGCGTTGATGCGCTGGATCCACAGGCTGCGGAAATTGCGCTTGCGAGCCTTGCGGTCGCGGTAGGCATATTGCTGCGCGCGGTCGACGGCCTGCTTGGCAACGCGGATGGTGCTTTTGCGGCGGCCATAATAACCCTTGGCTTGCTCAAGGACGCGCTTGTGTTTTGCTTTCGTGGTGACACCACGGCTAGGACGAGCCATTTTCCAATCTCCTTAGCGCGAATAGGGCATATACTGCTTAACGACTTTTTCGTCAGCAGCAGAGAGGGTGGTTGTGCCGCGCAGCTGGCGGATCTGCGCATTGGTGCGCTTGATCATACCGTGGCGCTTGCCGGCTTGGCCGCGTTTTAACTTGCCAGAGGCAGTGAGCTTAAAGCGCTTTTTAGCGCCGCTCTTGGTCTTCATCTTGGGCATTTTGCTGTTCCTTACAAGATATGCTTATTCCAGCCGACATGGCAGCCCGACCTGGCCAGACGGCTGATGAAGCGCGGTGTATAGGGTTTTGGGCGCTCGAGCGCAAGGTTTATCCGCCTCTAGAGTCCCTCCCCTGTTCTGGGGGAGGGGGTTTTCCAAAAAAACGTCATCCTGAACTTGATTCAGGATCTGGTGGAACCAGCTGAGCCTTGCTTGGAACGAGATGCTGAATCAAGTTCAGCATAGCGGCTATTCCCACTTCCTAAATCCTCCCCCAGGACGGGGGAGGACTTGGGTATTATCGCCGCTGAAAATCAGGGCTGGCGGCCCATTCATACATGCGGCCGACATAGGTAATGGGCGCATCCGGCGTTTCCGACCAGCCGGTGAATTTAAGCCCCGCCGGTGTTTCTTTCACCATAGTCACCACATGGTTCACGCCGCCCATGGCTTTGCCGCCATGTTCAAAGTCTTGGCCTTCGAAGGTTTTGTTCCCCGTGGCGAAGGCAATATCCCAGCGCATGGTGACGATAACGACCGAATATCCGCCAGCGAGGGTCCGCACTTGCGGATTTGAAAAGCTGAGGCGGACCTTGTCGTGAAATGTTTCGTTATGCACCCAGTACTGGGTGATTTCCTCCCAAGTGGTGAAAACATGGGCGATTTCTTCGGCCTTATAGAACAGGCTGCCATCGGACCCATCCCAATGCTCAGCAATCGCCACTCCATCATTGGCGGCCCAGGCGGCGCTATAGCTTTCAAAATGGGCGTTGATAGTGGCCATGGCGGTTCCCATATGGCGGCATTTCGGCCTGTTTGCGCTCTTCTAGAGGAGGTGCTAGCAGAGATACCTAAACCCTAATTAGTGAGATATCTATGCGCGGCAAATTCATCACCGCTCTGGCAGTACTTTGGCTTGCTGCAGCACCGGCGCAGGCCGATAGCCAGAGCATTCCAACGCTAAGCAGCATTGTTGGTCACGAGACCGGCGCGCAAATCTCCTGGCCGTGGCAGATGGAAAGCTATTTCGAAGCCTTGGCAAAGGCTGCGCCAGACCGCATGCGGCTCATCACCTTCGGCAAAAGCTGGGAAGGCCGGCCGCTGATGTATGCGGTGATTACATCCGCAAAGAATATGGAAAAGCTGGAGGCGCTACAAAGCGATATCCAGCGCCTAGCCGCAGCCCGCCTGCCAGCGGCTGAAGCCAGAGCGCTTATCAAAGACATGCCGGTGCCGGTTTGGCTGGCCTACAGTGTCCATGGCAATGAAATCTCGCCGACAGATGCCGCCATGAAGGGCGCTTACACGCTTCTGTCCAGCGAGAACGATGCAGATATCGAGGCCATCCTAGACAATGTGATTGTCATCCTCGACCCGCTGCTCAACCCCGATGGCAGAGCGCGCTTTACGCAAGCGTTTTATTCCACGCTGGGCCTGGCCCCGTCCGGCAGCGCCATTGCTGCTGAACGGCGCGAGCCATGGCCGAACGGGCGCACAAATCATTATCTGTTTGATATGAACCGGGACTGGTTTGCCTTAACCCAGCCGGAAACGCGGTCGCGCGTCCGCGCCTTCTTGAAATGGTTCCCGGCCATCTTTGTGGACCTGCATGAGATGGGCAGCAACTCGACCTACTATTTCTCGCCCGAGGCCGAGCCCTATAACCCCTACATCACCGACAATCAGCGCGCAGGTCTTCTGGCCATCGGCAAGGGCAACGCCGCAGCCTTTGATGCCAAAGGCCTGGAGTATTTCACTCGTGAGAAGTTTGATGCGCATTATCCCGGCTATGGCGGCGGCTGGCCGCTGTTTCACGGCTCCATCGGCACCACCTATGAACAAGCCAGCGCACGCGGCCTGAAAGCCGACCGGGATGATGGCACGACGCTCACATATGCAGAAAGCGTAGATGGACATTTCACATCCTCCATGGCGACGCTCAAAACCGCAGCGGAAAAGCGCAGCTTTTTCCTGCAGAATTTTTATGACAACCGCGCGTCCGCCATCGCGCTTGCTAAGTCGAGCGATATCAAAGCCTATGTGATTCCAACCCAGGCCGACCAAGCTAGTGCCGGCAAATTGGCCGGCACGCTGGCCTATCAAGGCATCACCGTGCAGCAAGCAGCAGCTGATTTCAAAGCCTGCGGCCAAAGCTTCAAAGCCGGCAGCTTTATTGTTCCGCTCAATCAGCCCGCCGGGCGGCTGGCGCGGACCCTGCTCGACACGCAAGTGGATGTGGACCCAACCTTCATGAAGGAGCAGGAACGCAGGCGCAAAAAGGGCTTTGGCGTCGAATTCTATGACGTGACCGCTTGGTCCATGCCCATCATGTATAATGTGGACGCCGTTGCGTGCACAGCCGCGCCAAGCGTCAAATCACGCAGCATCATGCCGCGGGATGAGTGGCTGCCACCGCCGGGGAAAGTGAACGGCGCAGACGCGGCCAGCTTCGGCTATCTCGTGCCATGGGGTGATGCAGCTGCCGTGCGCGTGTTGAGCCGGGCCTTGAGCGCTGGCATTGATGTCCGCTCCAGTGACCTGCCTTTTGAGAAGGATGGTGTCACCTACCCGGCTGGCAGCCTCATCTTCCAACGCAGCAAAGTCGGCGATGGCTTGGATGCTTTCATCACCGAAGCAACCACAGTCACCGGAGCCACAGCCGCTGGCATGGCAGACAGCTGGGTCGATGAAGGGCCCAATTTTGGCAGCGATAACAGCGTGCGCCATGGCCCCTTGAAGGTCGCGGTTGCGTGGGACGAGCCTACCGTTTCTTACTCCGCAGGCGGTGCGCGCTTTGTGATTGAGCGCCAGCTAGGCTACCCCGCCACGCCCGTTCGAACAGCGCAGTTGGACTCGCGCTATCTGAGCCAGTTTGATGTATTGGTTCTGCCTGAGGGGAATGGCTATGTGGATGTGCTGGGTGAGGCAGGGATGGCGCGCCTGAAAGCCTGGACCAAGGCTGGCGGCGTGCTCATTACCCTCGGCAACGCCACACGGGTTTTAAAAGCAGCGGAAATGAGCGCGCTCGAATTGCAAAAACGCCCAGATGCCGACGATGGCGACACCACCGTCATCGCCGATGAAACCGCATTAGACAGCGCCATTGCCAAAGACGGCGGCGCGCCGGACAGCATCCTCGGGTCCTTTCTCAAGGCAGAGGTGAATGGCGACCATTGGATGGCCGCTGGCGTGAAAGACAGCGTCAACATCCTCACCAAAGGCACCGATGTCTATCAACCGCTGCGCCTGGACGATGGGTTCACCATCGCGCGCTATGCCGGGCCGGATGACCTGCTCGTCTCCGGCTATCTCTGGGAGGAGGCACGCAAAGCAGTTGCCTACAAGCCCGCCGTGACCATCGAAAGCCTAGGCGGCGGCTACGTCATCGCCTTTGCGCAAGACCCCACAACCAGAGCCTATCTGGATGGTCTCAATATGCTGCTCGCCAACGCCGTGTTCCGCGCGCCGGCACACGCCGACAAAATCCGCTAAGCCGACACTGCTGGCGTGCCCCGGCTGAGCGCGCCGGGGCAGTGGGAAAGACAGCGCTAGAAGCTGGCGCTGAGCTCTACCCGAACGGTGCGTGGCTCACCTGGGAAGTGGCCTGTGCGCGATAGGAACCCGCTTTCGGCATATTCTTTGTCGAAGATATTGCGCAGATTCACTTGCAACAGGTAGCGGTCGATCTCCGTGGTCCACAGCGCATCAAAGATGGCAAAGGGCTGCACACGTTGACCGCTCAGGCTCACCTGTTCGGAGACATATTGGCCGCCAAAGGCCACCGCTGACTTGATGGGCAAGATGTCATAACGGGTCCAAAAGCCCAGCTGGTGGTCGGGGGCATTGGCAAACTCATCACCGACCGAATTGGTGATAATGTCCGAACCTTCCAGAATTTTTGTTTCGTTAAAGGCGTAGCTGAAGGTGAAGGTCCAATTCTCGGTAATGTCGCCAACGACATCAACCTCAATCCCGCGCGATCGGGCCTCCCCAATGGTGGCGAGCGCGCCTGTCGCAGCATCCGGTGTTGGGTCAGGCACAATCAAGTTGGTTTTGTTGATTTGATAGGCCGCAACCGTGAGGAAAATGGTGTCCTCTAAGAGGTCGATTTTCGACCCGATTTCAAATAAACGGCCACGTTCTGGCTGGAATGGGCCACCTTGCGCGCCGTCGGCATCCTGCGAACCGGCCCCTTGCGGCGTAAACCCGGTGGAATAGTTGAAATACACAGATGCATTGTCCGTCACATCATAGACGAGGCCTGTGCGTACGGTGAGCGCTTCGTCACTCTCCTCTACTTGCAATGGTGTGACAGTCGCCAGGGGTATGACGGTCTGCACTGAGTCAATTTTCTCATTATAGCCTTCAAACCGGCCGCCCAAGGAGACAAGCAGCTTCTCAGTTACCTGAACTTGATCCTGAATAAAGAAGGCCCATTGGTCGAAGGAGACGGTGCGGTCGGTTTCCACAAATGGGTCAAACAGCGACGGATTAGAGTTGCCATAATCTGGATTAATCAGATTGAGGTCCGGCACAATGAAGTTTGGTGGCAATTGGCCCGCACGGCGAGAATCTGAGGAGGTCAAAAAGAAGTCGGCATTGTTGCGGCCAAAATACTCTGCGCCGAGCAGGAATTTATGGTCAAGTGATGCAAACTCCGTGTCGATAACCAGTTCCGCCAGCGCGGTGTATTGTTCGACATCCCGTGTCTGGTCGCGGAATTCGCGCCGGACGCGCTGAACGCCTTCCTCCGTCTCAAACAGGCCGCGGTTTTCGTGATAATTCTGCGTTTCTTCGCTGTCGATATAGCGCCCGCCTAGCGTAAGCGCCGCATTGTCGGTGAGCTGTTGCTGCCAGCTTAAGGAAAAGACCTTGGCGGTCAGACGCTGAAAATCCGTCTCTTCATTGGTATTAAAGCGGCGCGACGTGATGAAATTGCCATCGTCATCCACAGGCACGCCGCGCAGGCGGGCACCTTGAAAGTCTTGGTCGATATAGTCGAACTTGAATTCAATGCGTGTGCCCGCCTCTGGCGCCCAGGCTAAGTCAGCGGCGACCACCAGGTCTTCCTTATCGGTGTTGAAGCGGAACGTGTTCGTGTCTTCATAAGCGACGCCGAGGCGTGCTTGCACGGTGCCGTCTTCTGTGAGGGCGCCTGTGATATCGGCCCGGCCGCCGAACAGTTCATAATTGCCGGCAACGCCAGTGATGGTGGCGCCAAATTCCTCTTGCGCGCCGCGGGTTACATAGTTGATGAGCCCGCCTGGCTCACCGCCGCCGAACAGCGCCCCCGATGGACCTTTGATGATTTCCACTTGTCGAATGTCGAACAGAAGCGGGACGGAAAAGCCCGAGAAGGGATCGCCCAGCAGGCCATCATAGCGAATTTCATCTTGCCGGAACCCACGAAAGGTGACGCCGGAATAGCTGAAGACAGAGACGGAAGAAATATTGCGATACAGGTCGGTAATCTCAACGGCCGCTTGGTCTTTGATCAGCTGTTCGGGCAAAATCTGAATGGACTGTGGGATCATCCGCAAATCATCGGGGAACTTGGTGCTGAGACTCGGCGCGGTCTGCAGATAGTATTCCTTGGCCCGCCCTTCGATGACGATTTCTTCTGCATCTTTTGCATCTGATTGGGCCCAACTGGGTAAAGGCGCTGCGATGGATAGCGCAATGGCGCTGACTGTAACTGCTCCGCGCATGATTAGATCTCCCTGCTATTTAAAGCCCGCACAATATGCAATTGATTGTGACTCGCAAGTACAAAAACAAAAGTTTTTCTTTTTCCGGGATTACTTAGGGAAATGCCTGGAGACGTTAGAGTTATCTTGGCAGGGTTGAAGCTTTGGGTCCCCCGTAGCAAGCTGACCCAGACAGGCGATGATTGACGCACCGCTGGGCCCATTGGCCTGCACTGCAAGTAACGCAAGATCACCGCCTTCTGGCCACGCAATGGACCCCGTTAAGGCTGTGGGAAAGCCTTTGAAAGGGACTGCGGCAGTAGCCTGCTCAGGCTTTTCCAACCACACCAATTCCGGCTGGGTCAATGCCGTTGCGCAGCCGCCATCCAAGAGCGCTTTGATGATGACCCGGCTCTCTTTCACCTGCGGCTGGAAGCGGAACGGGCATGCGCCCAACATAACTGTTCGGGCGTCAGGCCCAACGCCGTTGCCCATGCCACCAGAATTCATAGCATAGGGCCCGGTTAGCAGCACGGGTATCGACACCAGAACGATTGCCAACCAGCGCCACCGGCCCATCTCCGACCAGGCTGGGCGCAGCTTTTTGGCCTTGGCCATGGCTCAAACGGCTTCTGGCAAAGCCGGCGGGCGCACGGCGGTGGGCCGATTGGCAGCTTTGCGAATGCGCGCGGAATAAATATAGACCCCTGAGAGCGAGAGAGCGGACAAAATAGCGCCAAACACGAAGTACAGAAGCTTGGTCCAAATACCGCCAAACGTCCCGAAATGCAGTGGGTCGGCCGCTTCGGACACACGCTGCCAGGCCGTGGCATCCCGGCCATCGAACACACCGACAACAGCGCCAGTCTGGCTATCAAAATGCACCCGATTGGCGCGGTCTCGCACCAAAATGGCTTTTGATTGGCCGTAGAACTCGATGGGTCTGCCCGCGAAGGCCGGCAATCCCACCAGAGCGATGTCATAGTCTGGCAAATGCTGCTTGGCCCGGCTTGCATACTCAGTGAGAGACCCGACCAGGGGCGCTGGCTCGCTCTCGGGCGCTTTGATGTCAAATCTGGCCGCGCGGGCCCCCAAAGATTCGGCCAGGTAAAACAGCCCCGTTAGCGCGATGATGACGGTGAACCAAAGGCTCCAAATACCGCCAAGCCGATGCAAATCGCCCCAAAGGGTGCGGGCATCGCGGGTCCGTGGTTTTTTGAAAAACCCGCGCCAGAATTTCTTATACACATAAAGCCCGCTGACAATGGAGATGGCCAGCAAGATAGACAGCGTAGAGACAATCACCACACCGTGGAATGTGGGTATCATCAGCCGCCGATGCGCGTCGCGGAACAGCCGCTGGGCATTGAACCAAGCGCGTTCACCGCGAAACTCAAAGGTCGCGGGGTGAAACAGCAAGCGGCGGATTTCGCCATTTCCATTGTAGCCCCAGACTTCTGCAGCATGCCATGGATCAATCGGCGCGATGAGGGATGTGAAGGCCCACTCAGGCCGCGCGCTGCGCGCTGCATCGTAAAGTCCTTGCCAATCGAGTTGCTCAGGCGCCTCGGACACGCTAACGCGCCGACCGGAATCAATGAGCCAGTCTATCTCATGCGAGATAACGGCGAAGGTCCCCGTAATCATCACAAAGCTGATGAGGATAGACAGCTTGAGCCCCACCCAGCGATGAAGAGATAGCCAGCGGCCTTTCATGGCACATCATACTCCGTATTAGCGATGTGCCTGTGCTGTCATACTTGCAAGTGAATAGCAATATACACCGATGACGCTACTACTTTCATGCGGTGCTTGCGCACAAGTGTACGGGTACATCAGCCAAGAACAACACAGAGTGAGGTATGTGATGGACATCAATGGATTGGGCGTTGTGGTCACAGGCGGCGCAAGCGGTCTTGGCGAGGCAACGGCGCGGCTACTGGCCAGCGCAGGCGGTAAGGTCACAATATTTGATTTAAATGACGCGCGCGGCGCAAGCGTCGCCAGCGACATTGGCGGGCAATATGTCAACGTCAATGTGGCTGACGAAGACAGTGTTATCGCAGGGCTGGACGCTGCGGAAAGTGCTCACGGGGCAACGCGGGCGCTCATCAACTGCGCTGGCATCGGCTTTGGCGTGAAAACCCATTCCAAAGGCGAGCCACATCCGCTCGACAGCTTTCAAAAGACCATCACGGTCAATTTGATTGGCACATTTAACTGCATTTCAAAAACCGCAGCGCGCATGGCGATGACCGACCCTGTGAATGCAGAAGAGCGCGGCGTGATTGTGAACACCGCTTCGGTCGCGGCCTTTGATGGTCAAATAGGGCAAGCCGCCTATTCGGCATCCAAAGGCGGTGTCGTTGGGATGACGCTGCCAATCGCCCGGGATTTAGCCCGCGATGGCATTCGGGTGAATACGATTGCCCCAGGTCTGTTTTTAACGCCGCTGTTTGAATCATTGCCGCAGGAATCGATTGATTCCCTCTCGGCCTCCGTGCCTTTCCCGAACCGGCTGGGCAGCCCAAGCGAATATGCGATGATGGTGAAACACATCATCGACAACCCAATGCTGAATGCGGAAACCATCCGCCTAGACGGCGCAATCCGGATGGCGCCGCGCTAGTTAGACGGACCGTATCCCCGGACTTGATCCGGGGTCTGGTTCCAATTGAGGCTCAAGCCGCGGAACGAGGTCCTGAAGCAAGTTCAGGACTGCGGCTTATGCCGTTCGCCCGCCATCAATAGGAATGGTGACGCCGCTGATATATTTGGCGGCGTCGCTGAGGAGCCAGCAGACCAGCTCGGCTATATCCTGCATTTCGCCTGTCTTCTGCATGGGAATGCCTTCGCGCAGGCCTTTGAACAAGTCTGGCATATTGGCTTCCATCTCTTGCGCGCGCTCGGTCATGATGATGCCAGGCGCAATAGCAAGGCAGCGGATATTCTCTGGCCCGAGCTCCTTCGCCACGGTGTAAGTGAGCCCAATCAGGCCCCATTTGGCGGCAGAATAGTCGGCCATGCTGGGCACGCCTTGGAGGCCAGCGGTGGAGGAGTTGTTGACAATGACGCCGCCGCCAGCGGCTTGCAAAAGCGGGATTTGCGCCTTCATGAGCATGAAGACGCTGGTGAGGTTCACGGCAATCGAATCGTTCCAGCGCTCTAATGGGGTTTCCACAAAGGGGCCAAAACCTTGCGTGTTTCCGATGTTGTTGAACACGCAATCGAGCTTCCCATAGCGCTCTTTCACGGCCTCTAGGCCGGCATTGACTTGCGCCTCATCGGTGCCATCCATTTCAAGGGCCATACCCTCACCGCCCGCTGCGATATGCGCATCAATGATATCCTGGCATGGTCCGAGGGTACGCGCCGCGACGATGAGCTTTGCGCCCTCCTCGCCTGCGTAGATGGCCGTGCGGCGGCCCATGCCGGTGCTTGCCCCAACAACCAGGGTCACTTTGTCTTTGAGCATCATGGGGCGTCTCCTAAAAACTTGGCTATGGCGGCAGCTTTCTTGGCTGGAGTGCCATCTGTTTGGGCGGTGACGGCCTGGGGCAGGGCCTCAATGAGTGGCTCCATGCCACTTTCAATGGGCCCGTCATCGGAGGTGAGGACAAGGGCAGGCACATTGGCCTCCGCCGCTTCAGCGATTGGATCCTGCCGAAAAACGGCTTCATACGGCAGGTGATAGGTGTCGAGCGCTTTCAAGACATCCAGCGTCAAGTCATGCAAGACCTGGGCATCGAAGGTGCCGCCAGGGCGCAGATGCTCAAGGTCCTTCTTATAGTGCGGAAAGAAGAGCATCTGGTCGCGCATGAACTGCCACGCCCAGTGAAACTGGCTGCCGTCTGGCTCCGGCGTCTTATGCGGCGCATAGCGCTCTAGGAACTCTTGGCGCATCTGTGGCCCAAGCAAGGCAACACCGTCCAAGACCATCGACTGAAGCCGCGCAGGAAAGCGCGATGCCCAAGCGATGGCTATATGAGCGCCTGTATGCGTCCCATAGAGCGCTACCTTCTCATGGCCCAGAGCATTACAAAGATCATCCATCACCCGCGCATAATCAGCCAAGCTGGGACCAGCCAGATCAAGCGGGCCCGACTCGCCATTGCCTGGTGTGTCAGCAGCATACACACGGTAGTGCGGCGCTAGAGCTGCAATCAGAGGCTCGAGAGGTTTTGATGAGGCCGGGGAGGCATGCAGCATCAGGAGCGGCGGCGCATCGTCTGCGCCGGCTTGGCGCAGATGCACTAGGCCGTGCTCCAGCCTTACAAAGCGGCGATCAATCAAAGCGTTATCGGTCATGACGGCTGCACAATGACCCGCAGATACCGCGCAGATTTACAAAGTTTCAGCGCTATTCGGCTGGTGAGGAAACGGGCCGCTGTAGACTCCTGTAGGCCTGGTTATCCGGCGATACCGTCGTCCTGAACTTGATTCAGGACCTGTTTCAATTGCCATAGCCTCAATTGGATGGAGATGCTGAATCAAGTTCAGCATGGCGGGTGCGCTTTAGGGCCGGAACAAGATTTTTCCAGCCGTCATATTGCCCGCATAGGCTTTCAAGGCCTCCTTCACATCATCCAAAGCATATTCGCCTTGAACGCTGGTGGCGATGGTGCCGTTTTTGAAGAGCGCGCCGACTTCTTTGGCTGCTTTGCCGAGCTGAATAAGGTTTTTACTGCCCATCCAGGTGCCGAGGAAGAAGCCGGTGATCGATTTGCCAGTAAAGATAAGCTCTCTGCGGTCGATATTGCCGATGGGCGTGTCATCTAGGCCGCCATAGACATAGACCGTGCCACCTGGTGGCAAGGCATTGAACATGGTGCCGGTCATGGGGCCGCTGACGGCTTCGAAAGCGACCGTAACGCCGAGTCGGGAGATCTCGCCTTTCAGCCTGTCTTCAAAGTCTGGGTCAGTGGAATTGAGGATGTGCTCGGCGCCCAGGCCTTTGAGGACCTCGGCTTGGTCTTCACGGCGGATGATGTTGAGCACGGTCATGCCTTTGGATTTGGCGATGGCATTGACGATGCGGCCAGCTTGGCTGGCAGCGGCTGTTTGGACGATGGCCGTGTGGCCCGCCTTTTTTGATTGGTCGAGAAAGGCATACGCGGTGAACGGATTGACCAGGAAGGACGCGGCGTTGGAGACAGCCATATCATCCGGCACGGGCAGGCAGCCATTGGCTTCGGCAATGATATGGCTGGACCAAGTGCCGCCATCGTCTGACTGGCTGCCGACTGCGACGCGCTTGCCTTTCACCATACCGGCCATAAACCCGCCGCCGGTGGCGATGACACGGCCCACGCCTTCCCAGCCCGGCACAGCGGGCAAAGTTTTACGCACCCCATACTGGCCGCGCATGAACATGAGGTCAGAGGGGTTGCAGGGCGCGGCTTCCATCTCCACCAGGACTTGGCCTTTGCCCAGCTTTGGCAAGGGAAGCTCCTGGACGGAGAGACCCTCAACCATGGCATCAAAATCTTCGCGATAATCGTCAAACACAACGGCGCGGCGGTGGCTGGGCAAGCTGTCTCGCATGGCAGAGTTCCTCTCAGGTTTGCTTGCAGAGATAGCCTGAAAGTGCGCGCACGCCGCCTAGCGCAAATGAGGATGCGGCAAGGGAGCGCTGTTAAAGCTGCGCGGCCTCTGTGCCAGCCAGCCTGCCAAAGGTTGTTGCCGTAAGGAGGCCGTTGCCAGCGATATAGCCATCGGCGCCAGGACCAGAGATGCCCCGTGCAGCGCCGCCGCCTGCGAACAAGTTTGGCAGAGGAGAGCCATCGGCCCGCAACACACGGCCAACCCCATCGACTTTGAGGCCGCCTTGCGTGTGGAACAGCGCGCCCGTGACTTTGACGGTGTAGAAGGGCCCTTGAAGGGCTGGCTTGCCTTTCCAATCGCGGCCAAAAGCGTCTGGCCCGCCTGCTTTAGCAGCATTCACCGCGTCGTTGGTGGCGATGAGCGCATCGGCGGGCAGGTTGGCCTTTTCGGCTAGACCGTCCAGCGTATCCGCCTCAATCACAGCGCCAGCACTGACGGCCTGCTGAAAGTCATCAAACTTGATCATCAGGTCATAAAGCCGCTGGTCCATGATGGAAAAAGCCACATGCTCCGGCTGGGCGACGACTTTGACGGCCTGTTCAGAATAGCCCTGGCTTTCATCCGAAAAACGCTCGCCAAGGCGATTGACCTGATAGCCGCCCTCCATGATGAGGGGCCAGAGGATGGGAATGGCATGACCAGCGGCCAATCCGCCATGGCCTTGATAGGCATGCATGTCTTCTAGCGCGGCGCCCATGGCCTTACCCCAGACCATCGCTTCGCCTTGATTGCCTGGATGGCCGTGGAAGGTGGCGCCTTCTAATTCGGGAATAAGGTCTTTCACCATGGCTTCGTTGCCACCAAAGCCGCAGCAGGCCAGTATAAGCGCCTCGCAGCCCACATCTTCAGACGTGCCGTCTGGACGCGCATAGGCAACGCCGTGGATGCGGGCGTCCTCATCGGCGTAGAGCGTATGGACTTGCGCATCAGTGAGAATGTCCGCTCCAGCCGTGGCGCAGGCTTCTTCAAGCGCTGCCATCAGTTCCGCGCCAGTGCGGTTGGGCGTGCCATACATGCGCATGGCCGAATGGCCCGGATAGGTGAAGCCGTCGATGAGGTCGATAGGGATGGCATGCCGATCTTTCATCCAAGCAACGGTGCCTGCCGATTCTTGCGCTAGATGCTGCACGACGATGTCATCGGTGCGCGCCTTGGTCTTTTTGATGATATCGTCTGCAAAGACTTCCGGGCTGTCCTGAATGCCGCGCGCGGCTTGTTCTGGCGTCCCGGCAGCGGGAATGAGACCTGTTGACATGGATGTGGTGCCCCAAACTTTGGGGTCCCGCTCTAGCACCAGGACATCAGCGCCTGCATCCCGCGCCGCCAGGGCTGCCGTCAGGCCGCAGCCGCCGGCCCCGACGATAAGGACAGGTACGGTGAACTCAAACCCAGCCTCCGGCGGCGGAGCGATCTTGGGGGCGAAGGCCACTAGGCCGTAAACTCATAAATGGAAACGCCCGGGATGGCCCAGAGATGGTTTTT
>CAKZYD010000129.1 GCA_937884085.1 uncultured Sphingomonadales bacterium | reverse complement strand
TCGGTCACCGGTTCGCCCGTAGCGGCATTTTCAATCCAGTTATCCGCGCCGGTGGCGCGCACTGCAAGGCGCCCTTTTAGCCCACCCGCGATCGGGCCGCTCAGTGTGCCTTCGGCCCAATACTGGGATAGTTCACCATAACGGCCGGCTAAACTGGCTTCGAAATCCTCCGTTGGTCTGTTGGTCGTGACATTGATCGCGCCAGCTTCGCTATTTTGCCCATAAACGATGCTCTGCGGTCCTTTCAGCACTTCAAGCCGCGCCACATCGAGCGTGGATATGGAAGCATTTTCCGATGCTGTGGGCACCCCATCCACGATGATCGACACCGAGGTGTCATTGCGATTTGCCGACAATAAGGTGCCAACGCCCCTAATGCGGATGTTGATGAGGGTGGGCTGTCCGGCAGCGTTGATATCGACGCCAGGTATGGATTTTATGGCATCTTCTATGCCTAAAAAGGCGCGCTTTTTTATCGCTTCTTCGTCTAGCACGCTGACTGCAAATGGCACATCGAGAATGCTCTCTTGGTTCTGCCGAGCCGTCACGATGATAGTATCTTGGACCTCTATCATCTCCTGCGCGGCACTTGGCGATACCAACAAAAGCGGCGCACAGGTTGTGAGCAACAGCGCTTTTTGAGAGGCAAAGCGCTGCGCTAGAAATTTCGGGTGAAGTGTCAAAGCGAGTCTCCGGAGTATATCGTTCATAATTATTGATTGCTGGGAAAGAATGCCGCGCCGGTGCCGTAGGAGGACCAGTCGTCGATGATCAGCAGCTGTTGAGGAGCGCTATCGGCGCTGATATTGTCTGAAGTTGGAATATCGGTCAGTGTGATGCCACTTTCGCTAGAGACAAGCGCGCGCAAATTGGCTGGCATATCAGCCTTTCTCCAAGCGCCGTTTTCCCACCGATGTCGCTGTGCGCTGGCTTGAGGTGCATCGCCTGTGCTGTCCATCTGCAGGGTTGTCCGCCATGGCGTGCCAAGCGTGATGCGCGTAAAGTCCGCTCCATAAGTTTCTTTAAGGGCGCTTTCAATCGAGCGGCTTCTGGGCACGCCCATAAGGAATGCGTTGAGGCTTTCAGGGCTCTGGCCTGCGACCCAGGCAAGCGCGGCTTGCGCTGCATAATGCCGTGCCCAACCTTCCGCTATCGCATCTTTGCGCGGCCCGACCGGAATGGCGGTCGAAGCCAGCGCTTTTGTCGTCAGTTCGCTATAGCGCGCCAGCAGCTGAGATAGCGCGGCAATGCCATCCACATCGCCAACGCAGAGCAGGCCCAATGCCCCTGCGATGCCATCGGTTAAGAAAATGCTGCCTGGTTCCTGGCGCAAAGCTGCAGCGTTAACAATATACTGCCGCGCCATCAGATAGGCGATATGTGCCCGTCGCATGAGATGGCCGGCGCCGTCGCTGTTGATATGCCAGTACGGCGCCTCGGCCAAGGCTAGCGCCGGCCCGGTGATGTGCGAGATGCCCCGTCCTTGCGGCCAGCGCACAATATGCGCTGTGCTGCGTGATGAGTTTAGTCGCCGCGCAACGCAGCGTTGCATATCTTGTGCGTCGGTAGCGATGCGCGTGGCTAAGGTCTCATCGACAGCCGCGCTATACACGGAAATGCCCTGCATCGGCCGGGTTTCAATTTCGCGCCCGCCGAAAATTGAGAAGTCCAGCGCGCCGCTGGTTTTGCCACTGACAGGGCTCAGCACGTCATAGGCCAGTGCGCCCGCATCATAATCGATATGCCAGGACCAGGCGGCGGCAGGCGCAACGCCTGAAACCGCGGGCGCTGCCGCACGCTTTGGCAAGTCATAAGCCTGCTTCAGACCATGGCTATAGCGCCGCGCTTCAGACCTTAAAATCCGCTCCGGATCAATCCCCAATACTGGCGCAATTTGGCTTGCATGGGCCCATATGCCTGCGCGCGTTATAAACGGCGCTTCTGCCGCGTTTGGCCATCCGCGCTGCTGAACTGTCCAGTCGAGTTCGACGTCGCAGCCTTGCGCCGCACAAGCTCCTAGCGGCACCGCTATAAGATCGTGCTGGATCTGGACAGGTACGCGCCGCCCATCAATGAATGCGTTAAAATTTACAAGCCCTTCAGGTGCCTGGGCGTATAGCAATTCGCCGGGCGCCGTTACGGCTGTAACTTGCCAATGTCCCGCTATTTCTCGCTGCGCTGCGTTAATGGAGATGCGGATGTCTCCGCCTTGGGTGGCAAAGCCAAGGTCACCCCCATCCCCTGACCATAGCTGCTCCCATAGCGCATCCACAGCCTGGCTTTCCTGAGCGCTTTTATAGCCGCCTTCCCAGACAAGTTGCGGGTGTAAAATCCAAATCGTGCTGCCTAGACTGTTTAGAGATTTGAGCGAGTTAAGCCCGGGCGCTTTGAGCATG
>CAKZYD010000128.1 GCA_937884085.1 uncultured Sphingomonadales bacterium | reverse complement strand
GTCGCGGAGAAGTAAGAGCGCCCGTAACCACCCGTCGCCAGAACAACGGTCTTGGCGCGGAAGACGTGCAGGGAACCGTCATCAAGGTTCCACGCAACCACACCGGTGCAGGTTCCGTCATCATCCATAATCAAATCGAGAGCAAAATATTCGATATAAAACTCCGCATCGTTCTTCAGCGATTGACCGTAGAGCGTATGCAAAATGGCATGGCCGGTGCGGTCTGCGGCGGCGCAGGTGCGCTGAACGGGCGGGCCTTCACCAAAGTTCTGCATATGGCCACCAAAAGGACGCTGATAGATCTTACCGTCTTCAGTGCGGGAGAAGGGAACGCCATAATGCTCCAGCTCGTAAACGGCTTTGGGCGCTTCCATGGCGAGATACTGCATGGCATCGACATCGACGAGCCAATCCGAGCCCTTCACTGTGTCATACATATGCCACTGCCAGCTGTCCGGTGTCATATTGGTCAGGGATGCGGCAATGCCGCCCTGAGCTGCCACAGTATGGGAGCGGGTTGGGAACACTTTGGTGATACACGCTGTGCGCAGGCCTTGCTCGGCCATTCCAAGGGTGGCGCGCAAGCCGGCACCACCGGCGCCCACTACGACAACATCAAATGTGTGTTCCGTCAGATTATAGGTTTCGGCCATAAGGTTAGGCTCCAAAGCTCATTTTGAGGACAGCGAAAATAGAGGCAATGCCCATCACGAATGAAAAGATTGTGTTGAGCATAATCAATGCGACCTTAAGCCCCTCACCGTGAATATAGTCTTCAATGATGACCTGCATTCCCAATTTCATGTGGTAAAAGCCGGAAATCAAAACTGCTGCCATGATGATGGCGACAAAGGGATTGGCAAATGTAGCCCGAGCTTCGTCATACGAAGAGCCTGAAACTGAAATCACCAGGAAGATAAAAAACAGGATCAATGGCACATTGGCGACCGCGCTTACACGCTGGTGCCAAAAATGTTCGGTTCCGTCTTTTGCGGCACCAAGGCCACGTACGTTTTTGAGTGCTGTGCGCATATCAGGTCCTATCGAGCGGCGTAGCCGATGATCCAAATGATCTCGGTAAGAGTGGCGGAACCGAAAAGAGTCGCCCATGCAAGTTTTGTGGCAAAGTGCTTCTCAAGGCCAAGACCGGTATCCCACAAGAAGTGCCGCAGCCCGCCCAGCATGTGATGCACCAACGCCCATGTGTAACCAAACAGAACAAGGCGTCCAATCAGTGAGCCGAAAACAGCATTGGCCGTATCAAAGGCCTGTGGGCCTGACGCCATTGCAATCAACCACCAGGCAACAAGCGCTGTGCCGAAATAAAGAGCTGCTCCAGTGATGCGATGCAAAATGGACATCACCATGGTTGGAAGCGGCTTGTAGATCATCAGGTGAGGTGAGAGCGGTCTTTCTTTTCCGGACGCGCCAGATTGTGCCTGTGCCATGCGGCCTGCCTTTCATTCGGCTGGGTTCACTGCCGCGTGGACTGCGGCGCATAAACCCCTATAGTTGCGAGTGTTTCTAAACTGTTTCCATTTGACGGCAAGCCGTCAGAACCGGAAAACGGTAAAAGCTTTATGACCAATTCGTTGAAGACGAAGGCTGATTAGGGCAAGAGTGCTTGCTATCAATTCATATCGAGGGTTATCGCGAAGCGCGCCGTTTCCGCGGGTGCGGCCATTTTCTCCGCCAGAATGCGCATCCAGCCATTGCTGCGCGGAACAACCAGCACAAGTTCGTTCCAGTTTTGCCGATAGGCTTCTTCAATGACATGATCAATCATGGCTTCCCCGATGCCTGTACCCCGGACATCTTCTCTGACAAAAATATGGTTGATCTGACCGCTTGCCAAACCGTCCACCAGGTCGGGGACTGCCTGGAACATGCAGAAACCGACAAGCGCTTCTGCTTTAAAAGCACCCAGAAATGCAGGACCGCCCTTAGCCAATAGATTTTCCGTGTAGAAAAGATCTGGTTCCGGCGCTGCCCCACGCCTTACAAATTGCACATAGTCGGAAATCAGACTGGCGAGCTGACGCGCATCCGCCGTTTGCAGAAATCTCATTTCGATTGCATTTGCAGTATCTTCCATCACGCGCTCCTATCCTTCATGTGCCACAGGCTATGGGCAGCTTCAAGAAGCAGAGCCAAAGGCAGAGCTAGGTCCTCCATTTCTAGCAGAGGTCGCAGTTTACCATCTTTTAAGCATATCAGTGACGACGGGATAGCGTGATGGCATACCAACAGTGGACGGAGACTTGGGATGCGACCGATTTAAGCCGAGAAAAGGCTTCAAACCGGGTGGCAAAAAATCCCGGACGATAAA
>CAKZYD010000127.1 GCA_937884085.1 uncultured Sphingomonadales bacterium | reverse complement strand
AAAGCAGCCGATGATGAAACGCTCATCAATTGCATTTGCATGATAGCCCCGTTTGAGCCGGCTGAAAAACAGGCCCTCTTAGAAGCGGAGACACTGGAAAGCCGCGCCGTCCTGTTACAAAGCCTGCTGGACTTTGACTCCCTCGCTCAAGAGCCAAGCGCGCCGTCGACATTGAACTAGGCCATATCCTTATACATGGAAACGCCCGGGATGGCCGAGAGATGGTTTTTGGGCAGGAGAGACCGTGAAAGCGGGCCTATCGGCCCGGTAAGCGGGTTCGACGCACCCAAAAGCCATCTCTCGGCCACCGTTCCAGCGGCGCGCGCAAATTCAAGCATGGACGGCGCCCTCTCGTCGGTCACGATGCTATGGCATCGCTCCACTCCTAACGCCTTACCATGCTTGAATTTGCGCAGCGTCAAGGGCATTTCCATGTATGAGGATACGGCCTAGTCAGCCTTGGGTTAAGGCGGTTAAATCGATGGGATGACAAAACCTCATGCAAAGCTTGAAGCAGCGCACCCTTCGCCGGTCGCCGGTGTTGACGAGGTGGGCCGCGGCTGTATTGCCGGCCCGGTATGTGCCGCCGCTGTCATCCTGCCGCCATCGCTCCTCAGCAGTGACATTGGCATTAAGGATTCCAAATTGCTGAGCGCAAAGAAGCGGTCAGCGCTCGCCGAGGTGATTTGGGCTGAAGCAGAGGTGGGCCTCGCTTTGATTGACGCGCCGCAAATTGATGAGATGAATATTTTGCGCGCAGCGCTTCTCGCGATGGCGCGCGCCGTGGCCGATTTGCCGAAAAAACCAGCGCATTGCTTGATTGACGGCAACCAGCTGCCCGATCTTCCGATGCCCGCAACCGCCGTTGTAGGCGGCGATCGGCAGAGTATTTCCATTGCTGCCGCCAGCATTATTGCAAAAACCCATCGTGATGCATTGATGCAACAGCTGCATGTCACCTACCCAGCCTATGGTTGGGACAAAAACGCAGGATATGGTACGAAGACCCATCGTGAGGCTCTAGCCCTGGTGGGCCCCAGCCCGCAGCACAGGCGTAGCTTCAAGCCGCTGCGCTCCTAGCGTGTTAACCACTTGTTCTTTTTCTCCCCCTATCCGTTCACTTGAGCAAAGGAATCCATTGAATCTCAATGGCTTGACCTGAGTCGCACGCAGAATCATGGTTAACGCGACTCGGGCCAATGGGCGCAGCGCAGGAGTATATGAGATGGGCGAGAACGCCAATACCACCTTGCCAATCAATCGCATTTTAGAAGGCGATTGCATCGACCTGATGAACGCTCTGCCGGAAAAAAGCGTTGATATGGTGTTTGCAGACCCGCCCTATAATCTGCAGCTGCAAGGCGATTTAAAGCGCCCCGACAATTCGGCAGAGGATGCCGTAACAGACGCCTGGGACCAGTTCGGCTCCAATGAAGCCTATGACGCCTTCACCCAGCGGTGGCTGTCGGCAGCGCGCCGTGTTCTCAAGGACACGGGCACCATCTGGGTCATTGGAAGCTATCATAATATTTTCCGCGTCGGCGCGCGCATGCAGGACCTAGGCTTTTGGATTTTAAACGACGTCATTTGGCGCAAGACCAACCCGATGCCTAATTTTCGCGGCACCCGCTTTACCAACGCGCATGAGACCCTTCTGTGGTGCGCCAAATCAGCCGACCAGAAGACATACACATTCAATTACAAAGCGCTGAAAGCTTTGAATGACGATTTACAGATGCGCTCTGACTGGCATTTGCCGATTTGCTCCGGCCATGAGCGCATCCGCGTCGATGGCGAGAAAGCCCATTCGACACAAAAGCCAGAAAGCCTGCTCTACCGCGTCCTCATGGCCGCCACGGAGCCCGGCGATGTGGTCTTGGATCCGTTCTTCGGCACCGGCACCACCGGCGCAGTCGCCAAAAAGCTGGGCCGCGGCTATATCGGTCTAGAGCGCGAACGGCGGTATATCGAAGTGGCAGCAGCGCGCATAAGCGGCGTCGAAACAGCGCCTGCGCCTGGCCTAGAGATGACAGGCAATGCCCGCAAAGCCCAGCGTATTCCTTTCGGTTGGCTCGTCGAGCGCGGCCTCGTCGAACCTGGCATGAAGCTCTATGGGCCAAGCCGCCGCCATGCGGCCAAAGTGCGTTCAGACGGTACTTTGGTTAGCCAAAACGCCACGGGCTCCATTCACCAAATCGGCGCGCATGTGCAAAATGCCCCTGCCTGCAACGGCTGGACATTTTGGCATTTTGAACATCGCGGAAAGCTGGTGCCTATCGATACACTGCGTCAGCGCGTGCGCGCGGAGTTAAAGGGAGAACCGCACGCCTAGCTGGCGCCTTCCGTAGCATCTTTCTGGGCGTCTTCCTGAGCCTCTTCTTCCTTAAACTCGCCTTTGCGGCGCGCTTTGAACTCTTCCTTTGTGATGGGCTCAAACATGCCCAACCCGCAAGCTGGTCCAGGCACAAGGCGCCCACCCAAGTTTTGAATAACGGTAATGATATCCACATTGCAGAGCTGGGTGATAGAAGTGCTGTAGGAAAAAGATCTTTCAAAACCAAGCCGCGGACAACGATTAGGCAGCTGATTGAGATAATAACGCCGACCAATCATCTCAAACACAATGGTTTCATCGTCAATCACATGGGTTTGCCGGATCTGGCGTAACTGCACGCAGGCTTTCGTGTCCCCTAAATCCTTCGGCGCTTCATCCTGAGCGAACGCGACCGCGCCCCACAGCATGGCGCAAATTGCAGCCACCAATCCCAATTCGACGGATATACCCTTAGTCTTCATCTTTATTTGCCAACTCAGTAACTTTCCTGACCATGCCCAGCACTAAAACACAGGATCAATGAACCTGCTCTGAATGTGATCTTCATCGCTTTTTCATCGGCCCGGCACCAGCCCATTGCGCAATAAGAACGTGCGTAATTCTGCCGCTGTTATCGCGTAGCTAATACCGCTTGGATCGCTCAAGATGCGCTCTTTGTCCGACTTAATCTTCGTCGCATTGATAACACCAATAACACGCCCCATGCCCGCATCAATCAATGGGCTGCCCGATTGCCCAGGATAGGCAATCATATCGAGCTGATAGAGCGGAAAGCGCGGTGCGCGGACAAAGGCAGGATCAAGCTGGCTGGCATGCATCTGTGGACTAAGGCTCGGTGTGACGGCGGATACGATACCGCTCGACACCGCAGGAAAAGGCCCCAAGGCGCTCCCAATGGGAAAGCCAATAGAGAAGATGGCCGTGCCCGCCGGTCTCGGCTCCGGCGTCTCAACGAGACGGAGCGGCGCCACATTCGGCAGACCGTCCGGCAGGCTCAAAAGCGCCAAATCATAGGTGGGTTCACGGTCAATCAGTTTTAGCCGAACGCGTTTTTGAGCATTGGTCCCTTGTTGGTGCAAAATGGCAAAATAGCTCAGCTTGTTTTTTGATTTTTTCTTCGCCTTGGGCACGACATGCGCATTGGTCACCACATGGCGGCCATCTGCCACAACAAAGCCAGTTCCCACCAGTTGCGCCGGAACTGAGCTTGCAGGGTCAAAGCGCATGATCCCAACCACCGACGGCGTCGCTTTGGCAACCTGGTCGGTTAGATCAATGACAGTGGCAGCATGCGGTATAGCGACGCCGAGCCCTTAAGCCCAAGCGACCAAAACCAGAAACAAGCGAAACACGTTGCTAAAACTGATCCTTGAGTTCGCGGGTGCGTGCAAAGACTTTGACGTCAGAGGCAGCGCTGAGCGCGATGGTTTCTCGCAAATCCAGCGAGGTTGGCCGCAGGAAAGGATTGGTTGCCTTCTCCAAAGCAATGGTGCTTGGGATCGTGGGCTTACCAGCCTTCCGAAGGGCTTTGACAGATGCCATGCGCGCCACCAAGTCGGGGTTCTGCGGCTCAACACTGAGGGCAAAGGTCCCATTGGCTTCCGTATATTCATGCGCACAATAGACCTGCGTCTCATCCGGGAGCACCATGAATTTTTGCAGCGAGGTCCACATTTGCTCTGGCGTGCCTTCAAACAACCGGCCGCATCCCATAGCAAAGAGCGTATCGCCGCAGAACAGAGCCGCCGCATCTTCAAACCAATAAGCAATATGGCCGCGCGTATGACCCGGCGTGAAAAACACCTGTGCCTCGCAGGCGCCTAGCGCATAGTGGTCCCCTTCGGACACCTGGACATCGATGCCCGGGATGCGGTCTGCGTCTGCAGCGCAGCCGACGATGGTGCAGCCGGTTTTTTCCTTAATCTCT
>CAKZYD010000126.1 GCA_937884085.1 uncultured Sphingomonadales bacterium | reverse complement strand
CTTCCATAACAGGCAAGCTCACCCCACCCCAAATCATAGGCAAGAATGAAAACAATATTGGGCTGTGTGCTGTTATTGCGCGCCTCGGGTGGTAACATCGAACAGGCCGTTGTGGCACCGGCTGCCCCTAGGAACATGCGCCGATCCAGTCCTCGCTTACATGATGGTGAGTCTGCCAAGGTGTGCCTCTCAAGTATGGTGTTGTCGTCGCGCCTGGCTGCCGGACCGTCGGCCAATGCGGCATGTGAAATCGGTCAATGTGCGCTAGCCCTGGATGGAAATGACGTCGTCCGACCTCCACAAAATATGGTCCCAAAGCACTCATTGCTGCGGTGGTTTACATTATTGCAACATTAAAACTGCTGGATGTCCATGAAATTTTCCGCAAAATGGTATTTATGGTGAACTCTGTCCTCAAGTCCGTCGAAACTGGTCCATTAAACGATGAGCAGCTGCTCCTTTGCAAAATCAAAGATGCAATCGTCTGCCAAGAACTTGTGCCGGGCCAGAAGATTACAGAACACGTCATCACTGACATGTATGGCACCACGCGTACAATGGCCCGCAGTTTGATTGAGAAGCTGACGGCCCAGAATTTTCTTATCTCTGTGTCGCCCCGCATCACACAGGTGGCGCCTCTAACGGTGCTGAGTATAAAAGAGAACTTCCTTTTACGGAAGATGCTAGTGCCGGACTTGGTCGCAATGTCGAGCCCTCACATTGACCTTGATGCGCTTGCCTCACTCAACAAAGAAATGGCTGAAACGCGCGTCGACAGCAGCAACCCAGAGGAAGTCCTTCAGCTGGTCAGAAAAAACCGCGACTACAACCAGTTTACCGTGGTTAATATGAGGTACCGCCTTCTTACAAGTTGGATCGAACTACTCGAAGATATTGCCATGAGGATTTACTGGCTTTACGTGAAGCTCCATGGACAGCTACCATTTAACCCCTCTACTCAGCTAAAACTCTTCGATGCAATCAAAAATGACGACACTGACACAGCACGTGTCGTGGTGCGCGAACTTCTCGATCAAAACGAAGACCGTATCTTGCATTCGATCTTTGCTGATGACCGATTTAGCTCACAAGACCTTATTTTGTGAGGTTTAGCTTGGATTTTGCTCCGTGTGGGGCCGGCTGTTGTTACTTTTCTCAATCGTCAGGATTGCGTGTGACATGGTTCTCAATGCCCGAGAGCAAGACGTCTAAAGCTAGGCGAAATGTGTCGAAGTCCATCAGCTGCTTTGGTAAGGTGTCGCCGAGACGGGCGCTAAACCGTTCTTTGTCTTGCGGTGATTTTTCGGCCTCTGAATAGCGTTCTTGTTGCCCGCGAAAGATGGGTGCCGCCCCAGTGATCAATGAGATCACTGCAAGGATAAAGGCCGGAATTTTATCCTCTTCGCAGCCGGCGGCCAGAAGTGTTTTGGCGATGCGGTAGGACGAGAGTTTGCCAGCCTCTCTGTCTGGGAAGCCCGTTCGGACCATCTCTGAGGCGAAGCCAGGGTACTCGAGAAATGTCTTAAAGCTGATGAGTGCTTGGGCTTCTAACGCTTCACGCCAGTCGGTACTGTCATCGGGTAGGTCGTCTAGGATTTGTAATAGAATGGCGTCGACGACGGCATCGACCAGGGTCTGCCGAGATTTAAAGAGCTTGTAGATCGGAGCGCGTGACACGCGCAACTCTTCTGCAAGCTGAATGATGGTTAATGCCTCTAGGCCATCCTTTCGAACGATTTCCTGCGCAGCATATATTGCTTGCTCGCGTGTCAACTCTGATTGCTCAAAGTGATCAAACGGACGGCCCCGGCGCCGTAACTGTGTCGGCGTTTCTTTTTGAGAGTTCGTTTGAGCCATAAAATTTCCAAGCGTTCGACGTTGTCACTATAGGCGCGCGAAAGGGACTTTACATATTAAAAACACCATGTTTTAATTGCGAACATGGTGATTTTCAGGCCAAGACGTTTGGGCGGCAGGTTTAATGGTTTTCGTAGACACCTATGATCAGGCGCGGTCGCATTTTCTGCTGCAGGCTGAGTCAGCTGGTGCGGACGTGGAATGTTATCAGCATCCGACCGAAACCGGCCCCGACGATGAGGGCTTGTTTATCGACACGGCCTACCTGGGTATGCCGGACCCTAAGCGACTACTTATCGTTATTTCAGGCACGCATGGGCCGGAGGGTTTCACTGGCTCCGCTTTGCAGTCAGAGTGGTTGTCGAATCCCCCAGATATTACTGACGATGCCGGTATATTGTTCGTTCACGCTGCTAATCCATTTGGCTTCGCGCATAAGAGTCGAACGAACGAAGACAATATCGACCTAAACCGGAACTTTGTGGATCACACTGTTCTGCGCCCGTCTAATGATCTTCAGCGCGAAATGCAGGCGCTATTCGCACCTGGCCTGTTGACCGTGAGTGATCTTGATGGGTTGGGGCAGGAGCTTTTTGCGGTTGTTGCCCGCCACGATATCAAGCAGGTAACCAACGCAGCATCAGCTGGACAGTATACCCATGATCAAGGGTTGAATTATGGTGGCGCCGCTCCTGCGTGGTCCAACGACGTCCTGCGCGGCATTGTACGGCGTCATGCTGCCTCAGTTGAGCGCGCTGTATTTATCGACTGGCATGTAGGCTTGGGGCCCTTCGGCGAGCCATTTTTCTTATGTTTTAATGAGCCTGATGAAGAAGCTCATAAGCTTGTACGCCATTGGTGTGAGGAGGGCATGCTCGACAGCTCTACGGGGTTCGGTGACGCTGGTGAGCGCCCGGAATATGTGGGCATAGCCGTACAGGGGCTTGCTGAAGAGCTACCACCCTCTGCAACATCCGTTAAGCTGGTCGTCGAGTTTGGCACCTACGATAATATCACGATGTTGGGTGCGTTAATGGCCGATCGCTGGTTGAGGTTCGCAGCTGCGTCCCCGCTATCCGAGGATGATCACGATCTCAAAAAGTATGTGATCGACAAATTTTATCCGAAATCGGACGATTGGCGCGCAAGTGTTTTAAGGCATGGTGCTAACATTCACTCGCAAATGCTTGCTGGTCTTCAGTCGTGGGAAATAGCTTAA
>CAKZYD010000125.1 GCA_937884085.1 uncultured Sphingomonadales bacterium | reverse complement strand
CGTGCCAATCGGTCTGTTCTTTGGCCGCATCGCCAACTGCATCAATGGCGAGCTTTATGGGCATCCCACTGACGCATCCTGGGCCATGATTTTTCCCAGCGACCCACTGCAAGTCCCCCGGCATCCAAGCCAGCTTTATGAGGCGGCTCTGGAGGGGATAGTGCTTTTCTTTCTGCTGCGCTGGGTCTACCTGAAAACGCCCGCCGGACGCTGGCATGGCTTTACCGCTGGTATCTTCTTAATTGGCTATGGCATTGCAAGATTCTTGGTGGAGTTTGTCCGCAAACCCGATGACCATATTGGGGTCTTAAGCACCGGACTGACTATGGGTCAGACGCTGTCTTTGCCGATGATTTTAGTGGGCATTGGCTTTGTGCTTTATGCCAATAAAACCCGTCAAACCGGTTCTGTTAAAACGAAAAAACCTGCCAAAGCGTGAGCCCGTTCAAAGCCCTGATTGCTAAGCTGATTGAAGCCGAGGGGCCAATGCCTTTGAGCGACTATATGGCTCTATGCCTCGGCCACCCAGACTATGGCTATTACCAATCCAAAGAACCCTTTGGCCGTGGCGGTGACTTCATCACAGCGCCGGAAATTAGCCAGATGTTTGGCGAACTTATCGGCGCTTGGATTGCAGACCTGTGGACCCGGCAAGGCAAGCCACAGGGCGCCGCTTTGGTAGAACTTGGGCCAGGACGCGGCACGCTCATGAGCGACATCCGCCGGACTTTGAAATCGGTTCCGGAGTGGCCGCGCGAAACGCCGGTGCACTTGGTTGAGACAAGCAAGCGGCTGCGCGCACAGCAAAAGGCAGCGCACCCCGATGCCAATTGGTTTGACAGCTTTGAAGACGTGCCACGGACTGGTCCCCTCTACATAATGGCAAATGAATTGTTTGATGCTCTGCCCATTCGGCAGTTCATTCGGCGCGGTGACGTTTGGAAAGAGCGCAGCGTTGTGAATTCAGCTGGTGCATTGGGCTTAGCAGATACCGCCACATCCATTCCGGTGGCCGCGCCAAAAGAGGCTGAAGATGGCGACATATGGGAGCTGTGTCAGGCTGGGCGAACGCTGATGCGTGAGATTGCGCACGCCATAAAGACCTCTGGCGGCGCAGCACTGGTGATTGACTATGGCTTCACCAAACACGCTTTCGGCGATACCGTCCAGGCCATAGAAAAGGCCCGCTTTGGTGACCCGTTTGAAAACCCTGGAGAGGCTGACCTGACGGCCCATGTAAATTTTGCCATGCTCAAGGAGACGGCGCTGGAAGCCGGCGCGGCGGCGCATGGGCCAACCACGCAGGGTGCGTTTTTGCTGGACCTCGGCCTGCCCCTGCGCGCCCGCGCGCTAGGCGGCCCTGCTCTGCGCGATGCGGCCAGACTTGCCGACCCGGAAGCCATGGGGGATTTATTCAAAGTCCTTGCGGTCACGCCCCCCGGCTCCCCAATTCCAGCGGGATTTGGCCGATGACAGCCCTCCCCGTCTTTGAAAGCGCATTGCTTGGCCAAGTGCCTGGGATTCGTCATGGCTTTTTCACGCGTCAGGGCGGCGTGTCGATGGGTCTCTATGAAAGCCTTAACGTCGGGCGCGGCTCCGATGATGACCCATCCAGCGTGACGAGCAATCGAGGACGCATTCAAGCCAGCCTAGCCGCCGCATCCCTCAAGACCGTGTATCAAGTCCATTCCGCAACAGTAGTTCCGGCGTGTCAAGCTGATGCAAAGGCGGATGGGCTGGTGACCAAATGTGCGGGCGAGGCGGTCGCCATCCTGACGGCAGACTGTGTGCCGGTTCTCATGGCGACCAGCGATGGCAGCGCCGTGGCCGGCGTGCATGCGGGCTGGAAAGGCGCTGTGAGCGGCATACTGGATGCTGCTGTGAAGCAGCTTGGCACGACGGACATCGTGGCCGCCATTGGCCCCGCTATTGCGCAACAAAGCTATGAAGTCGGCGAAGATGTCTTTAACGCCGCCAGCGCACCTAGCTATTTCGTGCCCAATGGCAGCCCAGGCAAATACCAATTTGATTTGACGGGGTTTGTTAGCGGCGCGCTAGAGGCCACGGGCATCACAGCAATCGATGTCCTTTCCGAAGACACCTACAGCCAGCCAGACCTATTTTTCAGCTATCGCCGCAGCTGTCATCGCAGCGAACCCGATTATGGCCGGCAAATGTCTGCTATCCTGCGAATTGCGTGAGCTGGAACCCTTCGAAATCTGCGCCATATTAAGAAAACGGTCAGCTATGGAGGTTTTATGGCTCAGGCATTTCCTGACGACCCATATTTAAGTGGGTTTTGGGCGCCCTTTGGTGCGGAAATAGACGCGCCAGACTTGGTGGTGGAAGGCGAATTACCGGACAGCTTAAACGGAACATTCTTCCGCAATGGCCCCGACCCCGCCTATGCACCAAAACCAGGCAACAAATACCACGTTTTCGATGGTGACGGCATGATTTACGCGCTCCATTTGGAGAACGGCAAAGCGTCGCTCAAAAACCGGTGGGTCAAGACTGACAAGCTTAAGCTGGAGCAAGAGGCAGGACGCCGCTTGTTTGGCGTGTTCGGCAATCCGGCCTTTAACGACCCGACCGTCAATCCCATGCAATACAATACAGCCAACACGCACATCTGGCCGCATGCAGGCAAGCTCTATGCGCTCATGGAAGGCTGCCCGCCCATCGAAATCGACCCGGAAAACCTGGAAACCGTTGGCTCGGAAACCTATGGCGGTGCCGTCGCTGGACCTTTTACAGCGCATCCCAAAAATGACTATGAAACCGGCGAGATGTTTGCTTTCGGCTACGCAGCTAAGGGCCCGGCCAGCACGGATATTCGCTATAATGTCGTCGATAAAGACCGGAAAATCTCGAAGACGGAATGGCTGAGCCAGCCTTATGCTTCGATGATGCATGACTTCTTCCTCACCGAAAATTACGTCATCTTCCCATGCCTCCCCGTCACGCTGGACTTGATGCGGGCCATGCAAGGTGGACCCATGGCGGCCTGGGACGATACGAAATTTGCCGCCTTTGGCGTGATGCCCCGCTATGGGTCAGGCGAAGATGTAAAGTGGATAGAGGTCGACCCGACCTTCATGTTCCATTGCGCCAACGCCTATGAGGCAGATGGCAAGCTGCATGTGGAAGTGGCCGGCACCAAGCGCGCACCGCTGATGCCAAGCGCAGACGGTAGCCCACCGCCTGTTATGGACGCCCGCCAACTCCTAACCCGGTGGACCATGGGCACAGATGGCGAGACCAGCGACTTTAAAGAGACGGTCCTCGGCGACCTCGACATGCAATTCCCGCGTATCGATGACCGTCTCACAGGCCGCCCTTACGACTACGTCTACACCAATGTCGCCAGCCCCGGCGAATCAGGCCGTACAGACGGCTTTGATAATTACGCCCGCTACGACATTCGAGACGGCAGCATCGACGTATATGTGCCCGAAGAGAAAACCGTTTTCGGTGAAGGGGTCTTTGTGCCGCGTTCGCCCGATGCGCCAGGCAATGATGGCCATGTCCTCGTCTTCGGCTGGAACAAAGAGCGCAATGTCTCGGATTTCTATGTGTTTTCTGCCGATGATATTGGGGGCGGCCCGGTGGCCAAAGTGAACATTCCCTTCCGCGTTCCAGGCGGTTTTCACTGTAGCTGGATGGACGCTGCATAGTTGCCGTCACAAAACAGCAATAAGCTGGTTGCCTTCCTAAAATACGGTTGCTAAGCGTCGCCCATAAGGGGCGGCGTTAAAGCCTCAGGGGTGCATGGGAGGCTCCGCGCAGTATCATGAAACTTGTTGCTGGCAATTCCAATACGCCGCTCGCGGAAGCGATTGCGGCCTATCTCAATATTCCCCTCTGCGCGGCCAGTGTGCGGCGCTTCTCTGACGAAGAAATCTTCGTTGAAATTCAAGAAAATGTCCGCGGCGAGGATGTCTTCGTCATCCAATCCACCAGCTATCCCGCCAATGACAACCTGATGGAGCTGCTGATCTGCATTGATGCGCTCCGGCGGGCCTCAGCGCGGCGGATTACGGCTGTCCTCCCCTATTTCGGCTATGCCCGTCAGGACCGTAAACCAGGGCCGCGCACGCCAATATCTGCCAAGCTTGTCGCCAATTTGATCACGACGGCTGGCGCCAGCCGTGTTTTAACGATGGATTTGCACGCAGGCCAAATCCAAGGCTTCTTCGATATCCCCACCGACAATCTCTTCGCCGCGCCCGTCATGGTGCGCGATATGAAAGAGAACTTGAACGGCGATGACCTGGTGATTGTCTCGCCAGACGTCGGCGGCGTGGTCCGCGCCCGCGCGATTGCCAAGCGCCTCGACAATGTACCGCTGGCCATCGTCGACAAACGCCGCGAACGCGCTGGCGAATCCGAAGTCATGAACATCATTGGCGATGTCGACGGCAAGCACTGCATCATGGTGGATGACATTGTCGATTCCGCTGGCACTCTGTGTAACGCGGCAGCGGCTCTGATTGAAGCTGGTGCCCAGAAGGTCTCCGGCTATGTGACGCACGGCGTCCTCTCCGGCGGCGCGGTCGCCAGGGTTGGAGCCTCCAAGCTGGAATCGCTCGTCATCACAGACTCCATCTTGGGCACAGAAGCAGTCAGGGTTTCTAAGAAAATCCGGCAACTTACAATAGCGCCGCTGTTCGGCGAAGCCATGCGCCGCGTGGCAGAGGAATCCTCGGTTTCCAGCCTCTTCGACTAAGGGGCAATCACACCCAGCGTGTGACGTCTTTGAAAAAAATCTAAAATCGGTGACCCGTTTCCCTGCGATCTTTCGCCTATTGGACTGAAGGCTTGAATGTCGTGTTCAAGCCACTTCAGGGGTAGCTTGGGCATGATCACGTCTTCTCTTGCCGTCAAACGTTGCGTACGACGGGGTGCAGCAGGTCTAGCGGTCGCCGCCGCTTTACAGACAGCGACAGCCGCCGCGCAGCTTGATGTGCGCAGTTTTAAAACGGCAGATACACTTACAAGCGATGGACTATCTGTCGGCGCACAATCCATTGCCACAAATCAGACAGGGTCGTTTGACTTTGCAGGCCAAAGCTTAACAGCAGACGGCTTCAGCGGCCTTGTCGCTTATTCAAGTGATGCCGCGGTCGTGGCTGTTGCGAACGGCACAGTCCGCTTCAACGGGGAAACGATTGGCGCTGGACAGGCCATTATCCTACCGCCCCTTGGCGTGGACCCCGCCATCGTCCGCTATGATGCCAAACGGTTGATTGCCGAGTGGACGGAGGCTCAAAAGTCTAATTTCCCAAGCGTTTTCAATAAATTTCAGCGTATTGCCAAGAAGCAGAGCCGCGCAATTTTCTGGGGCCGCCTTGCCCCAACAACCATCAATATCGCAGCGCCGGGCTCAGCGGAGGAAGAACAAGCCAGGCGCTCGGTCGTCGGCGCCGATGTCATCACGCAAATCCGCTACCAAGCCAATCAGGATGCTGGCGACATTGAAAGTGGCATTGTGAGTGCGTTTCTAGCAGCTTTGAAAAGCGAGGATGAAGCAGCTGTCGCAGCGCTCTTAGATCCCTCCCCTTTTGGCCGCATGGATATGCGCGGCCAACCGAGCCAGGCACGTATGCTGCTCGCAAAGCGGCTTATCAATCAACGCAATTGGGCCACTGCCCTTGGAAACAGTGCGGCGATCGTATCCGACGACACTTGGTACGCCGGGCCGGACAAAAACGTGACGCTTAAGCTCAAGCGTCTTGGCGACTTTGCCTTTGTAGAAACGATCAACGTAGGGACCGGACGATGAGCATCATGAAGGCGAAATTGAAGACCACCTGTTCTGCGGCGTGCCTCACGGCTAGCATGTTAATGGGCGGCGCTATAAACGCCCACGCCGAGGTTGATGAACAAGCGGAATACGGCCTCATCTACTTACAGCAACATTTTGATGGCGCTGAAGAAGTCTCTTACATGCATAACGCCGTAATCGAGCGGGTACGCGATGGCGCGGAAAGCTATGCGCGGATTGATTATGGCGACGGCGCCATGGTGGTTACCGATGCCTATGGTTTTTCGGCTTCCCCAATCATCAATACAAGCGATGATGAAGCCAGTTTTCATTATGATTACCGCGATCAGCAGCTCAAAGGCATCAATGCAAGTGGCTCCTATTTCAACACCTATGTGCGGCCACACCTAAACAAGTCGCCAAAATTAGGCGCGGACGCCCAATGGAGCGCCAACCTCTCCATGGCCGCCTTGGGCTTTGACGCATTAAAGGACATGCCCTTCTCCATCACGCTTGAACGGGACTATTTTGAGCATGATGGCCGCCAATTCGTGGCCGTTAAATACCAAGTGCCAGCTTTTGAGTATGAGGTTGCGGATGGACGCATGGCGATTCATTGGGCGGACGGATTGCTTGTAGCGAACCCCAGCTTCGGGGAAATCTATTTGACCGTAAGCGCCCACAACTCAACCCTCGCGCAGGCCAGCGGAGGGACACGGCCATATACCTTCAACAGGGCCTTAATCGCCGTTGATGCCAATGGCGCGCCGCTCATTGATCCGGCTGCCATGGCGCCTGTGAAAGCGTCCTATGAGCAGCTATTTATCACTTCAGTTGAAGACACGCAGCCCTTCATCAGAACGGAGTACATACCGGATCGCACGCCGCTTTCTCTGTCCTCATTGATCGATATTTTTGCGCTTTCCCTTGGAGAAAACAGCGCCAATAAAAGCGGCGAAATCATTGGGGAAACGCACTTTGGCAGCTATGTCGATGTCGCCTTGGACGGCGTAAACCAAATCCGCAAGCAGATT
>CAKZYD010000124.1 GCA_937884085.1 uncultured Sphingomonadales bacterium | reverse complement strand
CGTTCAATCAAGACGGCGTGATGGTGATGTCCTTTGAGTCAGATACGCTCATTGAGCGGCGTAAATGACTGATGGGTCGAAGCACTTTAGCACCATAAGTCATCACACGGCTTTGCTGCCGCGGTGTAGGCAAGTCACGGTAGGTAGCCCGGGTAATTGGCCGTTTTGAGCCGGAAGCGGTCGCCTGTAACAATAGTGCACTAACCACGTTGCTTCACAACTGCAGCGTGACTTCAGAAAGCAAAGCCTACATGTTTGGCGACTTTTTTCGGCGAGTTATCGCGCCCTTGGAAAGGTGCTTATTACGCGTCTCAAGTCTTGTGACGTGATGCATTTACAGATCAGGCACTTCATCAGGTGCTTGCCGTGCTTTTTTCAAATATTGGCGGGCCTTTTGTACGACAGAGGGCGCGAAATCATTGCCCCCATACCAGCCCAAGGGATGGGCAAGTTCGCCGCTGTAAACACCCACTTCATATGTTCCGATACGCCCGGAGTTTTTGCCAAGCGCTTCCATTTTGACGATAAGTTTTGTGCCGCAAGGAGCCGAAGCGTTTGAACCTCCGATACGATTCAGCACGACAAAACTTGATCGTTTCTGACACCCTTGTGGCGGCAGCAGCGATGCGCCATCAGGCGCAAAATCAAAGACTTTCCGTCTGGTTTTTCCGAGAACCGGCTTAATGTCTGCTGCATCGAGACCGTATTTGGACACAAGTCCGCTTCGCAGCGCGTCAAAAGCTATGCCGCCCTCTGGTGTTACCTTTCTTGTGATCGAAAACACCGTTGGCTTTAGAGCGCCAACAAAAGGGTTATCAGGTGGCAGTCTGTTATAGCTCACCAAAATTTCGTCAGCGCCGTCGTCCTTCACGAATGCGCGTACATTAAATGCTTGGCTCGCAATAAGGTTCGGGCGTGTTTCAGTGTAGCCCATCTCATCCACCAGTTTGGCGGCAACGGCGTTAATGGGCCCGCCGATCTTTAAGCCAACAATGTCCAGTTGATCGGGCAGGACGGAATATTCATTTTTCAGCAAGTTGCGCTGTCTTGTGGTCATGGTCAGTGGTTGCGGCAGCAAGGCGGCGTTCTCGCTTGTGATGTCCAGGCTATTGGGCGCGGTCCGCTTAAGTGAAATTTGCGGCTTGCCCCTTGGGCAATTCGTGCCGGATTCGCTGGTTAAAAGTTCTAGGTCGAGCGTATCAGCGTTCTCATATTCAAATGCGTAGAGACAGCGTTCAGCACCGGCGATGCGGGTATCAAAATATCCAACGCCGCCTGCCATCGCCAGTTCCAGCGTTACACGTCCGGCGCCCGATGCAGTCCAAATTGCGTCATTGGCGTCATCATAAACGAGGGCCTTGGCACTGGGCTGCGCACTTGCCGCTACAGAGCCATTTGCTGCGGGTTTTGCTTGGTCATCGGATAAATTACTGGCCTCATCCTCACTTGAGGATCCACACCCTGAAAAGGCGCTTACAAGAAAACACAACGCACCTAATCTAAAACCAGCTTTCATATTAAAAATTCCATCAATAACTAAAAAAATATCGGCTTGATCTTAGCTTGAATTGATAGTCGTTACCAGATGATCTCGCGCTTGTTGGACAAATGTAAACCAGAGATATTAACTCACGTATTTTAATAAATCTGCGGCTTGTTCAGCTGACGTCGGCTTACACCTGTTTTCAGGTTCAATGTCTCCAACGGTGTTTGTGTGCACGCGCAAAAAATGTCTCAAACGTCCCAAAACCAACTGTTGGACTGGCTCATAAACTCAATAAAGCAGCGTTACCGGCAACCCCGGCCTAATCCCCGTCATAAGCAATAAGCGCATGGCCTTTCACGCCCTTGGCTTCCACCCGAGCGAGCCCACCCAGGTCTGGCAAGTCAATCACAAAAGCTGCGGACGTAACTTGGGCGCCGCCGAGTTGGAGGAGATCGATTGCGGCGGCAGCTGTTCCGCCTGTGGCGATCAAGTCATCAACGAGGAGAATGCGGTCGTGGTCCGCGACCGCGTCCACGTGCATTTCTAAGCGGTCAGTGCCGTATTCCAGCTCATAATCCTGACCAATCACGTCAAAAGGCAGCTTGCCGCGCTTGCGCATGGGGACGAAACCGATGCTCAAGTCATAGGCCACAGCGCCGCCCAAGATAAACCCCCTGGCTTCGATACCAACCACCTTTGTGATGCCGGCCTCTAAGAACGGCTTTGACAGCGCGGAGACAGCAGCCTTGAAGGCGGCAGGCTCATTGAGCAGCGTGGTGATGTCGCGGAACTGGATGCCCTGGCGCGGGTAATCTGGAATGGTGCGGACGCTGCTTTCAAGAAGGTGGCGCTGTTCATCCGTAAGCATCAGGCGAGGTCCTTTTCCAATCCAGACATAAAAAAAGCGCCGTGGAAGGCGCTTTTTTAAAGACTAAGCCGCTTGGACTTATTTCTTCACGTCTTCCCAGACTTTCTTGTAGCTCACATAGCTCACCACGATGAGAATAGCCAAGAAGATCATGACGCCGATGCCGGTGCGCTTGCGCGCTTCCATGGACGGTTCGGCCGCCCAGGTCAGGAAAGTCGTCACGTCTTGCGCCATCTGCTCGATGGTAGCCGGTGTACCGTCGGCATATTCGACCTGCTCCTCATAGAGCGGCTGCGCCATCGCCAGCAGGACGGTGTGGAAATAGGGGTTATAATACTGGCCATCGGACACCTGAACGTCTTCCGGGGCTTCGTCTGTGTAGCCAAGACCCACGAGGGAGGCGACATAGTCAGGCCCGTGCGGACGCGCCTTCGTAATCAGCGACAGGTCTGGCGGATAGGCGCCGCCATTGGATGCGCGAGACTGTTGCTCATTCTCATAGGGGGATGGAATATAATCAGACGGTTTAGCCGGACGATAGTACATTTCGCCATCATCATCAGGGCCGTCTTGTACTTCATATTCAGCGGCAAGCGCCTTCACTTCTTCTTCGCTGTAGCCGATTTGCGTTAGCGTCCGGAACGCGACGCGCTCAAGACTGTGACAGGCAGAGCAAACCTCACGATACACCTGGAAGCCCCGCTGCAGCTGGGCGCGGTCAAACGTGCCCATGATTCCTGATTGGGGGAAGGAGAAGTGCTCCGGGTATTTGTGATACTTCTCCGTCGCTTCTTCACTCGTCAGATACTCTTCCTCAGCCATCGCCGCCGGAGCAGCGCCAAGCAAAGTGAGGGCAGCAAAGCCGCTAAGTAATGCTTTTTTCATTGTGAGCGGCCCTTCTTATTCAGCTGGCATCGCGGATGGCGAAAGCACCGGCGAGGACAAGCTTTCCGGCAGCGGCCGTGTTTTCTCAAACCACCCCAGCAGTGGGATCAGCACCAGGAAGTGGAAGAAGTAGTACGCCGTGAGCAGCCGGTTCAGATGCAGAACGTCGAACGTTACTTTTTCTTTCTCAACGAGACGCTCAAACGCGGCTTCACTCATACCAGCGCGGGTCGCGTAGGTTTCCAGAACTTTCAGATCGCCGGGAACATTAGCAAGCAATTCTGCCCGCGAGTCGGCAGGCAAACGCGCTGCAATATTTTCCGCAATCGCTTGCTCATCTTCGCCAAACGGAATGAGCGGCATGTCCGTATCGGCTTGACCGCACCAACCGAGGCCGAAGCAAACCACGATGAAGATCCAGAAGAACTTCTTATAGAGTGGGCGGAAGGTGGCCGAACGGACCGGAGAGGTATCAAGCCAAGGCAGCACAAACAGCACGCCAATGGAGGCAAACATCGCCACAACGCCCAGAAGCTTGTCAGGAACCGCCCGCAGGATAGCGTAGAATGGCAGGAAGTACCACTCAGGCACGATGTGCGATGGCGTCGCCAGCGGATCAGCGGGGATGTAGTTATCCGGGTGACCAAGCGCATTTGGCATAAAGAAGACGAACGCGCAAAAGACGGCCAAGAACACGGCAATGCCGAAGACATCCTTAATGGTGTAATAAGGGTGAAACGGGATGGTGTCCTGCGGCCCTTTCACATCAATGCCCGACGGGTTGTTTGACCCAGGCATATTGAGCGCCCAAACGTGCAGAATAACTGTGCCGGTAATGACGAACGGCAGCAGATAGTGCAGCGAGAAGAAGCGCGCCAACGTTGGGTTATCAACGGAAAACCCACCCCAGAGCAGCGTGACGATGCTGTCGCCAACGAAGGGCACCGCTGAGAAGAGGTTGGTAATCACGGTTGCGCCCCAGAAGCTCATTTGGCCCCAAGGCAGCACGTAGCCCATGAACGCCGTGGCCATCATCAGGAGGAGGATAGTGACGCCAAGCATCCACAGAAGTTCACGCGGTGCTTTATAGGAGCCGTAATAGAGCCCCCGGAAGATGTGGATAAACACCACAACGAAGAAGAAGGAGGCACCATTGGCGTGGATATAGCGGATGCGCCAGCCATAGTTCACATCGCGCATGATGTGCTCGACGCTGGCGAAAGCCATATCTGCATGCGGTGTGTAGTGCATGGCCAGCACGAAGCCGGAGATAAGCTGGATGACCAGGCAGAGGCCGGCGAGTGAGCCGAAATTCCACCAATAGTTCAAGTTTTTAGGGGTTGGGTGCCCTGCACCGACGGCCGTATCAACGAGCCAGAAAATCGGTAGGCGTGTGTCAATCCAGTTGATGACTGGGTTTTGGTACTTGCTTTGATAATTATGAGCCATCGGACCTAGACTTCCTTGCCGACTTTAATGGTTGTGTCAGAGGTGTATTCGTAAAACGGAATTTCGAGATTGTATGGCGCTGGCCCTTTGCGGATGCGCCCTGAGGTGTCGTAGTGACTGCCATGGCAAGGGCAGAACCACCCGTTATAATCGCCGCGCTTCTCGCCCGACCCAGTGCCAAGCGGCACACAGCCAAGGTGCGTACAAACACCGAGAAGAACCAAATACTCAGCTTTCTGGGCCCGTTCTTCATCAGCTTGCGGATCTGGCAGGCTGGTCATGCTCACTTCGCGCGCTTCGGCAATTTCAGCGTCCGTGCGGCGGCGAATAAAGAGAGGCTTACCGCGGAACATGGCTTTCATGCCCATCCCCGGCTCCAGCGCGGCCAAATCAACCTCAATTGTTGCCAGCGCGCGCACATCTGCGGAGGGGTTCATTTGGTGGATGAAGGGCCAAGCCACCATGGCGCCACCAACGGCCAACATGCTTCCAGTTGCGATGTGGATAAAGTCGCGCCGATTGACGTCAGCGCCGTCAATGGCATCAGCTTCGATACTCATGTATTCCTGACCTTTTTCTCTGCGTCTGCCAGTGCCCCCTCAAACACGTATGGCGGACCGTTTTCGCCTCTCGTTAAAATTTACGCGTCCACCTAAGCTGTAGATCGCTCAGATGCAACGGGATAAATGGACGCGGAGATCCTATTTTTTTCTCCATCGTGATAGGAAACAGCAACTAATATGCGCATTGCTCTCTTCCAGCCGGACATCGCCTTAAATGTGGGTGCAGTTGCCCGCACCGCAGCGTGTCTTAATTGTCCCGTCGATATCATTGGGCCTTGCGGTTTTCCCTTTTCTTTAAAAGCACTTAGGCGAAGCGGGATGGACTATCTTCAGACCGTCCAGCTCACCAGCCATGTGTCAT
>CAKZYD010000123.1 GCA_937884085.1 uncultured Sphingomonadales bacterium | reverse complement strand
ATCATAGCTGCCGCGCGCTTTGCCGACATTGAGCTGGGCTAGATGAGTTCCCTGTGGGTGGATTATGTTCGCCATGGCCGCTCGTCCCCTTCCACCAAGCTCATCATATAGGTATCGCGCACTCCAATATGCGTGTGCCAAAGGCTGCGCAAGGTGCCTTCATAACAGAAGCCGAGGCGCTCGCACAGACGGATGGAGGCGGTATTGTCCGGGTCGATGTCCGCAAAGATGCGGCGCGGCTTGGCGCGCTCGTCCACGATGTCAATCGCTTGGCAGCAGGCCTCAAAGGCCAGACCGCGCCCCTGCGCAGCTGGACACATCATAATCCCAAGCTCCCACACTTTGCCTGGAACATATCCCGCGTCTTCAGACCAGCCGCCGTCCTTTGAGTACAGCGTTACGCGGCCCACGACAGCGTTAGTATCAATAATGGCCCATGTTGTTGGAGAAGAGCCGTGTTGATAGCGGGCCAGCAAGTCCGCTGTTTCTGCCACCGATGTGGTGGCCTCTCGCGTCATGTAAAGGCACTGGCGACTATCACCAAAAATGCTGTGGAGGGCTGCGGCGTCTCGGGCTGGGTTAAGGAGGCGCAAACTTGATGTCATTTTGTGCGCAAAAGTCTTTCAAGATCCGCTACCGTCCTCTCCAGCTTGGCGGCTTCTTCTTGAGTTAAGTGTCTGAACCCATAACCAGCGTCATTAACTCTGAGGATTATCTCTAAGCAGCTCCAGAAGAGACTAGGAAATCCAGAAACTTCGATGCTCCAGCCTGACGGCTTATAGTGGATGAGCTCATTTCTAAAATCAAAGAGTGTATCGAACGCAGTTTTCTGACACTTCGACACCATGATTTGAGGCCCGGCACTTTCAATCCTGGTATCTGGTTGTTCTCTTCTTTGGCTGCGCTGCAATAAGGTTTTCGGATAGGCTAGCCACGGCTTTGGTATCTCTTCAGGCTTGTCGTCATTCAAAGCTTTCAGAGTTTCGACCGCGCATTTTTTATTTAAAGCGCCAATCCCCGCTGAGCCGGTCAAATGACATACTAGTGCGCCATTGAGAGCGCTGCACATGGCTATAATTGCCCATTTCCATTGCTTGGGATCGCCCAGTGCACGTTCCACCTGATGACGGACTTCTTCCAACGAAGCCAGCACATCCCGTTGCTCATCAGTTCTGAGCCATTGTTGGTTCTCAGGCAAGGTGTCCAGCTAAGCCGCCAGCCGCCGCAGCACATAGTGCAGGATGCCGCCGTTTTTGTAGTAGTCCAGTTCATCAGCAGTATCGATGCGGCAGAGCAGGTCTTGGGTCACCTTGGTGCCGTCCTCCCGCATAATCGTCATGGTGAGGTTTTGGCGAGGCTCTAGGCCACCGGAGATGCCGGTGATGTCGAAGGTTTCGTTGCCGCTGAGGCCCAGGGTTTCGCGGCTCACGCCGTCTGGGAACTGCAGCGGCAGGACGCCCATGCCGATGAGGTTGGAGCGGTGGATGCGTTCATAGCTTTCGGTAATGACGGCTTTGACGCCCAGCAGACGCGTGCCTTTGGCGGCCCAATCCCGGCTGGAGCCGGTGCCATATTCCTTGCCGCCGATGACGACGAGGGGCGTGCCCGCCTCTTGGTACCGCATGGCGGCATCGTAGATAGACATGTGGTCGCCAGTGGGGACGTGGACGGTGTAGCCGCCTTCCACGCCGGGGACCATTTCGTTCTTAATGCGAATGTTCGCAAAGGTGCCGCGCATCATCACTTCATGGTTGCCGCGGCGTGAGCCGTAGGAGTTGAAATCCGCCCGCTCCACATTGTTGCCGGAGAGATAGCCGCCGGCTGGGCTGTCGAGCTTGATGGCACCGGCAGGGGAGATATGGTCGGTGGTGACGCTGTCGCCCAGCTTGGCGAGGCAGCGCGCGCCATGAATATCGCTCATATCGCCGGGCATCATGTCCATATCTTCAAAGAAGGGGGGATGCTGGACGTAGGTGGAAGCGGCATTCCAGGAGTAAGTATTGCCCTCGGCCACTGGAATGTCCCGCCAGACCTCATCGCCTGTAAAAACGTCCGCATAGCGCAGTTTGAACTGCTCCGGCGTCACTGCGCCCGCGACGGTCTCTTTCACTTCTTGATTGGAGGGCCAGACATCTTTCAAGAAGACAGCCTTGCCATGCGCGTCCGTGCCGATGGGCTCTCGCGTCACATCAATGCGCATGGAGCCTGCGATGGCATAGGCCACCACCAGGGGCGGGCTGGCGAGGTAATTGGCCCGCACATCCGGGCTCACCCGGCCTTCAAAATTGCGATTGCCGGAGAGGACCGACGTGACAACCAGATTATTCTCATTCACCGCTTTGGAGATAGGCGGCGGCAGCGGGCCTGAGTTGCCGATACACGTGGTGCAGCCATAGCCGACCAAGTTGAAGCCAAGCGCATCAAGGTCATCAGAGAGACCGGCTTTCTCCAGATACTCGGTCACCACCTGGCTGCCCGGCGCCAGAGATGTCTTCACCCAAGGCTTAACGCTCAGCCCCAGCGCGCGGGCCTTTTTGGCGACGAGACCGGCGGCAATCATCGCGTCGGGATTAGAGGTGTTGGTACAGCTGGTAATCGCGGCGATGGCCACATCGCCATGGGCGAGTTCAAAGTGTTCACCCTCGACGGCGACCGACCTGTCAATCTCTTGAGCCAGTTTGAATTCACTGGCCATGGCATCGGTAAAGGCCGGTGCGGCGTTGGAGAGCAGCACTCGGTCTTGCGGGCGCTTGGGACCAGCGAGCGATGGTTCAACGGTGCTCATGTCTAGCTCTAATGTGTCTGTGAAGACAGGGTCGGGAGAGCCCTTCTCGCGCCACATGCCTTGGGCTTTGGCATAGGCCTCCACCAGCTTGGCACGGGCATCATCGCGGCCAGTGAAGCGCAGATAATCAAGCGTGGATTGGTCGATGGGGAAGAAGCAGCAGGTGGCGCCATATTCTGGTGCCGTGTTGGCGATGGTCGC
>CAKZYD010000122.1 GCA_937884085.1 uncultured Sphingomonadales bacterium | reverse complement strand
AGCAGGGTCGCGTCCAGCGCAGGAATAGTTGTGAATTGCCATCCCAGAGATGTGACTGGCAGGGTGATCGCCAGAGATAGGAGCCAAACCGCGATTGCTGACCAACGAAATCTCTCCGGAAAAATCTCGGCTTTTGCGTGAAAGATCGTAAAGCCATCTATCACGTAGATCGCAGCAATCGGCGGTATAATCAGCCCAAGCGTGACCAGAAATGGAATGAAATGATCAATGATGCCAAAGAGAGCGCAACAACAGCCAACAATGCCACCCACGATGACAAAAACCCGCTGGGGCACCTTTGGAAAAGTTGCCGCCAACGAAAGTCCCGCAGAATACAAGTTGAGGGCATTTATTGTCCAAACGGATACCAGCAGCACAACCAGCGCCGGTGCGCCAAAACCAAGATCGTTCACGAGTTGCATGATGTCAGTTCTCAAAGTTGCAAGCGCGATCAATGCTGACACCACCATGACGAGGGGCGCTGTTAATGGAAACGATAACGCCATCCCCAGTATTGCGCCGCGTTCTGTTTTAATGAAACGCGACAAGTCAGGCATGGCCGCTACCGTCAACATATTCCCGCCAACCAATGCTGAAAGAGCCAGACCAAAACTCATCGAGACTGGAGGTTTATCCATCGGACTAAAATCGAGGGATGCATTGCCACGTATGGCTGCAATGCAAACAGCAATAAGAATTACGCCCACCAGCGGAACTGCAATGATCGCCAGGCGGTCCAACATTTTAAAACCGTAAATCGTGGAAAATGTTATTAAAACGCTGCCCAGGATCACATAGATTTGGAAGTTTCCAGGAATTCCGTAGCCCTGATCATGGGCGACCGTCATGGCGTCTCCAAAAAAGGATACGTTTACGCCAAACCAGCAAAAATGTATCAGCGCGAGAACGATGTTTACCAATGCTGCGCCTTGAATGCCGAAAGAGCGCTGTATCAAAACGTAGGTTGTCAGCCTTGTTCTGACGCTCAGCACAGCCGTCAAACATGCACCGGCACATAGGATGACACCGGCTAGAAACGCGGCGGTGACAGCGTGAACAAACCCCAGTGCAAGGCCTGTTTGAGCGCCGTTAAGAAAGGCCGGCAGAGCGAAGGTAAAGCTTGCGATGATGAGAGCGACACGCCAGCCTGGCACTGTTGCGTTTTCAGGTACTGGCGTCCCAGCGTAATCGCCGCTCATAGCGGTTCCGAACTGCTCAATTCTTCCAGTGCGTGAAAGTCGAAATTGAGACCAAAAGCGCGAGGGCCAACAAATTTGAGTGCGTCTTGAGCACGCAACATGGTTGGTGCGGCCGCAGCAACGACTTTCACCCGCTGCCCATATTTCAAGCGCTCGGTTGTGATGGTATCCGCGCTTTCGCGATCCATAATTGTAATAATATCTGGGACGACGGCTTTCAGTTTGCCGTCTTCAAGCGCGATCAGGTTTTCATTTTGAAATTGAACGCGCATGATACTGTTACGCTCTAGCGCCTTAATCGTTGCGGTTCCAACAGAAAAGCCGCCGCTGGTTTCGCGCTGAAGGTCGCAGATTTTACCGTCAAAGATTGTCTTGCAATGTGGGTATTGGCTGGTTTTTTCAAGCGCCTCTCCCAGCGCTAGAAAAGGGTCTTGGCCATCCTTTCGCGCATGGCTGACAGCCCGGCCAATGGCAATTGCAGCACTGACGCTTCCCGTGATCGCATGCGTCTTTACCTGTGCGCCCGTCAAAGGGTATTCTACCATATGTGCAATGCCGCCTAGTGCGACGGAAAGGCTGCGCGCGATGCGCTCATGGGTGTGATTATCGTCTGTTTCGATCACGGTTGTCGCGCCGCAGGCTGCGGTTAGCACGCTAGGACAGGCGTATAAGCCTTTTATGTTCAAAATCGTCATTTGCGATTCTGGAAAGGCGCGGCCCATGCCATCGGCATCAATGATTGGAATGCCAAGTTCCGCGGCGGCTACCAATGGTGCTAGGCCATTTCCTCCACCAATCTCAATCGGCATAACAGCATCGATCTTACGGCCCATAACCGTCTCAAGACGCTTTAAGCCCGCGACTGTTTCCTTTCCATTTGGCAGTTTTTCCACGGACACGGTCGGCGCGCCGATCCATCCGCAGGGCGCGACCAAAGCCTCGTCGGGCAGCTCATCAACAGGCATGAGCTCAAAATCACCACATTTTTCGGAAGCTGCCTGGGCCAAGAGGAAGCTGTAATAGGGGTCACCGCCACCGCCGGACCCAAGAAATGCAGCGCCCCTAGCGTAGTCCTCAAGCATTGATGGCTTAATAAGCATGATGCACTTCTGTTTGCAGCGATGCGGTCGAGCCTTCATCAATTATCAGGTTCGCAACAGCCTTCACGCGCAGCTGCGTCGCGCGGCCTGGCAAGTAGCTCAGTTGGCTTTCTTCAATATCCACGATGTCAATGGTATCTGCTTGGCCACCGGCAGCTTTCAATTGCATAATGAGATCGGCTTTAACCTCATTAAGCGCTTCATCTCTCGGATGCAGATCATAATCCACGATCCGTTCGGTTTGTGCGCCAACCTGAGCGATGGCAGCGCCGACAGCATTTGCAACATCGGCATGGGGCGGACGTATGACTTGATGAGTGCCTTTAAAAGGTTCTTCTAAAAGGAAGCCGCCGCCGCCCACAACGATAAGCGGTACGTCCCCGGATTGAGTCTTGAGCCGGTCAACCCCACGTTCCAGCGCCGACTGGATATGGCAAAGTATGGCTTTACGTGTTGCAACCCCTAGTTCTGGTACGTTCGAAACGTCGCCGACTGCAACGTCGCTTGTAGTAAGAGTATTACCGCCAAATAAGTAGCTTTGTGATATCAGGTCTTTTCCGACCGAGTTAGGGCCAACGGATATGTGCGGCGCAGATATCGAATTACTGCTTTCGCCACGCGGCTCTAATCGGATTTTGCTGCCACCGCCAATGCCAAGCGCAAGAACATCCGGCATCCGAAAATTTGATCTCACTCCACCGATATCGACTGGAATTGATGACTCGCGCGGAAAGCCCTTTGAGAGGACACCAATATCACTTGTTGTCCCACCAACATCAATGACGACTGCGTCGGTTAAACCCGATAAAAAAGCAGCGCCGCGCATGCTGTTCGTCGGCCCTGATCCGATGGTTGATACGGGATATTGCGCTGCATAAGGTGACGATACGAGGGTCCCGTCATTTTGCGAAATGTAAAGAGATGCCTTGAGTGACATTGCATGCAGTGCATCTTGAAACGCGCCAATAACGTCCTGGCCTAGTCGCGATAGAGCTGCGTTGAGAATTGTACTGTTTTCGCGCTCAATCAGCCCTATGCGGCCGATGGCATGAGACAGACTGACGTACGCGGAGGCATGTTCTTGGCGAATGATGTCTGCTGCCTGCTTTTCCATCGCCGAATTTAGCGGCCCGAAAGCAGAGCTAACGGCAAAGCTGTTAATGCCGATGGAACGACATTTGGCCACCGCAGCGCGGAAAAGACCGTCATTAAAAGGGGCTATTTCGCGACCGTCAAATTCATAACCGCCAGGCAACAAAAAGGTCTGGCCTCGTATTTTTGATGCAAGATCGACGGGCCAACCGGTCAGCGGCGGGAGTGCTTCGCCAGATGGGCTGGCAAGTCGCATGATGCCAACTTTGCTCAGATGTTGTCGTTGAACCAAAGCGTTCGTGAAGTGGGTCGTTCCAATCATGACCGCGGAAATCTGGGAGCGGTCTAACTCTACGCTTTCAAGTATCGCAGTGATTGCATTCATTACACCGCTAGAAACATCATCGGATGTGGGCTGTTTAGTATGGCCAATGACGTTGCGACCGTCGAGAAGCACCGCGTCGGTGTTTGTCCCCCCGACATCTATTCCGATACGCAACGATTTCTCCTCGTACCCCTGATCCGTGATGCACGCTACTACACTCACAAGCTGTTGCTATCACAAGCCCGAAAAAGGGTCTTGAGGCAGATGAATGGGTAATGCAGCCGCTGCCTAGTGGTTAGTGTTGCATCATTGTTGCAGGCCGCACTTTGTTGCGGGTCTCAACTCTTAGACTGTTGCATCAGTAGATGTTCTGTGGACTGTATTTTAGATGATTTCGAAGGTGCAGCCCGATCATCTAACCCTTGTTAAATATGATCCGCCGTCATGGTTTGGGTCTCATTTGCGGCGTGACGCGCTGCTCTCTCAACTCAATGGAGCATTAGACAAGCGGCTGACCATAATTCACGCTCCGGCAGGCTATGGTAAGACGAGTTTGCTGTCTCAATGGCGGGTTGATCTTGAGCGTCGCGGGATAAATGTGGGCTGGTTAACGGCAGACCGCGATGATGCCGATTTGAGCTGTTTTCAAAAGAGCTTACATACAGGCTTCGGTGGACAAGTTGACCGCGAGCAAAACCAAAACCCAGGCGATGACTTGCCGCCGCGCGCTGCCATATCGGCGCTGGTGAGACTGCTTTCCGATACTGATACCGACCGTGTCCTGATCATTGATGATTTACACAAGGCATGCAGCGATACGGTTTTGACGTTTCTGGGACGACTTATCCGCGCGACGCCAGGTAATTGCCATTTTGTTGTGGCGACACGTGACTATCTCTCGATTGGCCAGTCAGTGTTAATGGCTGAAGGTCAGTGCTTGGAAATGACATCCAGTGACCTCCGGTTTTCTACTGGGGAAGTGGAGACCCTTGTCAAAGGACAGATTGCCAATTTACCCAAAGAACATCTAGATGCGATTGTTTTGCATACAGAAGGCTGGCCGATTGCGGTCTCCCTGATTGCGCTGTCGCTAGAAAAATATGAAACGGACGATACACTCGCCATACCGTCGTTGAACACGGATACAGAGCTCGCGCGATACCTGTCCGAACAGGTCCTTCGCAAGCTACCAAGCTCAGTCTACGAAATGGTCTTGCGCACCGCTATAGTCGATAGACTTGATGGTGATCTGCTTGGTCTTTTGTGTGATCGGCAGGATGGCTGGGTCCAGCTAGAGCGCCTTGAAGGACAAGGTATATTTCTCACTCCCAATGACGATACGCGCAGGGAGTACCGATATCACCAGATGTTTGCTGAATATGTTCGCGATGTACTGCGCAAAAGCCAGCCAGACCTTTACACGCAGCTACATGCACGCACTGCAAAGTGGTTTGCGGACAATGGCCGCATCGCCGATGCGATGGAACATGCGGTTATCTGTGGTGACACTCAACTTATCACCAGCATTATTGAGGATGCCGGTGGCTGGCGATTAATCGCCAACGGTCTGCAAGGGATTGTTGAAAAAGGCCTTACAGCACTTCCTGAAGCAGTTATCGAAAGGCGGCCACGCCTGGTCCTGACGCTGGTTTATCTGCGCATGAAGGGCGGTGATTTGCGCGCCGCACGACAGATATTGGATCGCTTCAAAGAGAGTGATGTTGAACAGAGCTTGTCCGCCGATTTGCGGATTGAGCTTCATGTTGTCGAAGACACATTGTCGGATTATGAGAACCAGCCGGTAACGCTGGCTGATTTAATTGATCGAGAGGCATTACTGAGGAAGTTCACGGCTGACGATCATTTGGTTTTTGCAAATTTTAGCGAAACCATTGCGGCAAAATATTATGAAGGTGGTTGGCTCGAACGCGCGCTTCAGCCAACCTTTGAGGCCCGCGCGCATTATCAAGCCTGCAACTCTCTCTATAGCGAAATATTCACGCGGTTTTTAGAGGCGCGGATTAAGCGGGCTCAGGGCCGTGCGAAAGACGCGATAAACTTGCTGACGGCCACGTTTGAAGACATTTCTGCCAATTTTGGCGATCGGTCTGATCTGGCGGCGAATTGCTGCGCATTTCTGGCGCAGCTTCATTATGAGCAGAACGAAATAACGCGGGCGAGTGATCTGCTAGAGTGGGCCCTTCCGCATATGGAGCAGTCTGACGCTTGGGTCGACGTGTATGCTGCGGCGTATTTTACCAGTGCGCGCATTAGCGCTTCGAACGGTATGCTCGATGAAGCGCGTGATATGATTGCGCGCGCTAGGCGAACCGCGCAGTGGCGCCGGTTACACCAGTTGGAGCTTTTAGCCGATATCTGCGACGTGGAGGTGCATCTGGCCTGCGCAGCGGACCGTGAGTTAGTAAAAGCCTTGGCGCGCTCGTTAAACCTTGCAGATCATGCCGCCAGCATGTGGCAAGATTCGCCGCACTATCGGCCTGTAAGTGTCGCAGCATTTTTGGTGCAATGCCGCTTACAATTGCAAGACACTGACGTTGCAGCGTTGAGCAGTAATTTGAAGCGTTTCATTGACAGGGCACAAAGCCATGGGGCAGGGCGTGTCCTGATAGACGCGCATCTGCTTATGGCACTGGCGCACCTTGAAGGGAAAGATAGCGCGACATCAAAGATGTACTTTGATGAAGCGGTGGGCATTGCAATGCATCAGGGCATCTCGCGTCCATTTGTCGATTTTGGACATGAACTCGCGCCGTTTTTAGTCGATGTATGTGACGGCGATAAACAGATAAACAGGTTCCGGACGGACTTCCTGCAAGTCGTTTCAAAAGGCATTTCAGAATCGCGCATAGAGGATACCTGTTTCGGCCCATTCACGTTGCCAGAGGCAGAAGCGCTTTATTATCTAAGCCTTGGGTATTCAAACAAAGAGATCGCGCGTCTTATCAATATGTCGCCTGATACCGTAAAGTACCGACTAAAGTCGTTATTTAAAAAGATTGGCGTCAGCAAGCGCAAAGACGCCGTGCGCATGGCTGCAGAACGCGGGTTGATCCCCAGCCAGAAGGATTTGGCGCTCTTATAGGCTGGCTAGCGGCTAGCGGCGCGGCAAGAGGATGATCATGCATGCCGCGATTAAGCCGCCGGCACCCATCAAAGCTGAAACAGTAAAAACGCTGCTTTCAGCAGCGAAAAGCGCGCCAGCAGCAATTGGTCCAATAGCCGAACCGCCGCGCCCCAAACCAATGGCAAAGCCAATGCCGCTGGCGCGCAAATGCGCAGGGAATGTATCAGCAAAAATCGGGTACATGCCAACGACACCGGCATTGATAAAAAATGCGGCCATCGCAACGGAGAAGGAGAGCAGTGATAGGTCGCCAATGCCGGAACCGAAGACCAAGACGGCAAAAAAACTCATAATCATCGACCCGATCACGAGCGGCCGTATCGGGATTTTTTGTGAAATGAGGCCAAGCAAGACGGCGCTTGCGAGATTGCCAATGTTTGCTGCCACGAGCACGCGGCCAGCCTCAGAGTCGTCATACCCCATATCGACAACGATTTAGTGCACCCACTTTTGCACTTAGTAAAACAACATGATCTGCGCGAAATATGCCAATGTTAGGAGTGCCGTGGGCCGCGCCAAATCACGAGAGAAAAGAGCTGATATAGACCGTTTGTGCTGCACAGTTGAGGTTAGTGGCAAGGTTTCGATGGCCTCGTGTTTCATCTTTGCAAGGATTTGATTGATTTGTTTCAGCGCATTCGGTGGTTGCCGATCTGATAATGAGTCGACAGATTCCAATAAAAGGAACCATGTAAGTGGGATCGCCACCGCAGTGAGCGATGCGCCAAAGATAAAAACACTGCGCCAATTGCCGCCGTCAAGCAGTGATGATGCGACCAGTCCGCCAAGGATCGCGCCGACCGAGTAACCTGCTATATTCAGCACCACGTTGAGGCTGCGCTGCTTAGCATTAGAATATTCGGCGACCATTGCGCTTGTTGCTGAGAGCATGCCGCCAATACCGAGGCCTGTCGCTATTCGGCTTACAGACAGCATTGTGATATTTGATGAGATGACCGTGACGCACATGCTCGTAGTCATCAATACTAGGCATGCCAAAATGGTGGGGCGGCGGCCAATCCGGTCGGCTATGTTTCCAATCAAAACCGAGCCGACCGCCATGCCAATCAATTCCATAGACAAAACGACGCCAAGCGTTGCTGGGTCTATGTTCCATTCTTTTGCAATGCCAGGTGCAGCAAAACTGATGGCAAGAACGTCAAAGCCGTCATTGGCATTTAGGGCAATACAAAGCGCCACTAAGGCGATTTGCCGCCAATGCATTGGCGCATTGTCGAGAATTTCACGCGTTGTCTTGGTCACAGAAGTGTTGGTGAGTCAGACCGATACCGCATAGGGTTAGACGTCATTTTGCCGTAAAGCCGCCGTCGACGGGCAGGGCCACGCCCGTTACGAATTTTGCTTCTTCAGACGCCATCCAAAGTACTGCATCGGCGACCTCGCCGACCTCCACAAGTCGGCCGAGCGGCACGTTTGCAATCAACTTCTCTTCGTTGGCCCGTGCCTCTTCCGGATCACCGCTGCGGCCTGTAAAGCCAACCTTCATGGGCGTATCAGCTAGGCCAGGGCAGACCACATTGACGCGGATATTATCCGGAGCCAATGCCAACGCCAGCGATTTTGTCAGCCCAACAATGGCCCATTTCGCAGAAGAATAAATCGGGCTCATCATGGAGCCGACCAAGCCCGATACAGACGCCGTAAAGAGAATTGCACCGCCGCCGCGCCTGCGCATATGGGGCGCTACTTGTCCAGCGCCAAGCGTCGCTGATTTTACGTTTAGGGACATTGCTTTGTCATAGGCATCCAGATCGACATTCTCTACCGATGCTGGTCCGGGGACGCCTGCATGTGCCCAGAGAATATCGACGGCCCCAAGACAGCCGGCGGCTTCGTCAATGCTTGACTTCGCTTGTGCCGGGTCGGAGAGATCCGCGACGATCGGAAAGACTTTATCGGAACCGAACTCTTCAACCAATTCGGCAAGTGCATCGCTACTAATGTCGATCGCTGCAACCCGCGCGCCTTCACGAACGAAGCGTTCAACGCCCGCTTTGCCCATGCCAGACCCAGCAGCGGTAATGATCGTTTGTTTATCTTCTAGACGCATAACCTCACCTCAAGCCTCATAGGCATCGGGGAATTTGCCCGTTTTTGAAATGACTGTGGTCTTCGTATCCAAATATGGATCCAGGGCTTCGATGCCATTTTCCCGGCCCCAACCACTGGCTTTGAAGCCGCCATAGGGCGTGGACCACCGAATGAAGCGATAAGTGTTTACCCAGACAATGCCCGCCTTAATCCGGCTGGAGACGCGGTGCGCGCGGCCCACATCATTGCTCCAAAGGCCGGCGGTCAGCCCATAGGGCGTCCCATTAGCGATCTGAACTGCTTCGTCTTCACCCTGAAAAGGAATAATGCTGGCAACAGGGCCGAATATTTCTTCTTGCGCAATGCGCATATCCGGTCTCACGTCCGCAAATACCGTAGGTTCAACGAAATAACCGCTTGCCAAAGGGCCGCTTTTTATACGTGCGCCACCGGTTAGCAATTCTGCCCCTTCCGCTCGGCCTATGTCGATATAAGACAGCGTTTTGTCCAGCTGCTGGCTATGGGCTTGCGGCCCCATATGGGTTTCTGGCTGCAGCGGCGGGCCTACCCGGACTCTCTTCGCTTTCTGCTGAAATGCCTCCAGAACGCGGGCATAAATCGGTCGTTCGACCAACACACGCGAGCCAAGCGCGCAGCTCTGACCGCATAGTGTCCAGGCGGAATTGGTCGCGGCATTAACCGCTTGATCTATATCCGCGTCTGCAAAAATAATATGCGGAGATTTTCCACCTAACTCGAATGTAAAGCGCTTCAAAGTATCTGCGCCGGTTTTCAAAATGGTCTTTGCCGTTGCGCCTTCACCGGTGAATGTGACTTTATCCACGCCTGGATGCGCTACCAAATGGGCGCCAGCGCTAGGCCCATCTCCCGGCACTATATTGATAACGCCAGGCGGGAAACCGGCCTCCTCAAACAGTTTTCCGAGTGCCAGTGTGGAGGCGGGCGTATGTTCAGCCGGTTTGATCACCACCGTACAGCCGGCTGCTAACGCTGGGCCCAGTTTCCATGCCGCCGACATAAGCGGAACATTCCAAGGAGTAATCAGACCAACCACGCCAACAGGTTCGCGCGTCGTAAACGCATGAACACTGTCATCAATCGGGATCGTGCGCCCAGACAACTTATCTGCGAGTGAGGCAAACCAGTGATAATATTGGCTGTGCAAACCTATATCGGCGCGCGTCTCGCGCAAGGCACGGCCATTGTCTTGCGTTTCAAGCCTGGCGAGCGCGTCAGCCTGCGTCGCATACAAATCCGCGAACTTACGCAATATCGCTGCGCGTTCATGGCCCGGCAGGCGCCCCCAAGGGCCCTCAAAAGCCTGGCGCGCTGCATCGACGGCGCGATCAATATCACCCGGCCCTCCAAATGCAATTGCATCGTTCCAGGGCTTGCCTGTCGCCGGGTCTATACTGGGTCTTGTCTCACCGTCAAAAGGAAGAACCCACTCCCCATTGATGTAAAGGTGATCAAAGGCAAACTCTTGAAACATCTTTTATTGCTTGCTTTTAGAAACTCATCGTCGCTGAAACCTGCTGGGGAAACCCCTTCAGATCAATCGATCAAGAGGGCAATCACAACGCTCTAATGGGTAAAATAAGTGCAAAATGCTGTGCTAAGCACTGTATCGCACTGTGCCGCCGACAATGGTTTTAAGCACATTGACGAACTTGATCTGCTCGCCATCCAGGCGCGTGATATCCCGATCCAAAACTGTAATGTCAGCGAAATAGCCTGGGGCGAGAACCCCCGTCACGGCGTCTTGGAAGCCGGCGAACGCGTTTTCGACGGTATAGGCATGAAGCGCTTGTTCAGCTGTGATTTTTTGATCTGGAATCCAGCCCCCCGGGTTTGCGCCGTCAATCGTCTGCCGGGTGACTGCTGCATATATGCCCGTCAGCGGGTTTATCGGGGCGACTGGCCAATCAGAGCCGAACGCTACCCGCGCGCCACTTTTTATCAGTGATGCAAATGCATAAGTCCCGTTGAGACGCGCTGTGCCAATGCGGCTTTCCGCCCATCGACCGTCATCAATAGCGTGGTAAGGCTGGACCGAAGCAATAACATTTTGGCTTGCAAACCGCGGAATTGTCTCAGGCTTTAGATGCTGTGCATGCTCAATCCGAAAGCGCCGATCGCGCGGCCCATTTATGTCTGCTGCCGATTGAAAAATATCCAAGGCATCATCATTGGCACGATCACCAATGGCATGGATACAGACCTGAAGGCCGGCCGCATCAGCGCCGATGACGGCCTCTTCAAGCGCATTTCTGCCCATAATGCGGATACCTGATGTAGACGGGTCATCTTGATAGGGCTCATAAAAGAGCGCTGTTCGAGAGCCGAGAGATCCATCAGCCAAAGCTTTAACTGCGCCCCAGCGCACCCAGTCATCACCGCGACCTTCCTCTGCGATGGTTTGTGTGATGTGAGGCCAGCCTTCAATCGGCACCATCGAATAAAACCGAAGCCCTTTCTCTCTGGCCAATGGTGTCCGGCGCAGGGCGTTATGGGCGTTCCAATCAATTTCGGGGATATGGACTTGTGCAACGCCATTTGCGTGGCAGAGATCAATCGCCTTAGCGAGAGCGGCATCCTCTTGGGCAGCAGTGTAAGGCGGAATCACGCGATCGATCAGAGACTTGGCATTGTCCTTTAAAATGCCAGTCGGCACACCATCCGCATCGCGCACAATTTCACCGCCCGCGGGGTCAGGCGTGTTTTTATCGATGCCGGCAAGTGCCAGCGCCTTGGAATTGGCAAGAACAAGATGCAGGTCTGTCCTTGGCACGGCGACCGGCGTGTCGGGCGTGACGGCATCAATCCAATCGCGGCTGGGCAACGCACCGCCCATGCGGTACTCATCCCAGCTTTGACCTAAGATCCAGGCGCCTGGATTGCGTTTTGCCACCGCTGCAATCCTGGCAACAAATTCCGACTTGTTTTTTACACTGAGGAGATCGGGCTGCAGTAAGGCGACTGCAGCTTTCAGAAAATGGGTGTGACTGTCGATAAATGCTGGGATTGCAAAAGCACCATCCAGATCGATAACCTGCGTTTTCACAGTGATTTTTGAACGAACCGCATCGTTTCCAAGAGCAGTTATGTATGCGCTGTTTATGCCAAGAGCATCTGTCATTGGCATGCTGGGCCGTCCGGTCCAAAAGCGTCCGTTGATCAATGCGAGATCAACAGTGTCATCCGCTAGGTCTGCGCAACCTGCCATGGCAACACCCAATACCCCGCCGAGCATATGGCGGCGTGTTGGCCATGCAGCAGAACAGCTTCGATGTCTCATTCCATCATGATGATTTCAAGGATGTCACCGTGCAAAAGTATTCTGAGGTAAACCAGAACGGAATTGGGTAACCAAGTCGCAAGCAATAGTCTGCCCGATACCTGGTTTTTTGAGATCGCGTTCTCACTCCTTCGCATTGTCAAAGCAAACGGCGGTTGAAGCGATTTGCCTCTGAGTTTAGCGTTTTCTGATGAAAAAGAACCGATTTCGCTACTTCAAAACATCGCCTGAAGTCATCCAGCTTGTGGTGATGATGTAGATGCGGTTTCCGCTCTCGCTAAGGAATGTCGAGGACCTTCTGCGTGAACGCGGCATCGACATTTGCCACGAGAGCGTCAGGCTCTGGGTTAACAGGTTTGGTACCTTATTCGCTGGCCGCATTAGAAAGAAACGCGCCGAATCCCTGCGCCAACGCACGCAATGGCGATGGCACCTCGATGAGGTGTTCGTAAAGATCAATGGCGAAACTCATACCT
>CAKZYD010000121.1 GCA_937884085.1 uncultured Sphingomonadales bacterium | reverse complement strand
CAGACGTGTCTCTTCCGATCTGGCCGCGACGCCGAAATGGTAGCGCGCGCCATGTTCGACAAACAATGCATAGGCCAAATTCACTATGACGAAGCCGTCGTGGAAGCATCCGGCCAAAAAAGTGTTGTTGGCCAATACGCCCCAGCCTCCTTGGCAGCCCATGACTTTGCGCAATTGGCCAGCCGCATCGCCGACGCTTTAGATTTCCCTACAAACCAGCTCCAAACCCTCAGCTAACGAAATAACAGACCTTTTTATTTGAGACGCCATAATGGAAAAAGCATCACCGACCGCACAAAAAGGTAGCTTCTTCAGTGACAATATCGCGGTCTCTTGGGGTATTGGCGTCCTTGGTCTTCTCTTACTCTATTTCTATATCGCCACCCCGCTATCTCTCAAAGGCCAAGTGTTTCTTGGCGGCCTTTCGTTTGCGTTTCTTGTCCTTGTTTATGTTGTTCAGAAAGCAGGCACGCGCTTCCTTTTGGCTGGAATTACCTTAGCCGTATCCGGGCGCTACTTGTTCTGGCGCATCACAGAAACACTGCAGTTTTCATCCACAGCCGATGCAGTACTTGGCTATGGAATGTTCGCGGCCGAACTATTTTTCTGGTCCATCCTCGTCATTAGCTTCTTGCAGACCCTGTGGCCGCGCGATCGTAGGCCCGTGCCGTTGCCGAAGGATATTAATAATTGGCCATCGGTGGATGTCTTTATTCCCACCTATAACGAACCCCTGAATGTCGTGCGGGCAACCACGCTGGCAGCGCAGCGGATGGACTATCCCGCTACCAAGATGAACATTTTCATCTTGGATGATGGCGCGCGCGAAAACTTTAGAGATTTCGCTGAGGATGCCGGCGTTGGGTATATCGCACGAACTGATAACAAGCACGCCAAAGCAGGCAATCTAAACAACGCACTTATGCAAACGCACGGCGACTTGGTCGCCATCTTTGACTGCGATCACAGCCCAACCCGCGGCTTCTTGCAATTTACACTTGGTTGGTTCTTAGCAGACCCCAAAATGGCAATGCTGCAGACCCCACACCATTTCTACAATCAAGACCCATTCGAACGAAATCTGCGCTCTGGCGACAAAGTCCCCAATGAAGGCCTGTTGTTCTATGGGCTTGTGCAAAACGGGAATGATTTCTGGAATGCCAGTTTCTTCTGCGGCTCCTGTGCCATCCTGCGCAGAACAGCCTTGGAAGCTGTCGGCGGCATTGCGGTTGAGACAGTAACCGAGGATGCCCACACCTCGTTACGTATGCACCAACGGGGCTGGAACACAGGCTTCATTCGCATGCCGCTGGCAGGCGGGCTTGCCACCGGCTCCCTCGGGGATCATGTGCGTCAGCGTTTGCGTTGGGGCCGGGGGATGATCCAAATTTTCAGGTTGGACAATCCATTCCTGATACCCGGCCTCAGTCTCAGTCAGCGCATTTGCTACGCCAGCGCGATGTTACACTTCCTGTTTCCGCTGCCGCGGCTAGTGCTATTGACTGCGCCACTGGCCTATCTGTTGGTGGGTGCAAATATCTTCTCCGCCAATGCCTTAACGGTGCTTGCCTACGTTATTCCCTACATCGCCTGCGCGGTCCTAACGTCGATGCGTATCCACGGCAAGCACCGGTTCATTTTCTGGACCGAGGTCTATGAGACCACGCTTGCCTTCCATCTGCTGCGGCCAACGATTGAGACGATTTTTCGGCCTCGCAAAGGCAAGTTTAACGTGACTTCGAAAGAAACGCAGAAAGACACGGTGACCTTCGACTGGCGCATTACCTTGCCACAGCTCGCCACAGTCGCCCTGTTGATTGGCGCCATTGCCTATGCGCTGGTCCGTTATTACGATGCGCCTGCGGGGACCTTTGATGTTATCACCCTATCGGCCAACATTTTTTGGGCCAGCGTCAGCATTATCATCATTTCTTTGGCGGCCGCTGTGGGCCTTGAAAACCTGGAGGTGCGCAATCAAGCGCGTGTAGACGCCAAAATTCCGGGGTCAATCCAGCTAGAATCGGGACATGCATTCCCAATCGTCACCGAGAACATTTCCATGGGTGGGCTGAGTTTCGCCACCAACGCAGCAATCGACGAACATATTCGAGAAAAATCCAACATGGTCTTTATCAAGTTGCCGTGCGGCACCGACGAAATCGTCGTGACTGGCCAGGTTTTGGCTGGGGAAGATGACAAATACCGCATTCGCTTTCATGAACAATCGGTCGATGTTCAAGCCAAGCTTGCGCAAACCATTTTTGGCCGCGGCAACGCCTGGGTTAACTGGGATAACAATGCCTCCCAGTCCACGCTAAAAGCGTCCTTGTCGCTCATCGTCGATTCGCTGCTTGGTTTTGCCAATTGGTTCTGGCGCAAGCTCTATGGTCAGACCATCTCCCTCCATTCCGGCCCATCCCGAGCGGCTAAAGCACCTGCCACGAAAAAGCGGTCGCGCAAGAAACTGAAGCCATTGGCGGCGTCCCTGGCTGCCGCAATGGGTGTTGCCGCCGCAAGCCTGTTCCAGCCTGCGCCGGCTGCAGCGCAGACCAGTGAAGCCGCCGCTGAGGATGTCTTCGATGGCAACACCCGCACTTTGAAAATGCCATTTCATGCCATCGGCGTAGTGGACACTATCCGCCTGCAAGGCAATGACAGCTCGCGCGGCTTCTCCTTCACCATCCGCAGCGACGAAGTGGTGGCCAGTGCCCGGCTGCGCTTGCGCCTCGCCTTTTCGCCCAATCTTGACCCGCAAGACAGCCAGCTCAGTGTTGCCATAAACGGAGAAACCGTCCACTCCCGGGTTCTCAACCCACAGGGCACCACGACGGACCTCATTGAGTTTCCCGTACCGCCGTATGTGTTCTTTCCAGACAACAACCTCGTCTTCACGGTCCTCGCCAAGAAGCTGGGGGAGCGTGAGCGTGCGGCGTCAACCGACACGTCTGTCTGGGTGCAAATAAGCCGGAGTAGTGAGCTCATCCTGTCGGTCGCGAAAAAGCCGATCACGGCTGACCTCAACAATCTGCCCGCGCCCTTCTTTGATCGCCGCGATCAGAGCACACTGTCACTACCCTTCGTGTTTTCTAACATTACCGGCAAAACTCGCGTCAAAGCAGCGTCTATCGTGGCCTCTTATTGGGGCGGCCTTGCCAGCTATCGCGGCGCCGATTTCCCGGTCTTAATCGATGCTTTACCCAACGAAAACGCTGTCGTCTTCTTGGCGGGTGGTGAGACCGTCGAAGGCCTTGAGACAACGCCGGTCTCCGGCCCAACGCTATCGGTGGTGAAAAACCCACGTAGTACCTTTGGCCAGCTGCTTCTGATCCAGGGCCGCAACGAACAAGACCTTATCACCGCTGCCAAAGCGCTGAGCAAAAGCGCAAGCCTTCTGAGCGGCGCGTCAGCTGAAGTGAAGCCCCCGCTGACTGCAACCCGCGC
>CAKZYD010000120.1 GCA_937884085.1 uncultured Sphingomonadales bacterium | reverse complement strand
GGCAATGAACGGTCGCTTGGAGAAGTCTACACCGCGCTTGCAGCAAAGGGCGTCAATATCGTGACCGAAAAGGACGCGCCTATTCATGTATCTGGGCATCCCGGCAAGCCGCAACTAGAGACCCTATATCGGGCGCTCCAACCAAATGCGGTCATCCCCGTGCATGGCGAAATGCGACATATGAGAGCCCATGAGGCCTTTGCCAAAGAGCTTGGCGTGCCGGAGACACAGGTTCCGGTGAATGGAGACGTCATCCGTCTTGCGCCTGGCTCCGTTGAGCGGATTGGCTATGTGCCGTCCAACTATCTGGCTTTGGATGGGGAAGAAGTTGTGTTGCGCGATGGTGCAGCCATCGTGGACCGGCGCAGGCTGTCGCACAATGGGTCCGCAATCATTTCAATGGTGATAGATCACAACCAAGACTTGGTTGATGACCCCCAAATCCTTCTCCAAGGGGTGCCGGGCCAAGAGGATGAAGAGCTTCAAGATGTCTGCTTGGATGCGGTGGAAGCGGCGCTGCGCAAGACGAGCAGGCGTGGGGGCCATAAAGACATCCTGGCAGAAAATGTCCGCATAGCCGTGCGCCGGGCCTTGCGAGACTATTGTGGAAAACGACCGCAAACCCATGTGATTGTTCACTCGGTCTAGGCCAAGGACATATCTGCAATGAACATCATCGGCGCTATCATCGCCTATCTCTTAATTTGGTGGGTCATTTTATTCACCGTCTTGCCGTTCGGGGCGACAAGTGCTCATGAGGCGGGCATTGACGTCGAAGATGGCAACGACCCAGGGGCGCCAGTGACCCTTCATATGGGCAAAAAGCTCTTAATCACGACGATTTTAGCCGTACCGCTCTGGTTCGGTTATTATTTTGCTGTGCAAGCTGGAATAGCGCCTTGGGATATTCTGACGCCGGAAAAGCTGCGCGGCGATAGCTATTTAGACGAGACAAAAAAATAGACCGGCTCTCTGCCCCAGCTGCCGGTCTATTCTTTCCCGCTGACCCTCTTTTATTGAGGTTTTTTCTGCGTGGTAAAAAGCAAAGGTGCTCCCTGACCTGAGCTAAGGTCAATATGTGCCAAATGACCGCAGGAGTCATGGCTAAGCATCGATTGAGGACATAATTCGTCAAGCTTTGTGTGAAATAGTGACGAACATGCAACAGTTTTTCGTGCTTCTTTTGACAATCGTGCTAGTCGGTCCGACAGCGGCCTCGGCTGATGTGTTACTGAGTAACAGCCCAGTCGACCCTTGTGGGTCTTCCACGATTCTCGGCGATATTGACCTGATGGCGCCGCCTCAGCCCGAGACACGCTATAAACGCACCAGTACGCTGACATTTGTGCCGATTGAAACGGCTTTGCCTCGGCTCGACGTCACGCCGCGTGCATTTCAAGGGATTGTGGCAGTAGAGCTGCCTGGCCCAGGTGTTGCGGATGTACCAGACACTTGCGCACCGAGCTTACTCAGAAGCCCAGACAAACCGGTTGCACCGCAATAAGCGTCGCCCTAGAAACACCGCAATTCTGAACGACCACCTGGGTCGGTTTTTGGGTGTCAGCATTCATGCGGCTTTCGCGGTATTATCTTCCAGTTCTCAAAGAAACACCTGCTGAGGCTTCCATCGTCTCACATCAGTTGATGCTGCGCGCGGGGTTGGTGCGGCAGGCCAGTGCTGGCATCTATGCGTGGCTGCCTCTTGGCCTGAAAGTCCTGAAGAATATCGAGGCCGTCGTCCGGGCGGAGATGAACCGGGCAGGGGCGGTTGAAGTCCTGATGCCGACCATCCAATCAGCTGATTTATGGCGCGAAAGTGGGCGCTATGATGATTATGGACAGGAGATGCTGCGCATCACTGACAGGCATGACCGGGATATGCTGTTCGGCCCTACCAATGAGGAGATGATTACCGACCTGTTCCGCCGAGACGTACGCAGTTACAAAGACTTGCCGCTTAATCTCTACCACATTCAATGGAAGTTCCGCGATGAAGTCCGCCCCCGCTTCGGCGTCATGCGCGGGCGTGAATTTTCCATGAAGGATGCGTACAGCTTTGACTTGGATGAGGCAGGCGCCCGCGCCAGCTATGAGGCCATGTTCGCTGCTTATCTGCGCACCTTTGCACGGCTTGGCTTGCGCGGCATTCCAGTGCGTGCGGACACGGGGCCCATAGGCGGCGATTTAAGTCATGAATTCCATATTTTGGCCGACACCGGCGAAAGCGCGCTGTTCTATGACAAAGCCTTGGAAGACATCGCGTCGGAGACCATGCGTGATGTGATGCCTGGCGACCCAATCATTGAAACGCTGCAAAACATCTACGCCATGGAAGAAGGCCAGCATGACCCTGAAGCCTGCCCAGTCGATGCGGCCAGCCTCAGCACCAAGCGCGGCATCGAAGTTGGCCACATCTTTTTCTTTGGTACAAAATACTCCGACGCCATGGGCGCAAAGGTCCAAGGCCCGGATGGCGGCGAGGTGCCGGTTCAGATGGGCAGCTACGGCATTGGCGTCTCCCGGCTGGTGGGCGGCATCATTGAGGCAAGCCATGACGACGAAGGCATTATCTGGCCGGAGGCTATCACGCCCTTCCATGTCGGCATCATTAACCTGCGTCGTGGCGATGCGGATGTGGACGGTGCGAGCGAAGGCCTGGAGGCGGACTTGGAACGCGCAGGACTTGAGGTTTTGTATGATGACCGCGACGAGCGGGCAGGCGTTAAGTTCGGCAGCATGGATTTGATTGGCCTGCCATATCAGGTCACTATCGGTCCGCGCGGCCTAAAAGACGGTGTTTTTGAGGTTAAAACCCGGGCGACCGGCGAGAAACAAACGCTCAGCCCAGATGAGACCCGCAATTTCATCACGCAGGCCTTTCGATAGTGGCAAAGGCCACTCATCCCGTAGCCCTGAACTTGATTCAGGGCCTC
>CAKZYD010000119.1 GCA_937884085.1 uncultured Sphingomonadales bacterium | reverse complement strand
CCAAACCCTGAAGCACTGAAAATCCAGGGGCAAATGGAAATAGAGGCTGTGAAATCCCAGTCCGCTATGGAAATGAAGAGGATGGACGTTCAAGTCCAGCGTGAAAAAGAAAAGGCTCAGATGGAGGCCGACTTAATCGTTGAGGACAAGCGATTGGCGGCGAAAGCAGCGGAAGCCAAAGTCAACGCAGAACTCGACATGGCCAAAGAGGCCGAGCGGTTGAAATTTGACCGCGAAAAGATGCTGATTGAGGCTCAAATTGAGCAAATTAAGCTAGGAATGCAGGCCGAAGCGACCTCTATGCAATCGGCTTCTGAAAATGGGCAGCGGCAAGCAGAAAATGACCGTTCGGCTAGCTAAATGGCTCAAATGACGGATGTTCTTGCGCGAATAGAGGCCAGCGTGGCGCTTGCGAACGCACCTCGCGAAACAGAAATTACTCTTTCGGATGGCCGCACTGTTCGGGGCACAAACAAGCCGGTAATGAACTGAGGGCAAAATGCCACTAATCACTGACCCAGATAGCTTGAACCAGGCGACGGAAGTAGTCTTCAATTCAGGCTCGAAAACCATTCAGCTTCTGGTTGCTGGCAATCTTTCTGCGGATGGGGTGACTCCCAAGGCGGTCTATTCATTCACAAAAGAAGAGTGGAAAGACGACGCGCTATTAATCCCGTTTGAGTTCCCATTCACGCCGATCACTGACGAGTTCTTTGAGCTCAAGGACGGCTGGACCTGGGCGGATACAACCACAGTGAACCTGCTTCGTCGGGGTGGTTATCTGGTAAACAATACATCCGGGGCCGTTACAGAGCATCGGGTAGGCGTGGCTATCCTTTCGGCCCAGGCAGATGACCAGATTTACTTTGACGTTGGCGCTGGTCCAACCGACTTTGTTTATGCTGGGAACACTGCGGAAGTGGTCCAAGTCATTGATGATCCGAATGGGGACGGAAATTACGCAGACGGCTATGACCGCTCTTCAAATATTACGGTTTTCAACCGCGAGCAGGGGCAGCTTTATTCACAGGCTTCTTCAACGCTCAACGGTGAGGCCAGCCTGCTTGCGCCCAAGCTTTTTTCTTTCTCACTTCCAACCGGATCTGACCTAAACATTGTCGCAAGCGACGCGACGATTTCCACCACGGCCCCCTACACGGGGATGTCAATTACTTACTATTCCACGGCCCAGAGCCGAAACATCGGCGGATCGAATTTTAACTTTGGGATTGTCATAGACGGCAACAACGGCACGGCAGAACAGATTTACGAATTCGTACAGTACCAGTTGCGCCAAAGCTCGGACATTGACGCAGGCGCCGGAACGGTTACCGGCAAGACGGCTGACCTTCTTTTGAACTTCGTTGGTGGTGCGGGCGACGGCTCAGGCTCGCTTCAAACGCTTACTGCGACCAATCCGGCCGGTGGCGGGACGGGCGTATACATCGACAATTTCCAAACCGCTGACACAAACCGCATTAGCTTTACGGACAATACGGGCACTGCCCGAACGTTCCCGTTCGTTGCTGTTGTGACGATCAACTTTAACGCCAACCTTCAAGGCGACACGGATGCCATTTACCGCGTGTTCTTCACGGATGCGAACGGCAATCAATATGGAACCGCAAGTGCCATCCTGGTAGATGACAACAGCGGTGCAGACGTTGCTGGAACAATCTCAGGCTCGGCGTCTGTGCAGTTTGATTTCGACTATGACAATAACGTTCAGGGCGGGCGAACCGCTGCGACAGATGCAGCGATAACGGTAGTCGCGATTGGCCTGCAAACTGGCCAATTTGTGAGCGCGACGGGCACAATTTCAAGGTCAACAACGAACGCTGTGTCCCTGGTTGCGCCGCTTGAACGACAGTATGAAAACGCGGCCTAGTGGCGTACAGAGATGACATTATAGCGCTTGGGGCTAACCATCTCTGGCCCTGCGCTGGCAATGTGAATGATATTATTGGAACGCTAAATTTTGTTGATAGTGGCGGCGCGTTCACCGGTCCGCAGATCTGCGAGGACGCCGCGACAAGTTACGTCACAAATGGCACGGGAGATAATGCTCTAGCCGCATCGGATCCAAGCGTCCAAGACGTGGTGGCCGACTATTGTTACGCGCTATGGTTTGAGACAACGGCTATTCAACAGCCGCCGACAAGGGTTTTTGGAGACGGCGGGCAGACAGTTAATAACTCCTTCTTTTTGGGGTTTGGTAACTCAGTCGTCTGCGAGGCAGATTGCGACCCAGACGTGGTGCAGGTCGGATCGGGCACGGCCATCGTAGCAAACAGGCCCTATAGCCTCGTGTTGGTGTTTCGGGACATCGGTGGCGGGTCAAGCCAACTAGAGTTCTACCTTGACGGGGTTTCTCAAGGAACGGCGGACATCGCGGACACGTCAAGCACAGGCAGAGGTGGATTTCGCATAGGCGGGGTGACGGATACGACAAGCTACACCATTGGGGGTTCGGCCTTTCAGTTGGTTTCGCCTGTCAACGGGTACTACGCCATGGTGGCGACCCTAACAGGGGTCAACGTTCCGACATCTGCCGAAGTCAGGCAGGAGCTATTTGAAAAGGGCGCTTTGCCTGGGCTTGTTATCGCGAGTGACACTGAGGCCAACATGCAGACAGCGTTGGATGCGGTTGCGTCTACCGTCAGGGCAAATGAGCCGCTGAATATACGGATAGAAGCGGTAACGGGAGACGGAACGCTTAATCTAACAGCCGACAGTATCACACACGATCCGCTGGCATCCATTCATGTGCAATACATGGGCACCGGCACGCTGAACTATACAAACACGAACGGGGCCAACGCCTCCATCGGCTCAACGCCAAATGGCGGAACGATTAATTTTGTAAACCCAGCCGTCCTTACGGTTACCCCTTTGATTGCTGGCAGTGAGGTCCGTTTCTATGAGGCGGGATCAACCAGCGAGCTAGCGGGCGTGGAGTCTAGCGGAACAAGCTTTGCAAGCTCCGTAAGTTCGTCCAGCGTTGATGTGGTCGTGCACAACGTGGGTTACCTAAATATCCGGGTTAATGGCGTTGATATGAGCAGCGGAGATGTGACGGTGCCTATTAGCCAAGTCTTTGATCGACAGTACGAGAACGCATAATGGGCGTTGTCCAAGTTGAAACATTTGACGTCGATGTTTCTTCAAATGGTGTGACCCACACCCTAACCAATGCACTACCGAGCCTTTCCTCGGGATTTGTTCGCAACACAAACCCGCGCGGCCATTCGGGCGGTCAGGTGGGCTCCACGGGCAACGCGGGCCCTGATGATATGTCAGGATACGCCTATGTTAGCTCAACAACAGAGCTAACGCTTGGGCGCCAAGTTGGCACAGCAAAAGTCGTGGGTGAGGTCTGGCGGTACACCGGTGCGGCCGGTGGACTAGATGAATTTATTGTTCGTGATCGACTTGAGGTTGATATCACAAACGCCGGGCCTGTTACTTCGACGGTTTCTGGCGTTGTTGATCGAAACAAGTGCATTTGCTTCATCACTGGCAAGAATTGCACCCAATCAAACCAGAACAACACCGCTGAAATGGGGGCGATTGCCTATCTAAACGAAAACAGCGAGCTGGTCGTTGAGCGCGGCACGGGGAGCACCACGTTAGCCGTGTTTGTGACGGTAGTGGAGTGCACTGGGGCCAATTGGTCGGTTGCTTACTCCAAGCCTGCTTTCGGGTCAGGGACGCGGACGCTTTACACAGACAGCCGAGGGGATACTGGTGGAAGCCCAACTATAGACTGGGGCGCGGCTTTTTTTGCAGAGGTAAGACAGTCTGGCGGCAACGGATCCAATGACGCCATCGAAGATATGTCATTCACTGTTGCGCCAGGGGGCGCCTCTACATTTGTTCAACAAAAGGACAGTACCGCCGCAAACACGGGGAGCGGATTTGTTTACGTCTTGCAAAACGGCGGGCTCAGCGTGGGTCGCGCCACAGCAAGTAAGACAATTCCCAACAACAACAGCTACTTGAACGAGACTTTCCCGTCTGGAATAGCTCTGCAGAATGTGGATGAAGCTTGCCTTGAGTGGTCAGTGTTTTCAGACGGAACAGGGACGGCGCATGGGCGAGGCGCCTTGTGTGCCCGTCTCACAAGCGCAACTAATATCCAATCATGGGTGCATCGAAGCGGAAACACTGGCACATATGCTTATGGTGTCATTGATCTTTCAGGGGTCCAGGGCGTTGAGCCGGTCATTATTACGTCCGCGCCCTCCCAAATGGACATCGGAGACACCAACCTAACTATCGCGGGTAGCAAATTTGGGGCCGTGCAAGGCACTGGGGCAGTCTACATATCAGACACTCCTGTCATTGGCTCAGGCACCGATGTCAGGAGTGTCTGATATGTAGAC
>CAKZYD010000118.1 GCA_937884085.1 uncultured Sphingomonadales bacterium | reverse complement strand
ATTAAAGGGCCGTCGCAAGGCATGTCCCGGACAGAATTCGAGTGGCCTTTGAGTGACGCGGATGGCGAGAGCCTTTTGATGGATCTGTGTAGCGTCCGGATTGAAAAAATCCGCCATAAGGTGCCTGACGGTAGCCTTGTCTGGGAGATCGATGTTTTTGCAGGCGACAACGCCGGTCTTCTCGTTGCTGAAATCGAGGTGCCGAATGAAGCAACGCCTGTGCCGGCGGCACCTTGGCTTGGCCCGGAAGTAACGTCCGATCCACGTTTTTTCAACGCTGCTCTGCTTGATTCGCCGTTTTGTAGTTGGGGTATAAGCTACGCAGAGCTTCTCGAACCCAACATATCTGCCTCTGCATCACGCTAGGCCGGTCACTGCGTCCTGAATGTCTTGCCAGAGACTATGGTAAGCAACAGCCATTCTAGATTTTGGCGATGTATCGGTGACCGGCGCCCGGCTTAGCCCCATCTTTTCTACAAGGCTAGAATAGGGGATATGGGTTGCCAGGGTTTCTGGATGCTCTTTCGGAAAGGCCGTCACGATGTCTTTGTGCATCGACTTGCGGCGGTCAACCATTGAAAAAAATGGGAGGAGCATTGGCGCTTTTTTGACGTCTTGGAGAAACTCGCTGACTTGGTCATATGTCCGCAAAGACAATGTTGTTGGCAGCATCGGCATGATCAGCACGTCGGCGGCACGCATTACATTTTCTGACAGATGGGAGAGCGAAGGCGGGCAGTCCAAAAACAACACGTCATAGTCTTTTTTGACTGTGCTTGATAAGCGGCCAAGCTGCTTGGTCGACTTAAACTCCTCCAAGACATCGTCAAAATGGCGATAGCTGAAGTCGGCTGGGAGCAAGTCCAAATTCGGATAATCTGTTCCCTTAATTGCCTTTTGAACGGCTTTCTCTTTCGCAACTAGGCGCTCAACACCGCCTTTCACTTTGGCTTTGCGGCCAAAGTAAAATGTCGATGCGCCTTGTGGGTCGAGATCCCACAACAAGCACCGAGTGCCCATGAGGGAGGCTACATGGGCAACATTCACCGCGGTGGTGGTTTTCCCAACACCGCCTTTGAGATTGTAAAATGCAAAAATCTTCATGTGCGCGCTCCTTATTTTTTACTCGTTTTGGCGCTTTTGGTCATGTCCCGGTAGCCAGCGCGCTCTGCGTCGCTAGCAAAGGGTTTGAAGAAGCTTTGAAAGTCTTGCCGTAGGCGTTTTTCATCTTGCAGCCTTTGGTCTGCAAGAGCGCCCATGGCCATCAAAGTGTCGGCAGGAACGCTGACATCTTTGCGGAGGCGAGCGGCTTTGTTTTCTAAGAATTCCGCTTGGACGGCGCAGTCTTGGTAGGCACCCAGCAAGTCTTGCAGCTTTTTAAGCGCGGTTATGCGCGGCTTGACGATTTTTTCAGGATAAAGGCTGGCGAAAAACTCTAAGAGGTAGCGCAGTTTCTTGCCCTGTTTACGCAAGTCATGTAGCGCCTCCGCAGGCCTCTCGTCATTGATCGCAGCTCCATCTTTGCAAATGCGGCGATACCGTTTCCAAATCGCCTCTCCCGCGATGTCAAAGATCGGCTTGTTTGCATCTGCCCCTGTAAAGCTCTCTGCTGCCGCGAGTTTAGCGTCCCAGTCTTTGGTGAAGCCGCCGAAACGCTTGCCAGTCAGGGTTGTTCTGACCTTTCTAAGCGCGCGCGACCGGTCTTGGGTAAGCAACTTTCGAAAGGGCTGTAGTGCGGAGCGCATTTCCGGCGATAGGGCGGCTTCCAACGCCGGAAAGTCGTCTAAGTAAACGTCTAGATCACGCAAATCAGTCGTTTGTTGCCCTATCCAGCGATACCCCTCGATTGCTGACGTCTGGACGTCCTCCGCAAAAACAGATTTGACGGTCTGCAAGAGGGAACGGGCCCGTCTGCTGGCGACCCGCAAATCATGGAGAAATTCAATATCTACGTCGCGGCATGTCCCGTCCACTTGACTCATCATCTGCGCCAGGAGTGTCTTATGGAGAATAGCGACAGCCTCGCTCGCAGGCTGAGCCGGTTTTAAGGCGGGAAAACCTTTATTATTAAGCTGCGCCGCCTTTTCGGCATCCTTTGTCAGCCTGTGAAAGGTTTCAAGATTACTGTCGCGTGTGCCGCTGCCACCAAGGGCGTTCTTAGCTTCTTTTTCAAATCCACGGCGTGTGTCGATCCATAAGCAGCACGTGTCGTCAACAAATTGCTGTGCCGTGACATCGGCAATAGTCTGGTCTTTCACACTCACGTCAGCGGATTTGGCATCCACTCTGAGGCTTACCAGATCGACAAGGGCGCGCCCATTGAGCGCCCTGTGCAGCGCGCCGCCAAGTAATCCTGCGGGTAGGTCGGCTATACTTGCAGGTTGCGTGCGCAGCGGCAGGAGCACTAAGCGTTCCCCGGTGTCTTTGCTCCGAACGCTTAGATGGCCAGCTCGGCCGCTGGTTGGTTGCCAAAACAAAACATGGCCGGTGCTTAGTAAGCGACCGTCAATGCTATCGAGCACACGAAGTTGGGTGCGCGATAGGCTCCCAGTCATTTTAAGGCGTCCTTTGGCAAGCTTTCTCTTTTGAAGGGACCGAAAGGTCTTTGGCGTCAGCCGATACTCTATAAGCACGCGTCTCTCTTATCCTTATTGCGGGCTGCAAATTCAAAGCATAAATATTACGCTTTTGTGACAACTTTCATATTGTAGGTCAATAATTCTTTGACCAGCGCCCTGCCACGTTGCTGCCCGTCTGGGGTCCATATTCAGACAGCAGGCTAAGCGTGCGGGTCAAATACCATTCGATTGCGGCCAGATACTGCCCACTGGATGGATCTGTGGTGAATTGAAGATACAGGTCTTCAGTTAAATATTTGCCGCCTGTAATAGATGTGCTGCTCTCCGCTGAGCCCAGCGATAAGCGGTCCAGACCGGTTACTGACCGTGCTTTCCCTGCTACATCCAGTGCGCCTGATCCGCCTCCCGATAGTGCGGCGACAGCGCTGCCGAGCTGCACTGCCTCCAGGGCGCTTAAATCGGTAGCGGAGCTTCCAAACAAGATTCTCGATAGAATTTCATCCGTGGGTAAAGAGGGCGTGGAGGACAGGTCAATCGTTGGATTGGACGGCGTTCCCGTGATGCCGATGCGCGCAGTAAAGTCGCCTTGTGTATTCTCTGCTAAGATGTCCAAGCGAGGCTCAATTTCGGTCCCGCCATCGAGGAATATTTGACCCCGCTGAAGGTTAAAGCGTTTGCCCGCAAACTCTAGTTCGCCCCGGACAACTTCGACCTGACCACGGATATCGGGTTCCCTAGCCGTGCCTTTCACACTTAGTTTGGTAGACCATTCGCTGGTGAGCCCCATACCGGTAACAAAGATGCGGCGCGGTGCGGCGACACCAATATCTAGTCTTAACGGGAAACTGCTTCCTGCAGCTTTTGGTTCCACAGCGAAGGCAGAACTTTCATCTTCTCCTGCTAGAAATGCGCTGTTCACGTCTTCAACGGGCAAGGTTGGTACGCTTGCCGCGTCGTTTTGTGCGATGACATAGCGCGCCTCTTCAATCGTCACATCTCCTTTGAGAAGAAAGTCGTCGTTCGCGCGCATCAAATCTAACGCGGCGGATGCTCGCGCCTGTATGTCACCCTTCGCCAGAAGCTGAAAATCTCCAAGCGAAATGGATGCAGCCTCTGGTTCTAGAGTCGCCAGGTTTAGTCCACCGCGCCCCGTCAGCGTTCCGCCCCGTCCGTCATTTGCGCTTAGCTCTGTGAGTGTCAGGCGATTATCCAGGATCGTCAACGTAGCCGTTAGGTCTTCCAAAAGAGCGCCGAACTCCAGGTGTTCATAACGCCCGCCCGCAACAGTCGCTGAGCCGTCTAACTCCGGCGCCTCAAAGCTGCCATCGATATCGATATCGGTGCGCAGCTGACCCGATAGCAACTGATCTTCAATACCGGAAAGCGTCCAATACGGTGCCAAGTTTGCGTCTATTTGGAGTTGACCGGATATGCCGCCGGTAGGTTGGAGCTTCGGTGTGCCTGGGGATTTTGGCCACATGATTGGGGCCGAGCCTGTGAGCCGAATATCCCTTGGCGCCGCACCACCTGACAGCTCCAAGCTAAGGTATTCATCCGCGGCGCGAATAGACCCTTCAAAGCCCAGGGGGAGCTCATTGGTGTCCTTGAGCGACAGGTTTTTGATGTTGAAGTCTGCTGCAAGACTTCCCTCTCGAGGAGACGCGCTCAATTGAAAGTCAGCGTTAAAACGGCCTTGATAGGCTTGCTCTTGCAGGAAGTTGATAACCATCGCCAAATCAAAATTAGAGACGGTGGCTGAGGCATCAAAGACGTCGCTTGTTTGTGTCGCTGCAACTTCGACTAGTCCATCACCAAAGCGCATTTCAGTCGGCGTAAGCGTTACTCCATTTGACTCAATGATAATTGAAATGGGCCGAGTGGATGAGACTTCCGCCCCGCCAAGCATCCCAGACAGCGCAGTCTCAATCTCGGTCGCGTTTTGGCCCGTGCGCAGCGTGCTATCGATTTCAAGCGCGGTGGTCGCGGCGCCAAATTGCTCAATCAAGAGCTTTACCCCTGGCGCCGCGTCGCTAACCTCTACGTCCGCTGTGACGGCATCCAGGAAAAGGCCGCCGACTTGAATTGTCTTTGCCGTTAATGTTGCACTGGGGCTCAGATCATTTGCGTTTAAGTCAGCGCTGCCATTGAGTGAAACCCGTCCGAGGTCAAGGATCGGGGCTTCTGTAGGACCATAGCGTATGGCCGATCCGTCGCCAGAAACGGTGGCCAAGCCAGGGCTCTCGCGCCCTAGTTGCGCATTGATTTCCAGTATTCCTGAAAGATCTAAGAAGCCATACGTGTTCGGCGGAGCTGGGCTGAGTGTTAAGGAGACATC
>CAKZYD010000117.1 GCA_937884085.1 uncultured Sphingomonadales bacterium | reverse complement strand
TCGAATATGACATTACTGAAGATCTGACCATCTTGGCGGCTGTTCGCTACGATGTTGAGGAGAGCGATATTGTTACCGCGACGCCAGACATCGCCAATCCATTCTTTGGCGTTGCGCCTGGCGCGCCTGCATCCACATATAACCTATGCGTCGCCAACACGGGCCGCAATGCGCAGGATTGTACTGAAGAGGCGACCTTCAAGCAGGTATCTCCGAAGGTCACACTGACTTACCGCTTGCCGGATGATACTGGCAATATTTACGCCACATGGGGCAGGAGCTTTAAATCGGGTGGTTTCAACCCTATCGGCACGCGCGCTGTGCTGCTCAATTCCCCGGGCGCAAACCCAGACAATATCTTTGTTCAGGACGCCTATGATAAGGAAGTCTCTGACCAATTTGAGATTGGCTTCAAAAGCACTCTTTTTGACAATCGTGTCCGCTTCAACGGTGCTGTGTTTTACACTGATGTGGATAATGCCCAGCAGTTTGAGTTTTTCCCTGTTGGCGGGATCCAGGCCGTTTCTTCCATCGACAATGTAGAAATTCTCGGTGTTGAAGCAGACATCGATGTCAGCGTCACCAATTGGGCGCGGGTCTTTGCCGGTTTTGGCTATATCGACTCGGAAATCAAAGAGCTCCAGGCCGCGCCGCAGTTTGTTGGCAACGTCACACCTTATAGTCAGGAGTATAATATCGTTGCTGGCTTCCTGGTCGATTTTCTTATTTCTGACGATTTAGACTTCTACGGTCGGATGGAATATAATCGCTGGGGTCCGGTCTGGTTTGATTCTTCAAATCTCGCTGGGACGCGGCGTGATCCCGTTGACTTGGTCAATGCCCGGATCGGTGTCAGCACCGACCGGTGGCAACTGGCCCTATGGTCACGCAACTTGAATAACGAGCAATATAATATTGAATCGGTTCCTCTCTTGTCTGCTCTTGCCGCAACCTTCCGCGCCGTTCCGCGCAGTTGGGGCGTTGAAGCTCTCGTGAAGTTCTAGAACAAGGAAAGACCAGGACCATGCCCATAGGCCTCGCCCCGACCGAACGGTCTTCTTTTGAAGCGCATACCATTGATCATGGTGCTCTGGATGCGGCAGCTCTTCTTGAGCTGCCGTTTGCCGATGGCGTGAAAATTCGCGGCTACACGGCGATCAACCAGCCAAACTGTCAAATCATCATTGAGGATTTCATGCCCGGTGATGAATTCTGGTGGACCTTTGTGCACGACGAACAGCAATATTGTCTGTCGGGTGAGATGGACGTGGAGGTCTACCTGCCTCCACTCTACTCAGAGGTCATAAAGACGACGATCAAGCCAGGAACAGTCTATTCCTACCCGGTTGGCGCGCGCAAACATGTAAAGGTAACCAGTGACGAGCCTTTTCGGCATATTTGCTTCTGCTCGCCCAGCCCGAATTATCCCTTTCCAACGGTCGATGAACTGAAAGGGTAAACGCCCTTTTGGGAAAAGAGAGGAACCATGCCAAATCCGCAAATCCCACCGCTTGTTTTCAACGATTTACCAGAGGATTTAAAACCCCTCTATGAATCAAGTAAAGCCCGTACGGGCGATGCGACAATCATCGGCGTCATGGCGCAGCAGCCGGATCTGCTGCGGTGGTACTTCGGCGATTTCTATGAGGGTTTGTTTTATAACAGGCACCCTGGAACCCGCGTGGATGTGCGCACCAAGGAATTGCTGCGTCTGAAACTGTCCAAGCAGCATGGCTGCCAATTTTGCAATCGTTTCAATACGGTAGAAGCCAAGAAGGCTGGCATAACGGACGAAATGGTGGATGCTATCTTCGATCCAAGCGCGGATGTCTTTACCGGTAAAGACCGTGCCGTCCTCCTGCTAGCGGAGGAGATGATGCTGCAGAACATGGATGGCCAGTTATCGCCAGATTTGTATGCAGCTCTGAAAGAGCATTATGATGACGGTCAGATCGTTGAAATTGGCTTCATAGCAGCCGTGCTGACCGGCGTTGCCAAGTGGATTTTCACCTTTGACATGGTGAATAGGGAAGAAACCTGCCCCATCGGGGCGCCGCAAGTTGCTGCGGAATAGAGACAACATAAACACCGAAGAGGCCTGATTGGGCCTGATTACGCTTAGATACAAAAGGCCTCAAAAGGAGATCATGATGATTGAGAATGCAGACCAGTTTGCCCATGGCGCTTTGCCAGAGACCACCTCCGATGAGTTTTCACGTCAGGAGTTTGTGAAGTCTTTGAAGTTGCACCTGGCCAATAAGGTCTCGCTTGGCAACAAGACCGCTTATGAAGTGCGCGCCAAGAAACGGTTTCAGCGGGCTGAAGGCAAAGCGCCTCAGACCTATCATGAGATCAGAAAAGCCATGGAGGCAGAACCCTATTTCAACTTCTGGAGCGCCATGCAGCGCAACAGCCAGGAGATGATGTGGAAGTCTTGCCAAGTCCCTGTCGAGCGTCAGCTGCCAGAGATGATTGAGAAGGCGAAAACCAATGGCTCTGCCAAAGGTTCTTTAAGGCTCAACCCGGATTTGGAAATCCCGCGCTATCACCGCGCCGTCGACATTCATTGCATGCCTGGTGGCTATCACACGGAATTTGCCGCTGACGATTTGGCCAATGGCGCGCTTTATGACCGTGCTGTCTATATCTATGCCATGGGCCGCATGGGGCCGTATAATGCCGACATTGGCGATACAACCATCGCCTATTTAAAGGAAAACTTCCCCGACTTAGCGCCCAAGCGCATCCTCGATATGGGCTGCTCGGTGGGTCATTCTACAGTGCCTTATGTTGCAGCTTATCCAGGCGCTGAAGTGCATGGCATTGATGTTGGCGCGCCAGTGCTGCGCTATGCACATGCCCGGGCTGAATCGCTTGGTGTGCCAGTGCATTTCAGCCAACAAAATGCGGAAACCACTGACTTTGAGGATGAGAGCTTTGACCTGATAGTCAGCCATATCCTCGTGCATGAGACCTCGCACAAGGCAATTCGCAACATCATGGCGGAGGCAAAACGCCTTTTAAAACCAGGCGGCGTTGTCATCCATGCAGAAACCCCGCCTTACCGCGATTTAGAGCCCTATGACGCGTTCATGCTGGATTGGGATACGCGCAACAACAACGAGCCCTTCTGGGGTCAAAGCCATGAAATCAAGGCGGCCGATATGGCAGAAGAGACTGGCTTCGAACCCGCCAAAGCGTTTGAAGGCTATCAGCCAAGTGCGTTTGAAGTGGATAAGGCCAAGCGCGCCAAGGTCTTCCAAGGCGGCGACTTTGGCGGTGGGGGCGCCTGGTGGGTTTGGGGCGTCCAAAAGTAACCAAATACTGGCTTTTCTCCCTGCGCGTGCGCAGCGTCATTTCATGGCGCTGTACGCCGCATAGGGCGGCCGAAGACCCAGACCGTAAAGGCCTCCCGGCCTTGCGACACCAATTTTGATGCGCTGAGCAGAGACCTGGAGGGAAGGTGCGATGTCCGACAAGATCGAACTACAAAAGAAAGCCCGAGGGCAGCGGCCAGAATATTTTGAAGACCCAGCCATCGATAAGGTTCTTTCCATCACGATGGCCTTAGCAGGCGAGATGGCTGTTATGCGCGATCGGCTAGATACTGTGGAGCGCCTTTTGGAAGCCGGTGACCCTGTCACCCGCGAGTCAATAAACAGCTATCAACCTGACGTGAGCGTGCGCGATGAACGCGATGCATGGCGCGAGAGTTTTCTCGATATCGTTCTGCGCCGTGTCCATCAAGAGCGTGAAGAGCTTGAAGCGGAAGCTGAAACAGCAAAGACCTATGATGAAGCGATCAATTTGGTTGAAAAGGGATAGCCAGAGTTGACGATCACAAAACGCTACGCGAATTGCCGCGATGGTCAGATCCATCTGCGGGAAGCTGGGCCCGTAGATGCCCCTGTCATCTGCTTCTTTCATCAAACCGCCTCATCTGGGGCTATGTTTGAAAAGGTGATGGCACTGCTGGCTGAAGACTATTGGTGTCTTGCTTTTGACAGCCCGGGCTTTGGCCAATCTTATCAGCCTGAGGCCATCCCAAGCATGGCGTTTGTCGGTGAACGGCTTTTAGAAGCCATCGAAGACTTAGGCGTTACCCAATTTCATGCGTGCGGTCATCATACCGGCGGCTGCGCGGCCGTAGAGATGCCGCGTTTAGCGCCAGGCAAGCTCCTGTCTTTGACCCTGATTGGGCCAGTTCTGGTCAATGATGCGGAAAAAGAAGAATACAAAAAGACATTCGTGCGCCCCTTTACAGCAGAAGAAAGCGGCGCTTTTCTGCAAACGGCTTGGGATTATCTCCGCATGATCGGGGCTGGTGCCAATGTCGATCTGCACTGCCGCGAAATGGCTGACCATCTTATCGCCCGCGAGACGATGCCCATGGCGTTCTCAGCGGTCTGGAACCAGGACGTTGAAGGCGCCTATAAAGCCGTCGACGTTCCGCTCCATATCATGTGTTCGAAGGATGATGTACTTTGGCCGCTTTTCGAACGTGCAGGACAGATGCGCCCCGATGCGCATCAGACCATTGTCGGCGGTTCAGATTTTCAACCAGATCGCGATCCCGAAGGTGTTGCAAAAGCTTTGCGCAACTTTTTGTAACGATTTGTGGCATGAAGCAATTTGCTGCAGGTATTGTAAAAGGAGCGCTTGCTTCAACGCATCAGGCGTCAGCTGTGGCATTGGTAAATGAAAAAGAACCGATTTCGCTATTTCAAAACGTCTCCTGAAATCATCCAGCTCGCCATTATGATGTATTTGCGTTCCCCGCTTTCACTTCGAAATGTCAAAGACCTCCTTCATGAGCGCGGCATCGACATTTGCCATGAGAGCGTGAGGCTCTGGGTAGACCGTTTTGGGACTATGTTTGCGCCTCAGTCCATGCCTCGCTCTACTATCATTT
>CAKZYD010000116.1 GCA_937884085.1 uncultured Sphingomonadales bacterium | reverse complement strand
CTCTCTCAAACCCATTCTCAAAGAGCGCGCGCTGCCATCCGACTGGGTGGCAGCGTTTTTTTTGTGGGCGCCTGCGCTTAGAAGGTGTTTTCAAACACAATCTCGCTGAGCGGCAGTTGCCCGCCGCGCGTATGCGGTGTTTTGATGCCCTTCCCAAGGGCCACCATCGGGCCCATGACATGGTCTTCGGGCAAATTGACGAGCTTCGATACCGCGTTAATATCAAAGCCGATCATCGGGCAGGAGTGATAACCCATAGCTGTTGCCGCTAGCATGAGCGTTTGCATCGCCATGCCAATGGAGCGCTGCGCCTCATCGCGCTGCAGCCACTCACGGCCTTCATGGAACGGACCCATCCAATTGACGAGCAAATCCGCCACCGGGGCCGGCGCGTTGGCCCAATAGCGCTCCGGCGATTTAGCCCAGGCTTTTACATCCGCCGTCATCAGCACTAGGAGCGAAACATCGGTCATCTGCGCTTGGTCATTCCCGAGCTCTTTGCGGATGCGGGCGCGCACCGCTGGGTCACGCAAAATCACAAAGCGCCAATGCTGAATATTAAAGCTGGTGGGCGACAGGATGGCCGCGCTCAGCAGTTTGTCTTCCTCCTCTTTAGTGAAGCGATGACTCGCATCAAATTCCTTCACCGCGCGGCGCGTTTCAATCGCCTCAAATGTATCCATGTTGGAGTTCTCCTCTTTGCTGTGCGCACCATAAAGGGCTTTGCCGACTTGCCAATGACGAACTTGTGTTCGTGCAGGCAACAGAGGTGGCTACTATGGTGCCAAGATGGTGGATCTGCCGGGCGTAAGACGGCGGGAATCTGCGAAACTGGTCGAGCCAGCGTAACATGGTAAAACGCTTTCTGACACACCTGCTTGTGCTTAGCATTGCAGCACATGGCATTGACATCACTCGGGCCCGAACGGACTTTGAGGGTAAAAAGATCGAGACCTGGGCAGACGACTATTTTGGGACTGCCCTGGCCAACAAACGCATCAACGGCGCGTCCGTTGGTTTTATCCAGGATGGCAGCATCTTGTTGCTAAAAGCCTATGGCTGGGAAGACCAGAAAGCGCGCATCCCCCTCGATCCCAGGCAAACCCGTTTTCGCATGTGCTCTACCTCGAAGACGGTCACCGCAACAGCGCTTATGCAGCTTCTAGAACGCGGCCAAATCGCGTCGCTAGATGACCCGGTTAACGCCTATCTGACGCGCTACAAGCTGCCGCCGCCCTATGGTGATGAGGTCACGTTTCGCCAGCTAATGACCCACAGTGCGGGCATGGCGGGCCATGGCACGCCGCAGGGCACGAAAAGGGAGCTTGCGGTTCCGGTCGACGCTAAAACGGTCAAGGCCCTGTTTCGGGAAAACATCGTCCGCAAGCCAGGCATGATTGGCGCCTATGCAAATCTTGGCGTCGCGCTTGAAGGCGTAGCGATTGAAGACGTCACCGGTCAATCCTTAGCCGCTTATGTGGATGCGAATATTTTTAAGCCATTGGGCATGCAAAGTGCGCTGTTTCACCATTCGCTGGAAAAACCGCCCCACCTTGCACAGCCCTATGCAGTCTATCCTGACGGTGCTTTGCAAGAGGTCCGCTTCTATCCAAAACACCCCCTAACAGGGGCTTCTGGAGGGTTAATCACGACGACAGAGGATATGCTCAAATATGTCGCCCTGCACGCCGATGAAGAGGCGCAAGCTTTCTCCGAGATACTGTCCAGCGAGGGACGCAAGACAATGCACGCGCGCCATTTTGGCCGGCACCCCGCTGACCTGGGAATAGGCCTGCACTTCTACCGCGACATCTATGGTGAGGAGCGCATGGTATCCCATTCATGCGGGTTGCCGGGCACAGGCAGCATGATGGGCGGGTCTTTCTAAGAACGGCACCCGGTGTTTACGACGCCGAGGCGCGGGTGCGCCGGGTGTTCTTTCGGCAGCCAGAGCCGAATGGCGATATTTTTCTTCACGATCGTGTCAGCTTTTCATACAGGCAGGTCAAGGGGCTGAACAACCCAAAGCTGGCCCATGCTGGACTAGCCCTTAGCCTTGGGCTGTCACTAACAGGGCTGTTTGCCTTGGCATGGGGGCGTCGACAGGGGCTGGAGGGATTTGCACGGCGAACGTCCGTTGGCCTGGGCATCTGCGTCATCTTATTACCCGTCCTCATCTTTGCCGGCTATGAGCGGGCCGCAGACATCGCAACAATCGACTTCTCCAATGGAGATCTAACAAGAATCACACTGGTTATCGCTCTGCTCAACGTCTACTTTCTACTGGGTCTAGGGCTCGTTGGAAGCACTATCGTCGCATGGGGACGTGGCCTCTTTGGCGATGGCTTTGCAGCTGTCGCTATCAAATTGCATTTGACCATCTTAGCTCTGGCAGCAATCGCGGCTTGGCCAGGAATGGTCCTGTTTAACCTGATTGGATTACAGTATTAGGCCGTAAACTCATAAATGGAGACGCCCGGGATGGCCCAGAGATGGATTTTGGCTGCGTCGAGGCCCCATACTGGGCCAATGTGGGGCCGCTCTCACAGCCTCTGCTGCTCAAAACCCATCTCTGGGCCACCGCATAAGCGGCGCGCGAAAAACAAAGCCTGGACTGCGTTGCTTCGTCAGTTGCGATGCTACGGCATCGCGCCGTTCTTAACGCCTGGCCAAGCTTTGTTTTCCGCAGAGTCACAGGCATCTCCATTTATGAGTCTACGACTTAGTCTTTTGCCTTCTTGAGGAAGAGACATAGATCACGCCCTGGGAAACGGAACACCAGGGAAACATATCATGAAAATAAGAGTCATTCTCAGTCTCTGTCTGGGGCTGTGCATCATTGCGTGTGGAGAAGAGGCAGCTGAGCCCGGCGCCACAGTCGAGGCAGCCGTGACGCTTGCAAACGGCCGAACGGTGGCAGAGCAAATTGAGTATCGCAAAGGGCAATACAAAAAACTGGGCGGTGCGTTTAAGACCATCAGCGACGCGTTGAAATCGGGCAGCCCTGATATGGCGGCTATTCAAGCGGCCGCGACCAGCGTGCCTGAGGTTACAGAGGGCATGGTTGATTGGTTTCCAGCAGGCACAGGCCCGGAATCAGGGGTCAAAACTGGCGCGAGCGCTAAAATCTGGGCCCAGCCAGACGACTTTGCCGCCAAAGTCACTGCCTTTGAGACCGCCGCTGCCAACCTAGCCACGGCGGCTGCAACGGGTGATATTGGCGCAATCTCCGCAGCCTTCGGCGCAACCGGCGGCACCTGCAAGGGCTGCCATGACGTCTACAAAACAAAGGGCTAAGCGTTGGCTGAGCCAGAAGACGACGGGAAGGTCTGGGACTTTAAAGTCTGGGACATAAGCATTCGCCTGTTCCATTGGAGCTTGGCCATCCTTATCTTCTTGCTCTGGCAGACCGGGGAAAACGGCTCCATAGAGACGCATCGCCAATTGGGATTGGCGGTGCTTGGACTGTTGGTCTACCGCATCTATTGGGGCTTTTTCGGGCCAAAGACGGCGCGCTTTTCTGATTTCCCAATCCGGCCCGGACAGATTCTTCGCTATATCCCAAAGCTCTTCAAACAGCCCTATGAAGCGCGCATCGGCCACAACCCGCTTGCTTCGCTCAGCATCATCGCCATCCTTGGCACACTGTGCTTTCAAGTCGGCACTGGACTCTTCGCCACCGACACAGACGGCCTGTACTCAGGCTATTTCGGGCATTTGGTAAGCTTTGATATGGGCCGGCAGCTGGCTGAGCTGCATGAAATGAGCTTCAACGTTATCTCCGCGCTCGTCATCCTCCACCTATGCGCCATCGCCTACTACGCCTTAGCCCTAGCCACCGATCTCGTCACAGCGATGGTCACCGGCACCCGCGATGTGGATGCCGAGACAGCGGCCACGACGCCGCAGGCGACAACCACGCTGCCACGCATCGGCGGCGGCTTGCTGCTCGGCGGCCTTGCCGTCTGGGCTGTATTGCATTTTGGGGCCTGATAAGGCCCTCAGTATTGCGCCCTCAGAAAACTAAAGCGCGCACGCGCCTGCATTTTTCACAAAAACCATGGCCACTTGATTCAGCTTCTCACGATCGCGTGCCACAGCATCTTGATCTGCGATGTCCTTAAAGGGCCGCTTTTCAGCCATGTCTTCAAACGTCGGCCAATGATGCGCTTCAATCGACAGAATGCCGTTTTTACGAAACAGTTTAGAAACGTAGACGGCACGCTTGTTGGATAATTTCAGATTGTCCGCATCGCTGCTGGGACGTCGGTCGCCGCCCGCGGTGCGAAAATCAGCGCTGCTGGCAAAGCCTTCGACGGAGAGCTTCAGTGGCTGGCCCGGGACATCGCAAGCCTTCAAGGCCGCAGCCAAACGTTTCAGCTGCCCTTCGTCCGATGATTCAAGCCGACGCTTCTCATGTTTGAAGTAGATAGCAGAAACCAACGTCCCCCTTTCATCGGGCTGCGCAGCTGGAAGTGGTAGAGCAACGGCGCCGCCACCCAAGAAGAAAAACGGCGCTGTTTTACCTGGCCCATCAGCCACAGGTGCGGACTTCTCCTCACCATCAGAGCTGGTTGAGCATGTTTCGATGCAAGCGTCGCTGCCGGGAACGATTCCAAACGCCGCAGCACCGAACTCTTCATACGCTCTGCCATTGAAAAACGGCTGCAAAAGCGGGGCTAGCGCGGTAAAAATAACCCCGGCTGCGGTCACACAAGCAATCAACGCGGCGGTCCGCCCCGTCAGGCTCTCCAATTTCTCTTTCAAACCGAAGAAGAGCAGCATCAACCCAGCAAGAATGACCAGCCCCAAGACAGCCAGTCCCAAATAACTCTGCTCTTTAGGTTGATAGGCAGCTGGCGTGGATTGCGGCGCGACGGGCTCAACCTCGACGCGGACAACTTGTTCCAAGACTGCTGATTCACCGAGACGGTTGAGATTTAGAAAGTCATTATAATACACAATGAAGGCCAAAAACACGTTGGCAAAAATCAAGGCACTTAAGAGCGTGGTTCGAGCTGTCAGGCTATCAAACAAGCGAAGCTTTCCCGACAAGACGCGGTTGCCTTTGTAGAGCCGAATGGATTGCCAGGCACGCACGCTCACAAAAAAGACGACGGCTGCGGAAAGGGCGCAAACAAACGCGCTCAAAACAATGCTGGCCACATGCCCTCCTACCGCCACTCAACTTTGCCCACATAAAATCATGCCGCAACAGGAGAAGAAATACAATTAAAAGCTGTATTTTGCCGACGTATGGTAGCGCGCCATCAGCCCCCCGCGACACCCTGTCCGGGCAGACGGCCCTTGCCCTTTGCCATCTTGAAAATACTTTAAGCTTGAAGTATCTTGCAGCTGGAATTGCTTAGAGGACAAGCTCATGAAGATTGCGGTGATTGGCGGCGGGCCGGGCGGGCTCTATTTCTCGCTCCTAACCAAGAAAGCAAAGCCGCATTGGCAAATCGAGGTGTTTGAGCAGAACCGGGCCGATGATACCTTTGGCTTTGGCGTCGTCTTCTCCGACGAGACTTTGGACGAGTTTCTCGGCCGCGACCCGGAAAGCTATGACGATATCCGCAATAGTTTTGCCTATTGGGACGACATCATCATTGATTACAAAGACCAGGAAATCCGCTGCGCTGGCAATGGCTTTGCCGGCTGTTCGCGCCAGACCCTGTTGACGCTTTTGCAAAACCGGTGCCGCGAGCTGGGCGTTGGGCTGCATTTTGAAGCGCGTGTCGATGGCGTTGAGCAGTTCGCCGACTATGACATGATCCTGGCCTGCGACGGCGTCAACTCCGCTATTCGTGAAGCCCATAAGGATAAGTTCAAGCCAACCGTCACGTTCAAGAACAACAAGTTCGTTTGGCTTGGCTCCAAGCGGCCACTGGATGCCTTCACCTACTTCTTCAAAGAACTCGATGAAGGCGTCATCTGCGCGCACACCTACCAATATGAGCCTGGCATGTCGACGTGGGTCATTGAGATGGGGCCGGACACCTGGGAAAAGCTTGGCTTTGAAGGTCTTGATGAAGATGAAACCGCGCGCCGGATCGAAGGCATCTTTGAGCGCGAGCTAGACGGCTATCCGCTTATTACCAACCGCTCGCTATGGCGCAATTTCCCACGCATTTTCTGCGAGAATTGGTGGTTTGATAATGTCGTCATCCTTGGCGATGCAAAAGCCAGCGCGCACTTCTCCATTGGCTCGGGCACCAAGCTCGCCATGGAATGCGCTATCGGCCTGCATGATGCGGTGATGGAGCATTGCCCAGATGCGCCGACGCGCACCCAGGTGCAAGACGCCTTCCGCGCCTATGATGATGAGCGCCGCACGCCCGTCCAAATCATCCAGCACAATGCCGACGTCTCGCTGGCCTGGTTTGAGCATATGGAACGCAATACCGACATGCTGCCCATGGAGTTCGCCATGGTCGTCATGTGCCGGGCCAAGTCCATCACATGGGACAATCTCATTTTGCGCGATGAAAGCTTCATCCAGCGCTTTGAAGATGAATGGTATCAAGCCTACGAACAACGCGAACGCATTTCCCTGAACGGCGCGCGGCCAACGCCAATGTTTACGCCGGTAAAACTACGCGACCTAGAGCTTAAGAACCGCGTCGTCTTCAGCCCGATGGCGCAATATTGCGCCGAGGATGGCGTGATGACCGATTGGCATTTCGTCCATTATTCCAGCCGCGCCATTGGCGGCGCAGGGCTTGTCTATTATGAAATGACCTGCCCCTCCGCCGATGCTCGCATCACGACCGGTTGCCCGGGGCTCTATAATGACGCGCAGGAAGCAGGCATCAAGCGCATCACCGACTTCATCCACGACAATTCCGACACCAAAGTCTGCCTTCAAATTGGCCACGCAGGCCGCAAAGGCTCGACGCAGCTTGGCTGGGAGAAAATGGACTATCCAATCGAAAAAGCGGAAGACAATTGGCCGCTCTATTCAGCCAGCCCCATCCCCTATTTCGACGGCATCAGCCAAACGCCCATCGAAATGGACCGTGCCAAGATGGAAGACATCACCGCCGATTTTGTCCAAGCCGCCGAGCGCGCGGACCGCGCCAATGTGGACATGCTCGAAGTCCACTGCGCCCATGGCTATCTGCTTGCCAGCTTCCTCTCCCCGCTCACCAATATGCGCACCGATGACTATGGCGGCTCGGTTGAAAACCGGGTGCGCTACCCTCTGGAAGTCTTCAAAGCGATCCGCGCCGTCTGGCCAGCCCATAAGCCCATGTCCATCCGGATTTCCGCCTCTGACTGGGCGACCGGGGGCATCACTGAGGAAGATGTGCTCTACATCGCACAAGCCTTCTCCGATGCAGGCTGCGATCTGATCGACACATCCTCCGGCCAAACCGTGCCGCATCAAAGCCCGACCTATGGGCGGATGTATCAAGTGCCTTTTGCTGAAGCGATCCGCAACGTCACGGGCATTCGCACCATGGCCGTTGGCGCGATTACCGAGCCAGCACAGGTTAACACCATCGTGGCCTGCCGCCGCGCGGATCTCGTGGCCATCGCCCGGCCGCATATGTTCAACCCCTATTTCACCCAGCAAGCTGCAGCCTGGTATCAAGTGCCTGGCAAGAGCTGGCAAAAGCAATATTATGCCGGCAAGGCGCAAGCTTACCGCGAGGCAGAGAAAACCTGCGAGAAGCAGCTGGAACTCCAGCGCAAAGCCAAGCCCAGCCGCCATGCGGTGGAAGAACCGCTTAAGCACGCGGCTGAATAAGCCGCACTTTTGCCCGTGCTGGAGGGGAGCCGCATAGCCCTGACAGGGGCCACAGGGCGTTTGGGCCAAGCCATGGCCTCTGCCCTGCTTGCAACCGGCGCGCACGTGACAGCAATTGTCCGCACTGAGCGGGCAATGGACCCGAGGCTTGCAGCGGCAGTCGCAGCGCTCACAGATGGCGCCGCGCTTGAGGCAGCGCTAGAAGGGCACGAGCAGCTGGTCGTCATTCTGCCCGATGCGCCCGAGCTGCCAGATATGATGGCAAACTTGGTAAGCGCTGCAGAAGCCGTCGGTATCAAGCGCATCATTAAAATCTCTGCCCATTTGGCAGGCGAAAACCCTCCGGAAAGCTTCGGTATTGAGCATAGCGCCGCAGACGCTTTGGCCAAGGCGAGTGCCATCGAAAGCATCATCTACCGCCCAGCGATGTTCATGCAGTCGCTCAGCCTGTTCTTAAGCGATTGGGAGAAAGGCCGTATGCTGGTGCCCGTCTCAACCGGCAAAGTGGCATTAATCGATGCAGGCGATATTGCTGCGGCAGTGGTTAAGGCACTCGAAGGGGAGGTTCCACCCGGAACCTATACCCTAACGGGGCCGGAGTCCGTCAGTTTCTCTGAGATCACCGCCGCGCTCAGCGCTTGGTCGGGCAAGACGATAAAGCATGTGGCGCCGCCTTTATTTGTCGCCGGCCTCGCCATGCGCTTTGACAAGACCCTGGATGGGTTCAACCGCAATCGCCTCCTTGCTTTTCTCAAAGCATTGGAAGCTGGAAAGGAAGCCCCCGTCCTTCCTGATCTAGAAAGCATCTTGGGCCGCCCAGGCATTGCGCTCAAAGACCGGCTGGCCCAGTGTCCCCCTTCTGATGGCAAGCCACCCCAATGGAGCAGTTCCGCATGACCCAGATCTATAGAGCCGCCGCCGTTCAGGCCGCCCCTGTCTTCCTCGACATCAAAGCCTCTACAGACAAGGCCTGCGCGCTCATCAAAGAAGCCGCTGACAATGGTGCGAAACTGATCGGCTTTCCCGAAACCTTCCTGCCGGGCTATCCGTTCTGGATCTGGCTTGGCCCGCCCGTCTGGGGCATGCAATTCGTTGGCCGCTATTTTGAAAATTCCATCACCCTTGGCTCGCCGGAGCTCAAACAGCTGCAGCGCGCGTGCCGGGACAATGACATCTCCGCCGTCATCGGCATGAACTACCGTGACCATGGCACGCTTTATATCGCCCAAGCCATTATCGGCAGCGATGGGACGCTGCATGCCATCCGCCGCAAGCTAAAGCCTACCCATGCCGAGCGCACCGTCTTCGGCGAAGGCGATGGGTCTGACATGTTGGTGCTGGACACCCCGCTGGGACGCCTTGGCGCGCTCAATTGTTGGGAGCATCTCCAGCCTCTCAACCGCCAGCTTCTTATCGGCCAACATGAACAGGTACATGTTGCGTCCTGGCCTGGCTTTGGGCTCTATAAAGAGCAGGCTTATGCCCTGGGCGCGCAGGTGAATGAAGCCGCCACCATCACCTATGCCGCCGAAGCGCAGGCCTTTGTGATTGCCGCAACCCTCGTCATCACTGATGAGATGCATGACGTCATGGGCTCAGATGATATGCAGCGCAGCCTCCTGGAAACCGGCGGCGGGCAAGCGATGATTTATGGCCCGGACGGACGGCCCCTAGCGGACAAACTGCCCCATGATGCCGAAGGGCTGGTCTATGCCGATATTGATCTAAGCCTCATCGCCTACGCCAAAGCAGCCGGTGACCCAGCCGGCCATTATGCCCGTCCTGACGTCGCCTATGTGGTCTTCGACCCATCGCGCAAGGATGTGCTATCCGGCACGCCGCGCAGCGCTGGCCCTCTTGCGATGGCGCCTGCCGACGAAGAGGCAGCCGAATAGGCCATGCTAGCAAGTGCGCCCCAAGACGACCTCGACGTCTCGCTGCTGCGGCAGTTCGATGTGCTTGGGACGCGCGATGCTGCCGACGCCCGGGGCTTTATCGCACACGCCTTTTCGCCCCACTCCCTGACGGTGCTGGATGGCGATCTCGACGTGCAGATGTACTACACAGAGCTACCCGCCATGGGGGTGGCGCTTCTGAGCTATGGCGCCACTGCCCGCATTGAGACCAAGCTCAACACCTGGTTCGGCGCCATCTATCCCCTGAGCGGCACGGTGGAAGCGGCAGGCCCGCGCGAGCGCCACACGGCCGGGGCGGACGGCGCCATCGTCTTGTCCCCGTCAGAGCAGCTCACCATCACCTTCAGCGCCGAGGCAACGGTCCTGATTGTCAAAATGGACCGCGTCGCTGTAGAGCGCGCCGCCATCCGGGCCTATTCACGGCCCCTGACTGGCCCTCTCCTCTTCCATATGGCCATGGACCGCAGCGGCGGCAAAGCCGGCACCTTCTGGCGTCTCGCCGAGCTCCTAGTGCGCGAACTCGGCACGCCGGGCGCAGGCATCCGCGAGCCAGCGATAGCCACGCAGATGGAACTCCTCATGTTCCAAACCTTGCTCGCCGCCCAGCCAACGGTCGAAGGCGCTATAGACCTCGATAAACCCCGCCTCGCCCCCGGCTACGTTAAGCTCGCCGAAGCCTATATGGCCAGCCACGCCGATGAAGCCATTGACCTGCCCGCCCTGTGTAAAGCCGCCGGCGTCTCGCGCCGCACGCTCTATGACGGCTTTCAAAAATACCGCGGTGTCTCGCCCATGCTGTATTTGAAAAACATCCGCCTAGAGCGCGTGCGCCAAATGCTCCTGCGCGCAGATCATGGCACATCCGTCACAGACGCCGCCCTCGCCTGGGGCTTCAGCCAACTGGGCCGCTTTTCCGGCGAATACAAGAAACGCTTTGGGGAAAGTCCGTCAGACACCTTGCGCTTTGCCCGCACGCATCGGGTGGAGTGACGGGGCTTGGCCTCAATTACAAGAACCGGAAGAGGCCTCAATCCCAGACGGGAGGCTTCACGCTTTGCTCTTCAGGCCGCGGAGAATGAACTCGATAAAGATCTCATTTGAACCTTGGTCGGGTTCACCAATTGCTTCCATGATCATGGTCGGGTGCATCAATCTGAATAGAGACATGTGAACCGCAAGGGCGGTGTTTTTCACGTTCGGCACATCAAATTCGCCGCGTTCATTGCCCAAATCGATCAGTTCTTCCAGCTTTCTGAGAAGCGCTAATCGATAGTCGCGCACGACGGGCCATTTCTCCTCTGAGGCGGCTGCCAAGCCTTCAAAGACAGACGCTTGTTTTTCAAACCTCGTAAGTGTGGTTTTGTTGATTGCATCAATGAATGCAGCAATTTTATCTGCAGCAGCGCCCTGCCGGTTTGCGGACCGGCACCCAGCGGTGAAAATGGCGCCAAGCGCGCGTTCGGCAATGGCCTGCTTAATGGCAGACTTGGTGCCGAAAAACTTGTGAACGTTCGAAGCGCTAAAATCGCACTCTTTAGCAATGTCAGAGATGGTGGTCTTCTGAAAGCCATAGCGCTCGATGAGCTTATCAGCTGCATCAAGAATGAGCGCCTTGGCTTCTTCCTCAGTATATCGCGCGGGTCTCATGCATTTGCCTCCTCCCTCCTAAAATAGGGCAAGGAGGCGAGAAATAAATATAAGTGATGAAAAATATTTTATCTCATAAATGATCTGGAGATCAGGGTCACGCGAACAATGTGCCGGCAACCAGTTTGTTGCCGAAGCTCTGCACTTAGGCTCCCCTGATGACGCTCTTAAGACTATGCCTCCTTTCGCCTTTGATATGCTTTCTTGGGGAGGCCGCAAGCGCTGAGCCAGATGCAGGGTCAGCTGCACTTGAACGTGCTGGAAAGGCCGCTTTCTTCACATTTCGGTTTGAAAACGACTATTTTTTTGGTCTCGACAAACACTACACATCTGGACTGCGATTTGGATATGTAACGCCAGAAGGGACGGTTCCCATCGGCGCTGAGCCTGCCCTAAAAGCACTCGGCTTGGTCGGCAAAACGGCAAAACTTCGGACGCAATATGCGCTTAGCCAGCACATCTACACGCCCGATGATATTGAGGTTGCAAACCCGCCTTTGACGGACAGGCCATACGCTGGGCTGCTTACCTTCGACACGTCCATCCTAGCCCAGTCAAAGACCCATCTAGACATCTTCGGCATATCCGTCGGCGTCACTGGCAGGCCATCTCTCGCGCAAGACCTTCAAATTGGCATCCACAGCCTTCTGCCGTCTAGCCCGCGCCCGCAAGGATGGGCGACACAAGTCCCTTTCGAGCCTGTTTTTCAAGCGAAATATGACCGAATTCAATATATTGGCGCGTATCACAATACCGGCATCCAATGGGATTTTCAGCCCCGCGCAGGCTTTGATTTGGGCAAAGCCTTCGTGAATGGCTATGTCGGCGGTCAAGTGCGATTAGGCAACCGCCTCTACCGGGAACCCGGCGCGGGACTAAACCGGCCGGGAGCGCCAGGTGTGGACTGGTTTGCAATCCCCGAAAAAGGTCAAGTCGATATCTACGCCTTCCTTGGCTTTGACGCACGCCTCGTCGGCCGAAACGTCTCCCTCGATGGGGGCTTAAGAGACTTTGACCGCGCTGTTGATCGCGACATTTTCGTCACCGATATCTCGGCTGGAGGAGCCGTCGCCAGTCGACTGGGGCGCATAACCTTCACAGCTATGCGTCGGCAGCGGGAGTTTTCAACACAGGTTGGACCAGACTGGTATGGCAGCCTCTCGATATCCGTTCCGTTCTAGAGCAGTCTCATATTCAGTGTGAACATGAGACTGCTCTAGAGTCTGTGTTGGTCGCGCTTTCGAACCGAATAACCGGTATCCACTTATTCTGAAAGCGCTCTAGCAAGCGCTGCACCATCCGCTCTGGGCCAAACATCTCTGTCTAAAGCCAGCATTCCAATCTTCATTGCCACTACTTTATGAGAAAAATGGAAAAATATTTTTTATTTTTCATCTGGATTTTTAAACGATGCGTAGGATGTCAGGACGCTCAATTGAGCGCCAATCCACACCCACAAAACGTCCACTGAAAAAGGACACCACACACATGAAAACGCTTACGACCGTCTTAGCTCTTTCCCTCTCCTGCGCTGCACCAGCGCTGGCGCAGCAACCTCCAATTCAACAAGGTGAATGGCGCGTCACGCTCGGTGCAGCCGCTGTCGTTGGGCCACAATATCTCGGAGACACAAGTGCCCGCATCCTTCCGATCCCGTATATCGATGTTCAATATGGCCCTAATTACTTCCTCAATGTCCCGCGCGGCTTGGGCGCCTACCTTGCAACATTTGGCGATGGCGATAGCCAATTGCGCTGGGGTGTTTCCCTAACGCCGAACTTCAACGGCCGGGAGTCCGACGACATTCCCGGCCTTCCAAGCGTTGGCATTGCCATCGAAGCCCAGTCCTTTCTGGAATACAGCTACAAGAACTGGTCGCTTGGGCTCACCGTCGCCCAAGACCTTGGGACAGGCCATGAAGGCTTTTTCGCTGATGTCTCTGCAGGATATGGCTCTCGCCTTGGCGATCGTGGCTTTGGCCGTATTGGCCTCACTGCCCGCTATGCTGACTCCGTCTATATGGAAAGCTTCTATGAAGTGACGCCAACACAAGCAGCCATAAGCGATCTCAATGCCTTTGATATCAATAGCGGCTTTGAAAGTGTCGCTGTAAACGGACTTTATACCTACCAAATCTCTGACCATTGGCAGTTCGCTCTGGTGCCAGAAGTTCGCCTCGCTATCGGGGATGTGCGGACCAGCCCGATCACTGAAGATAACTTTGGCTATCAAGTGGTCTCGGTCATTGGCTATCAGTTCTGACGACGACTGAGGTGGCGTAGGGCGATTTCGCGGCCCTACTCCCCACCCCGGCTCGCCACGGTCTCCAAGCCAGCTGCCTCATAGCTCTGATACCCGCCGCGATACCAAAACACATTGAGATAGCCGGCATTGAGTGCCCGCAAAGCCGCATTATAGCCGTCCCAGCGGGCGACGTTTTCGGTGTAGAAGACGAAAGGAAAGTCTTTTCGCCCGCCGCTAATTTCCGCGAGCGTGGCTTCGACATCGGCTTGGATTTGATCGCTGAAGGTGCCAGGCTGGCCGGCATTGGGCATATTGTAGGCATAAGGCAGGCCGCGCGGATGGGGGGCGGACCAGCTGTCGACCAAGGCGAAGTCTTGGCCGTTGATGCCCTGGTCCATCAGCTGCTGGGTGGTGATAACATCGCCCCCTGGAAGCGTGAGCGGCACGAGGCCTTCTAGCGCGGGCGATAAGGTGCTGCGCTCGGCAACTTCGAAATCAGCCAGCTCGCCATAGTAGCCGAGACTGTCATCATATTGCGGGAAGGAGACTTGGACGTTTCCTCCGCCGCTATCGTCGGAGGGGCCAGTGCCGCCATCGCCTGGTAGGATGACCTGGAGCCCAGTGAAGAGGAGCGCAATGGCCGCCGCGGCGCCAGCGACGATGGGCTTGTTGTCTTGCAGCCAATCCATCACGGACGCACTGTCCTTGGTGTCCCCGGTATTGTCTTGCGGCGGGGGTTTTACCGGCTCTGAGACGCCGACCCAATCATCATCCGGGGCCGGGCTGGGCTGCTGCGGGCCTGTGCCATAGAGCTGGGACGGCAGCTTGCCTTGGCCGACGGCATAAGCGCAGGCGGCGATGACTTGCTGCGCTAAATCCAGCCGCGTGCCGCGCTGGCTTTCCATAACGGCGGCCAGCCGGTCGATTTGCATGCCGGTCTGGTCAGCGCTTGTCGTTTCAAAAGTGGTCAGCGCGCCGTCATCGACAGCATCCAGAAGCACGCGGATTTCCCGCTTGTTGTCTGGCATTCGGTCAATGAGGAGGCCATTGAGGCGCCGGCGATTGCTGAGCACATCGGCGCCATAGTCCTTGCGGATAGTGGCCAGAGTTTTGGCGAGGCTGTCGTAAAGTGGACCCGTCATGACACTGCCTCAGCCTCGCACTTGCCCGCACGCCACAGCCTGCTGGCAGCCCGAATTGTAGATGCACATTTGGCTGCCACTGAGCTGCACGTCTTGGCCGCCTTGCTGTTCAAAAACGACGCAGATATCGGCGATACCCAACTGGTCATACTGCCAAATCGGCTGCATGAACCGGCCTACCATGTTGCCATTGGTGCCCAGTTGAAACATCCCGGGCTGAGACATGGTTTGCATTTGACCTGACTGGGGATTGTTGGTGAAACCAACCAGCCCACCCGCCTGCAACTGCCCATTGGCGATAGAGACCATGCCATAGAGCTGGCCCTGCTGGGCGGGAATACCAAAGCTGATGAAGGCCGCGCCTTGTTGATATTGCAGCGCTAGCACGGGCAGCGGGCCGCCTGGCTGCGCCAAGGTGGGGATACCGCCCTGAACTTGCGGGCCTTGCGGACCGGGACCTTGTGGCCCCTGCGGACCAGGGCCTTGAGGGCCGCGCGGACCTTGAGGACCTTCCGGGCCCTGGGGGCCCGGTCTGGACGGTTGGGGCTGTGGCGCCTGCTGCGGGGTCTGGGATTGACTATAGAAATAGAAAGCCGCAGCGGCGACAACGGCGCCAATCACCAACTTGTTCTTGTACCACGGCTCCACCGCTGCACCGTCCCCTCCCGATAGGGGCGGAGGCGGCACAGGGTCAGCCTCGGGCGGTGGCGCGACGTCTCCTACCAGCATACTGTCGCCCACCCAGGCATCATCTTTCGGCGCATTAGGCTGCGGCGGGGCTGCGGGTGCATCTCCAGCGCCGCTCAGCAGGCTCTGCGCGGCATTAAGGCCGGTTTGCGCGCTCGCCATATCAATATTCTCTTGCGCTGCAATGGCCGCGGCATCAAGCGCCTTGTTCTCAAGCGCCGCCCCCAGTGCTTTGATCTGCAGCCGCAGCTCTGGCGCCTCGCCTTGCATCACATCCGCTAAGCGGCGCCGGTCGGTCAGCACGGCGTCGCCAAAGCGGGCTTTTGCCGTGCCCGCCAGCTGTACCAATCGCGCTTCAATCTCTTGCGTCATAGAACTCTCACTACCAAACGATGTCTGTGTCTTCGGCGCTGAACTGTTCCAGCTGGCCAGCCAGCGCGCTTTGCGGATCATCGGCGCCTGTGGGCTGGGAAGCGGCTTTTACCGGCGCAGTCGTGGCCCATTTGATGAATTCCACCAAGTCCGGCGCATTGTTGGCGCGCAGCGGGCGCAGGCTGGCATGATTGATGAACATCTGCAGGACCTCCAGGTCTGCATCCCCGCCAATGGCGATAGCCATGCGCACAGCCGCCTTGGCAAAGTCATTGGCCAAAAAGCGCTGCAGCCCGGCTTCAAAATCATCGGACGGGTAGCCATCCGAGGCCAGCACAATCACCGGCGGCAACTGGCGCCCCGGCATCACGTCTGCATTCAAGCTGGCTTCCACAGCATCCAGCGCATCGCCCAAATGGGTATCGCCGCCTGCGGCTACATCCTGCCAGCTCCACTCCCCCACAGGCACCGGCGTTTCGATGAGCCAGTCCGCCGTGCTGGAAAAGCTCAGTACCCGCACCAAGACTTCAATTTCCGGGTTCTCCCGCGCCACCTCTTTCAGCTCCGGCACAGACGAGCGCAGGGCGTAATTCAGCGAGGCGATTCGGTCCCCCGCCATGGAGCCAGAGCAATCTAAGATGATGATGACATGCAGCTGGCGCCGGGTGAGCGCCAGCGTGTCAAGATTTGGCGCGGCTTTCTTCGGGGTCGTCATAGCGCAATCACATCTGCCTCTACGGCGCCAAAGCTAACCTTGACGCCCGGCGCTAAACGCAGATTGCGGCCGCTTTCGATGGTGGTGGTGGAGCCATCGCGCAGCGTTGCCGTCCACTCCGCCGTGCCCGTGTTCTTAAGGCCGAGCACGTCAGGCCGGGTGGGGTGCTGGGTGCCCTCGCCCAGCACCCCGGCGCCCTTGCCCCCCAAGGCAGGCTCATTGCTCAGGTCAAGCGTTGCCCCCGCCCCAAGCGCGATTTGCAAATCGCCAATGGCTTGCGCGATGGGCTTTTCTTTTGAGGCTGGGGCAGCCGCCGCCGCTGGCGCGGGCTGGGCTTGCGGCGCGGCTGGTGCTTTTTCCACCACGATGGAGCCATACGTATCCACGTCGCGGCCTAAGGTTTGTTCCAGTTGCCGCGCTTTTAAAAGGCAGGCCAAGAATAAGGCCCCACCGGCAATAGCGGAGATCCAGGCAAAGGGCTGGAAATAATCCTGCGTGTTCCAAGTGGCATGGAGCGCCGACGTGACGAGCCAAGCGCCGCCGATCAGCTTCCACCACATGCTAGGACGCACCACGGCTAGCCCAATAAAATAGCCGGTGATGCCCGCCCAGGCCATATGCCCGACAATGCCGCCCGCAACCCGTGGGAAGAGGAGCATCAAGCCAAAGCCATAGCCGCCAAATTCGTTGCCGGACTGCTGCTGCACACTCTTCACCAGGCCAGGCACGTATTGGTTCAGCGTTTCAATCATGATGAAAGCCGCGCCGCCGAAGATGCCCAGCATCAGCCCATCGAGCGGACCCCGCACGCGGATGGCCTTATAGAGAGCATCAGGCAGCTTTGGTTTCCAGGTGGCCGCATTGTAAGTCACATAGGCGCCGATCAGCACCAGCGTCACCTTCATCAGCTCTTCCATGAGACCGGCAGCAAAGAACATGGCAATGAAGTTCTGGATGGCCGTCATGTTCGGCACCAATTTGCCGGGCAATATGGTTCTAAAAATATAGAAATACGGAATAGCGAGTGGCGTCACCATCACGAGCCAGACAAAGGCAAAATTGCTGAAATTTGCCCAAAGCGGCTTATCCGTCTTGGAGTAGAGGAAAATCGCGACGACGACCAATAAGAGCATATAGCCCGCCACAAGATAGGAGTAGGTGGCAAACGCATCCATCCGCGCCTGGGCTGACTGGCCGCCGCCAACACCGCTGAGGAGCTGGAAGGTAAGAACCGTGATAGCCGCTGTCGCCATGACGAGAAGGAACAGCGGGCTTTTGACGATGTTAATCTTGCTCGATTTGAGCGGCACCATCTCTGAGAAGCTGGCGTCATCCGCGTCGCGGGGCACTGGATGGGGTTGGTCTTTAGACATGGGTCTCTCCTTGCTCTTGCCTTACTCTGGGGTGCGCCGGGCTAGGGCGCGCGGCGTGCTGCAAGGCAGAGCGTCACATCATCGCCGCTGCCTTTTTGGGTTACATCTGTGAGCCACTCCGGCGCGCCTGCGAGGGCGGCCTCAAAATCATCCATGGCGAGCGTGCGATAACTGTCGCCGACCGCGAGATAGTCGCTGTCCGTCGCAAAGGATTTCGCGATGCCGTCTGTGGATAGGAATAGAAAGTCAGGCCAAGCGCTCACGGCGCTGCGTTCCGCTACATGGATGCGCGCTGCTTCTGCTGCGTTGGGCAGGCAGAGGGAATATGTTTCTTCGCCCACCAGGCCTTGGTCATCCGGCAACGGCTTTTCGACAAAGCCGTCTTGATAGCCAAGCAGCAAGTCGCCATCACCGATTTGGATGGCCACCAGCAAAGTCTCGGTGATGCCCGCGCAGATTAACGTCGCCCCATAAGGCAAATAGCTCGTCTCATCAGACCCTGTAGGCAGGGGGTGCTGCGCCCGGTGCGCATCGACTTTAGTGCGCCAGGCAGTGACGATGTCATTGGCGAGGCTACCATCAGCGGCGAACACATCAGCATCATCAAAAAACCAATCCAGCGCTTCTACGGCCGCCTCAACCGCCAGCCGGGACCCCACATCAGAGCGGAAGCTTTTCGGCGAACCATGGCCATCAGAGACGGCAAGCACCGTGCGATTGGCCGGGCGCCCATCCGGGCGAAAGCTAAACGCGTCTTGATTGGGCATATCTGAGCGTTCATGGCTTTTGCCGCGTACGCTGGCGCCGCCTGCCTGCCACAACATTTCTGTTGCCAAATCCGTCATACCGCAGCGACCTCCTTCGCCTGTGCTTCGCGCACAGAGACCTGCGTCTTGCCAAAATGAAATGTGCTGCCTGCCATCAGGCCAATGGTTTTGCCAGGCGGCAAAAGGCCAGGCGCGCGGCCCGGCAGCTCAACCTTCCAATTGTCATCCGACAGATTGCGCAGCCCAATCACGCCGGGCTTGCTGGGATGGCCTTCCACAACGCCGACCAGAGTCTTGAAATTGGGGCTGCCGCCGCCCAGCAAATGCTGCGGGAGGCCGTGCCCAGGCGTCAGCGCGAACAGCCCGCGCGGACAGTCCAGATAGAGCGCCGGTTCAAGCGCGGCGCCGCAGTAGCCACAGCTCGCTGCGCCTGCTGCAACGGCATATTCCCCGCCGCAGTGGCCGCAAGCCGCCATGGCATGGGCGGCGCGGGTAAAAGCGCTACGCCATTGCCGTTCAAGAACGCGCTTGTTCGGGTCGGTCAGCCCGGTGGTAAACGCACGTGTGAAAAGGGATTTCAGGTCCGAAGGCAGATTGCGCCAGCGCGTCACCAGCGGGTCATGCAAGCCATCGACCGGACCATTGGCCGTATTCTCTGGATCAAATAGGAACAGTGGCTCAGTGCCATAAAGGCTCATTTCCGCTTCGGAATTGAGGATGGAGAAATCCGCCTCGCGCTTTCCATCGAGTGGGTGCCAGCCCATCACCACATAGAAAAACAGCACCGACATGGAAAACAGGTCAGTCTTGGTGTTGGGCAGCGTCTCACGGCGTACGACCTCAGGCGCCATAAATTTGCGCGTGCCATAGATGGAGGCGTCCGCCCCTTCCACATTCACATTGTCATTGTCGCAAATGAGGATGTCGAGCGTGGTGGGATTGAAGAAGATATTGCCGAAGTTGATATCCTGATAGCAAAGCCCCGCGGCATGCAGCTGCAAGAAGGCTTCTGAGAGCTTGCAGCAAATGATGAAGCGCTGCGGCAGGGTCAGCTCCACCCGGTCTGGCGGGCGGGCAATCAAATCACGCATGCCGTGATAGTCGCCAGAGCGCACCGGCATCACATAGCCAAAGCTCTTCTGGCCAGCGATCTCGACAAGCTCCAGCGGCCAAAGGAAGCTTTGATTGGGCGCGCCGCGATGGACGGCATGGGTTAAGCGCTGTTTGAGCCCCGTATCAAGGTCGATATAGCTGTCGTGATACCATTTGAGCGCAAAATGGCCGCCCTCTAGCGAAGCGGCATAGACAGCCCCCTGCCCGCCTTGGCCGATGAACCCGTCGATCACCCCATGGCGCACGCCACCCAGGTTCGAAAAGCGTGTGCCATCCGGCAGTTTTTTTTGATTGGGGCCCGCCATCTCCAGTCGCCGTCACTGCCCCCTATTGGGCACGGTTGGAAGGTTGGCCATGCGCCAAGCTTCCAGCCCACCGCGGTACCACAGGACGCCCCGGTGCCCGGCCGCTACAGCGCGCAAAGCGGCATTATAGGACAGCCAGCATTGCGGGCCTTGGCAATAAAACACCATTGGCACCTGCGGGTTGTTGCCTGTGACCTGGGGGATGCTCATGGCCATGTCCTGCTGGATGTAGTCATTGAAGCTTCCGCCCTGGCCATAGAGCGGCACGGAATAAGTGCCGACCGTGCCTTCAATCAGGGCTTGGGAGCCAAGCAGGTCGACCGTGATGACAGGATTACCGGAGGCAATGAGCGTTTGCAGCGCACTCGTCGTAATCACGAGCCCGCCGGGAATGGTCGTCGGTGTCGGCCCATGAGTCGCACCATTTTGCAAATATTGCTGCGGCGCCACACCAAAGTCCTGCGCTTCCATCTTTTCCGCTGCTGCAAAGCGTGGGTCAACAACGGGGGGTGGCGGGGTTGGCGTAGGAGTTGGGGTTGGCGTTGGCGGGGGTGGTGTAGGCGTTGGTGCCGGGGTCGGTGTTGGCGTCGGCGCCGGTGCGTTCGGGTCTTTCTTAAGTTCTTTGCCAAACAGTGTCTGAGCTTGACTGGAAGACGGCACACCAACGCTAAACGCGGCCAGCGCCACACCGACCAGCAATGCTGATGTCTTGCCCCAATGGCGCTCAGTCCGATGGTCCACCGACCTCTCCCTTGCATCAAGCGCTTGGCTTTAAATTGCCGCAAAAACGCGCCTTACTCCTCTAGGCGCAGAAACGGGCAAGGCCGGATCAAAAGAGATTTGCGCTCGGGTTTGGGATTGACTGCTGGGGCAGCTTGTCGGTGCGCGGCGCTAGAGGACTTCCAGAAGCTGCACAGCGGCGGTTTCGCCCGCCTCCATGGCTCCTTCCATACCCCGCTCATAGAGCGCTGTGTGCTCCCCAGCAAAATGGAGCCGGCCCGCCGGCTTAGAGAGCGACGTCCCAAATCGTGCGATTTGGCCTGGCGCCCAAGCGGTATAGCTGCCACCGGCATAGGGGTCGCGCTGCCAACTG
>CAKZYD010000115.1 GCA_937884085.1 uncultured Sphingomonadales bacterium | reverse complement strand
CACGACAGTTGTCATTTTGCAGATTCGGCTTCTTATGTCCTTATCCTCGTCTGCGGCGTCTTCTTTGTCGGCTCTCTGCGGGCGACAGGTGATTTCAGCGGATGTGGCCGTGCAGGCAGCGCCGCCGCTTGTGACGACCGTCGTGTTTAGCGCAAGCGGCGCCTTTGTGGCGGCGCGGGTTGAGCCGAGCGTTGCCACGGCCAGTGGGTTTCAGACACTGCGCGGCGCGGCTGAGAGTGTCGCTGTGCAGACTGTAGCCTATGCAAGTGGTTTGCAGCGGCATAGTGGAGCCATTGCAGGCGTTGGCGCGCCAAGCTTGGCGGCGCTGACAGGGGCGTCAATTTCCGTGGGTGAGATCGCTGCTGTAGCAGCTGTACCCATCGTGTTTGCCAGTGAGCTGGCTGACTTTGTGCCGCTTGTGGACGTGCAGCGCAGTGTCGTGCTGGCGCTGAAGCCGCGAGAAGTTGGCCTGGTTGCAGAGCCACGGGAGGTTCTGTTGATCGGCGGCCTCAGGGAAACAGCGCTTAGCTAAGCCTTTCATCTACAGACCTACCACCCAAGGAGAAGCCCATGCACAAAGATGCACAGGTGATCGTGGACTATTGCCGCGCCAACCTAAAACGAAACCCACAGGAAGCTTTTACGGTCGAGTTTCTTGATGCTTACATCGCTACGCTGAAGCGCCAAAGTGAGGACCCTCGGTTAAAGCCAAAGCACAAAGACTATGAGGCAAAGCTGGCAAAGTACCAGCTTATCAGAACATTCTTCAAAACCGGCAAAGTGAGGGCGAAGTAATGGCTATTTCACTTTCACAGGCGGCCCGCCAGGCAGCAGCCAACGCCGTTGTTGATCTTATCGATGCTGGCGCTGGCCCAGGCCAGGTTGTTATTTATGCAGGGACTCCGCCTGCCAATGCAGATGCCGCGCTATCAGGCAATACGGTTCTGGCATCATTGGCAACATCGGACCCGGCCTTTGGCAATGCTGATGCGTCTGGCACGGCGACGGCTGGTAGCATCACCCAGCAAAATGCCTCGGATACAGGCGATGCGACATTCTTCAGGGTCGAGGATTCCGATAGCAACGTTGTTAAGCAAGGGACCGTGACGCAAACGGGCAGTGGCGGCGATATGCAGCTGGCCAACGTCACAATCACGTCTGGCAATCCGGTGGAAATCACCTCTTACACGCATCAGCAGCCAGCAGGCGGCTAATGCTCAGTATTCCGCTTGAGCGGGGCTTTGATCGCATTGGCACTGGCCGTTTGGTTCTTGAACAGCTGGATGAGACGGATCGGCCGGTAAAGCTGTTCTGGTTGCCAGAGGCTGATCTGAATGGTGATACGCCGGACTTGCTGAGCGCTCAGGTGCGCAATGAAACGCCGGATACGCTATCCATTGGTGGCGCGTCTGTGGGCGAGGTGTCGGCCAACTTGTATACCGTGCCCGTTGGAGTGGATGCTCAGAGCCGGAAGTATGTGGCTTTCAACCCTGTTGGGGCGCCAGGTGTTGTGACCGTGCTGCTCACTACCTCTGATGGGGTGCAGGAGTTTGCGTTCAGTATCGTTGATGGCAAGTGAGTTGAGCGCGGCATGGTTCGATCAGTCAGCAGTGAAGGCTTTGTTAGCCTGGACTTTCGAGAGCTGAATGACCTTACGCGGAACTTGAGCGCTATTGAGCGGGAGGCGCTGCCAGCCACTAAGCGGCAGACGCTTAATGATGCTGGTGTCAGCGTTCGCTCTGTGGCGGTCAAAGGGACGGCCAAGGCCATGGGCGCTAGGCAAAAGGATGTGAGGCAAGCTGTTCGGCTGATCAAGGCTGACTATCGCAATCCTAGGATCATCCTTAGGGCAACCGGGCGGCCCTTGCCTTTGATTGCTTTTGGGGCCCGGCAGACCAAGAAGGGTGTGACCGCCAAGGCTTGGGGCAAGCGTAGGCTCTATCGTGGGGCATTCGTTGCAACAATGCGCTCCGGACACACGGGTGCCTTCGTCCGGGAGGGGCGCAAGCGTTTGCCAATTCGTGAGATGTCAGGCCCGTCCGTTCCAGATGAGATGGCGCAGCCAATCATCGTGGCTGCGATGGGTACAACCTTCGTGCGCCGCATGCGGGTGCGGTGGCCAGTCAACTTAGAATTCAACATCGCGCGCATCTTAAAGCGATAGCGCGCCGCCGTAGGGCAGGGCCACCAGGGGCACCCCCACCCTTAAGGTACTTCCCCGCCCCGCAAAAATACGGGTGCGCAGCCTCCCGTTAAATTTCAAAAAAAATCGTTTTAAATTATAGGTTAACAAGTTGACGGGCCATTCACAAGGCGAAGAAGAAGGACTGCTCACGCAGGCGGACTTCGCAAAGACGCATGATGTGACGCGCGCCATGGTGACCAACTGGAAGAAGCAAGGCCAACTGGTTATCCGCAACGGTATGGTGGATGTGGAGGCTTCCGACGCAGCGCTGCAAGACGCAAAGCTTGGCCGCTTTAACAAAAGTAGTTGGCCGGATAGCGACCAAAGGCAGCAATCAGAAGAGGCGCTGCCTAGTTATGCGGACCTGCCAACGGTCAACCAGTCTGAGCGCTTGAAAGCCGCAGCGTTGGCAGACATACGCCAGATGGATGCAGCGGAGCGTCGCGGCACATTGGTAAACCGTGCGTTAGCACATGACTTTGCGGCGGAAATTGCCATTGGCATTAAGCAGCAACTTGAGGGATTCCCGGCGCGCCACGCCGACATCATTGCAGAGAAACTGAAATCCGATCCGCGCTTAACAGCAGCGACACTGACAGAGCATGTTAGACTTGAACTCGCAGAAATTGCAGACAGCATCGCAGACCGGCTCGCCGCCGGGATCGCTGGCGCAGAGCCTAGCACGCCGGACCATTTTGGAGGCGATGGCAGAGGGGCTGCGGCCACCTGAGCCGCTAACCGTTACCGAATGGGCTGAGCGATATCGGCTCCTCAGCAAGAAAGGGTCAGCAGAGCCGGGGCGGTACAGGGTGGCGCGCACGCCCTACATGCGCGATATCATGGACAATCTGGGCGTTACGAGCCCGGTTGGCCAAACAGTCTTTATGAAGCCAGCCCGCATTGGCGGCTCAGAAGCTGGCAACAATTGGATTGGCTACATCATCGATAACGCGCCAGCCCCAGCCATGCTGGTGTCGCCGACGCAAGACGCCGCCAAGAAATACATTCGGCAAAAAATTGACCCGATGCTGGATGAAAATCCCCGGCTACGCGCCAAGCTGACTGTGCGGCAAGGCAGCGGCGGCCACAGCGTTATGGAAAAGCATTTCTTTGGCGGCTCGCTCAGTATCGGCATCGGCTCTAGCGCTGCCTCGCTACGGGCCATTGATGCGCTCTATGGATTTTTTGATGAAGTCGAAGCCTATCCAGACGACGTGGGGCAAGAGGGTGACCCGCTCGAACTGGCGCTAAAACGCCTCGCAAACTTTGGGGCTCGAAGCAAAAGCTTCATCCTCTCGACACCGAAGATCAAAGGCAACAGCCGGATTGAAAGCTATTATGAGAATGGCGACCAACGGCTATACCATGTGCCCTGCCCGCATTGCGGTACCGAGCAGCCTTTGGTGTGGAGCCAGTTGCAATGGCCAACAGGGCGACCAGACAAGGCGGAATACTTCTGTCAAGGCTGCGGCGCTGCTATCCCGGAAGGGCGCAAGACCTGGATGCTTACCAACGGGCTATGGGTGCCGCAGAAGCCACTGGTCACAGACGTGCGGTCGTACTCCATCAACGCCCTGTATAGTCCGCTTGGCTGGGAGCCCAGCTTTGCGGATATGGCAAAGACGTTTGAAAAAAATCACAAGTCTCCGACCAAGCTAAAGGTCTTTGTCAACACGGTGCTTGGGGAGACCTGGATAGAAAAAGGTGCCGCGCCTGATACATCGCGGATCTATGAGCGCCGCGAAGACTATCCTATCGGCACCGCGCCCATGGGCGTTCTGGCAATCACGGCAGGAGTGGATGTTCAGCCAAACAGGCTTGAATGCTATGTTTGGGGATGGGGTGAAAATGACGAATGCTGGCTGGTAGACCAACAGATTTTCACAGGGCCGCCCGCTGCCGAAGAAGTGTGGATCAAACTTGGTGATTATTTGAAGGCGGCGCGTTTCCAGGCCTCACCCGATGACGCGCCGTTGCTGGCATCTAGCAAGAAGGCCTTGCCAATTCTGAAGGTCGGCATTGATCAGGGTTATTTGCCTGCTCGTGTGCATGATTTCATGCGC
>CAKZYD010000114.1 GCA_937884085.1 uncultured Sphingomonadales bacterium | reverse complement strand
ACCCTTGCTGCACTCAAACCCGATAGGCCTGCACCAACGATAACAAATTTCATAGCGACAGCGCCTTTCGCTTCGATTATGGATGCTGCGCCGCACATGTTGGATGGCGCATTTGCAGAGCACCTAACCGAAATGAGTGGGGGATCAAAGCGCTCGACGCATTATATCGAGCGGCAAACGCGTTAAGAAGGACGAGAACATGAAGATAGCCGTTCTCAAAGAACAAGATCCGGCGGAGCATCGGGTCGCGGCAACACCGGAAACGGTGAAGAAGTTAAAGGCGCTTGGGGCAGAGATTGCTGTGGAGGCGGGCGCTGGCGCAGATTCCAATTTTTTGGATGCGGCATATGAAGCCGAAGGCGCAAGCATTGCAGCAACAGCTGCGGATGCGCTGTCCGGCTCTGAAATTATTTTGAAGATAGCGCCGCCCGCTGCTGAAGAGCTTAGCACTTATCCGAAAGGTGCCTCGCTCATTGCATCGCTAAATGCATTGTCTGATCGTCCTGGTATTGATGCTCTGGCCAGTGCTGGCCTCACATCCTTTGCGATGGAGCTTATGCCGCGGATCACGCGGGCACAATCCATGGATATTCTGTCATCGCAGTCCAACCTGGCCGGCTACAAGGCTGTGCTGGATGCCTGCGCAGAATTTGGCCGCGCGTTGCCGATGATGATGACCGCTGCCGGCACCATCCCCGCTGCCCGGGTGTTCATCATGGGCGCTGGTGTGGCTGGCTTGCAAGCAGTGGCCACGGCCAAGCGCCGCGGGGCCATTGTGACCGCTACCGATGTCCGCGCCGCCGCAAAAGAGCAGGTGGAAAGCCTTGGCGGAAAATTTATCATGGTGGATATCCCAGCCCAGGACGACAGTGCAGGCGGCTATGCAAGGGCGCTGACGGAAGACGAGCAGGCTAAGCAAGCTGAGCTGGTCGCTGGCCATGTGCCAAAGCAAGATATCATCATCACCACCGCCCTTATCCCTGGCCGCCAAGCGCCGCAGTTGATGAGTGAGGAAATGGTGAAGTCCATGAAGCCTGGCTCTGTGATTGTCGACTTGGCAGTCGAGCAGGGTGGCAATGTTGCTGGGTCTAAGCCGGGCGAGATTGTGATTGTGGACGGCGTTAAAATCGTCGGTCATCGCAATGTGCCGTCCCGTTTGGCGGCAGATGCGTCCTCGCTGTTTGCTAAGAACCTGCTAAACTTCTTGTCGCCTTTCATCGATAAAGAGAGCGGCAGTCTCAACATCAATTGGGAAGATGAGCTGGTCACCGGCACGCTAGTGACGAAAGATGGCGCTGTGGTCCACCCACGGCTGACCGATAGCTAATCCCCGAAATGCAATTCTTGAAGGAGAGCACCCATGGCTGAAGTCAGCCCCTTCGTTTCTCAACTGTCCATCTTCCTCCTGGCCATTTTTGTTGGCTACTATGTTGTCTGGTCCGTCACGCCAGCGCTGCACACACCGCTGATGGCTGTGACCAACGCGATTTCTTCGGTGATCATTGTTGGCGCCTTGATTGCGGCCGGACCAACCGGATTTTCATCGGCCAAGGTTCTTGGGCTGGTCGCTGTGGCGCTTGCTTCAGTGAACATCTTCGGCGGCTTCGCCGTCACCCAGCGGATGCTGGCCATGTACAAGAAAAAAGAAAAGAAATAAGGGGCAGGCACAATGACGACGTATCTCTTAGCGGCCGCCGCAAGTGCTGGCGGTGAGGCCAGCACGGGAAGTAATGTGACGGCTCTGGCCTATCTCGTGGCCTCTGTGCTCTTTATCTTATCGCTGCGCGGCCTCTCCAGCCCGGAGACCAGTCGCCAGGGCAACGCGTTCGGCATGATTGGTATGCTTATCGCGGTTGCCACGACTATCATCAACCCTACCGTTCTCAGTTATGTTGAGATTGCCATAGCCGTCGCGATTGGCGGTGGCATCGGCTATATCATCGCCCAGCGTATCGCCATGACAGCCATGCCGCAGTTGGTTGCAGCATTCCACTCTCTGGTGGGCATGGCTGCTGTTTTGGTTGCTGCTGCTGCTTATCTCAACCCGTTTGAGTTTGGCATTGCCGATCCGACTGGGCAGATTTTCGCTGTCTCAAAAATTGAGATGGGTCTTGGGATTGCTATTGGTGCGATCACGTTTTCAGGCTCGGTGATCGCCTTCTTGAAACTGAACGGCAACATGTCCGGCGCGCCGATCATTCTGCCTGCGCGCCATATCATTAATCTAGGCACGCTTGCGGTCATCATAGGTTTGATCGGCTATTTCATTGCCAATCAGGCGGACTGGGTGTTTTGGACGATCACGGGTCTCAGCTTCCTCATTGGCTTCCTGCTCATCATACCCATCGGCGGTGCAGATATGCCTGTCGTTGTGTCCATGCTGAACAGCTATTCTGGTTGGGCCGCCGCCGCCCTAGGCTTCACGCTGCAAAACACCGCGCTGATTATCACCGGCGCGCTGGTGGGTTCCTCTGGCGCGATCCTCAGCTACATCATGTGTAAAGGCATGAACCGCAGCTTTATCTCGGTCATCGCAGGTGGCTTTGGTGGCGAGACGGCATCCTCCGGCCCGGCTGAGAAGATCGACCGGCCTTTCAAACAAGGCTCTGCCGACGATGCGGCTTTCATCATGAAGAACGCGTCCAAAGTCATCATCGTGCCTGGCTATGGCATGGCGGTAGCGCAAGCCCAGCACGTCCTGCGGGAAATGTGCGACCTCCTTAAAGAGGAAGGCGTTGACGTGAAATACGCTATCCACCCAGTCGCAGGCCGGATGCCTGGGCACATGAATGTTCTCTTGGCAGAAGCCAATGTGCCTTATGATGAGGTGTTTGAACTGGAAGACTTCATCACTGAGTTTGGCCAATCGGACGTTGCCTTCGTCTTCGGCGCGATCGT
>CAKZYD010000113.1 GCA_937884085.1 uncultured Sphingomonadales bacterium | reverse complement strand
GACCACCACTGTGCACCAGCGTGATGCCATTAAATGGGCCGCGATGGCTGCAATAACAGCGCAGGTGCGAGGCATTACAGCGACCTTCCGGCTCGCCGCTTAAACGAGCATACGCCTATCTGAACACCTTGTTCATAACCAGTTCAAGCGCAGGCCTTTACTCTTCTCCTGCAGGTTGGCTTTCACCTGTTAGGAGTTATCTATGCCCTTTCGCCATACCCTCGCTGCCCTGATTTCTGGGGCATCCATGGTTTTGTTAAGCGCTGCCCCGGCTTTGGCCGACTGGGGGTTTAGGCAGCGCGGTTCCATCACGAACGCTTATTTCAACGGCTACAAAAACGGCGCCTTTGATCGCCGCTTCTTCCACCGCCGCGGTGCCGTGTTTCATAAGCAAGGCTTTTATAGGGGCAATCCTTATCGGTTCCGCCGCAATCGCGGTCTAAATGGCACGGAGGCCGCTTTGATCGGCGCGGGCATCGGCGTTTTAGGCCTTGCGGTGCTCAATCAAAGCCGCGCGCAGCGGGCACCAAATCCGATTTTTGTGCAGCAACCTGTCGTGCTCGGGCAGCAGCCTGTCGTCCTGCCACAGCAGCCAGTTGTCGTGACGCAGCCTGCTGTGGTGCCGCCGCCTGTGCAATTTCAAACGGCCGGGACGCAGGCCCAATGCCTGCAGCGCCGGGAATATCAAACCACGGTGATTATCGCCGGCGCCCCGAGGGAGGCCTATGGCACAGCCTGCCTGCAGCCCGATGGCAGCTGGCTACAAGGTCCAGTAACTGCTTTTCCCTAGTTTTCCACGCTTTTGCAAAGAAGCGTGCGGAGCCAGCCATAGAATGTCCCTGCACTATGGCTGGCTCTTTTTATGTGCCTCGGCTGGGCAATAGAATAAAGCACTTCATTCCCACAGTCATTTGAGTTAACCACCACCTCCAGCCGCGAAAGCAAGCCCACGTGGCGAAATTGGTAGACGCAAGGGACTTAAAATCCCTCGATCAGTAATGATCGTGCCGGTTCGAGTCCGGCCGTGGGCACCATTTCTGTTTGGTCTACCGCGCATTGCGCTGCTTCCGATTGACTTGGTTTCGGGTGATTCCTCGACCCAGCACTAAACTTTAGGGTCCGTAACTAATAAGGTACGGCAAACTAGGCGTTGAGCGATCAAGAATCACCGGAAAAGGCCGTGGCATGCGGCTTTCTCATCGACGCTGCTTATTAGCCCATGCCTTATGGTCCGCAAGCGCAAGGAAACGCCTATGAGCCGTCTACGCTCCGGGCTTGATCCGAGGTTTCGACCTGGAGCTATAAGTTACCTGGGCCGTGTGTCGCGTCGGGCTATTCACGGGGTGATTGACGTATTTTGATGAGAGATCTTTATCTGCCGTTGTAGTCTATTTGTTAGATTGGAATCCTTATGGTGAATATGGTTTAACCGTCATAGTAGCGTTTAAGGTGGGGCAGATGGACATTCACGTTGACGGTGGCAGCGATGAAAATCCAAAGTTGGACAGCGGTCTTTCCTGCCTTTTGCTCATCCTGAATTATTTGAAGGTCAGCGCTAGCTCTGATCAGCTTCGTCGTGCGACGGGGACTGGCTCTCAAGGGATGACGGCCCAGGATATCGTCCGAGCTACAAAGCAACTTGGAGTAAGGGCGCGTAAAAAATCTGTAAAAATTGAGGCATTGCAGGGCCTTCCGCTTCCAGCCATTGGTGCGGACACGGACGGCAATTTCTTTATTTTGGCGCAAGTTAGCGATGACAAGGTGCTGACCCAGTCGCCCTTGGAAGAATCTCCCCGCGTCTTTGAGCTAGCAGAGTTTGGTGCTTACTGGTCAGGCGAGCTGATCTTGATGACGACGCGTGAGAGCGTGGTAGGTCAGGCGCGTAAGTTTGATGTGAGCTGGTTTATTCCGGCGCTGGTGCGCTTCCGGGGGTTGCTTGGGGAGGTGCTGGCGGCGTCGTTCTTTTTGCAACTTTTGGCTTTGTTGACGCCGATTTTCTTTCAGGTCGTGATTGACAAGGTGCTGGTGCATAAGGGCCTGACGACGCTGGACGTGATGATGCTCGGGCTGGTTGTTGTGTCTGTGTTTGAAGTGCTGATGGGCGGGCTTCGGACCTATGTGTTTAGCCATACCACCAACCGGGTGGATGTGGAGCTGTCCTCCAAGTTGTTCCGGCATTTGCTGCAATTGCCGCTGGGCTATTTCCAAAGCCGGCGGGTGGGGGACAGTGTGGCGCGGGTGCGTGAGCTGGAGACCATTCGCGAGTTCCTCACCTCGTCTTCGGTGACGCTGTTCATCGATGTCTTCTTCATCTTCGTCTTTTTGGGCGTGATGTATCTCTATTCGCCGACGCTGCTGATCATCGTGCTGGTCTCGCTGCCGCTTTACATTCTGGTGTCTGCGCTCATCACCCCGCCCTTGCGGCGGCGGCTGGATGAGAAGTTCCAGCGTGGGGCCGAGAACCAGGCCTTTTTGGTGGAGAGCGTTACCGGCGTGGAGACGCTCAAAGCCATGGCGGTGGAGCCGCAGATGCAGCGCAAATGGGAGCAGCAGGTAGCAGGCTATGTGGCGACCAGCTTCCAGGCCAATATGCTTGGCAATTGGGGCAGCCAGTCCGTGCAGCTGATTAACAAGCTCACGACAGCTGCCATCCTGTTTTTTGGCGCAACGCTCGCCATCGCAGGCACCATCACGGTGGGCCAGCTGGTGGCGTTCAACATGCTCGCCTCGCGAGTCTCCCAGCCGGTGCTCAGGCTGGCGCAGCTGTGGCAGGACTTTCAGCAAGCGCGCATCTCCGTGCAGCGCCTGGGCGATATCTTGAACACACCAACAGAACCGCAAGCCCAGGCAGGCCGCTCAAACCTGCCCGCTGTGCGCGGGGCCATTGAATTCGATAAAATCACCTTCCGCTATCGCCCTGATGGCCGGGAAGTGCTGCGCGATCTCTCGCTCAGCATCGCGCCAGGGGAGATGCTTGGCATTGTCGGCCCCTCTGGCTCTGGCAAGTCGACCCTGACAAAGCTGCTGCAGCGGCTGTATGTGCCGCAGTCTGGCCGGGTGCTGGTGGATGGCATTGACCTGGCCATGGTCGATCCAGCCTGGCTGCGACGGCAAGTGGGCGTGGTGTTGCAAGAGAATATTCTGTTCAACCGCTCGGTGCGGGAGAATATCGCGCTGGCGGACCCGGTGCTGCCCATGGAGCGGGTGGTGGAAGCGGCCAAGCTAGCTGGCGCGCATGAGTTCATCCTAGAGCTCAGTGAAGGCTATGACACGCGCATTGATGAGCGCGGCGGCAATCTCTCAGGCGGGCAGCGCCAACGCATTGCCATCGCCCGGGCACTGCTGACGGGCCCGCGCATCCTCATTCTGGACGAAGCCACCTCGGCGCTGGATGCTGAGTCAGAAGAGATCATCCAGACCAATCTGCAGCAGATTGCCGAAGGCCGGACGGTCGTCATCATCGCGCACCGGCTGAGCGCTGTGCGCCAGGCCGACCGCATCATCACCATTGAGCGCGGCGAGATCACGGAAGAAGGCAATCATGAGAGCCTGCTCAAGCAAGGCGGGCGCTATGCGCAGCTCTATGCCAAACAAATGGGCCTGGAAGTCCAATCATGATGGACACGGCGCTCAGGCATTGGGATGTGCTGAAGGAAAGCTGGTCTTATGAGACCCAGCGCAAGAAGCGGGCAAAGCGCTATGAAGAGCATGACTTCCTGCCCGCCGCGCTAGAGGTCTTAGAAAAGCCGCCATCGCCGGTGGGCCGGGCCATCCTGGGCGGCATCACGGCGTTCATCCTGATCGCGCTGGCTTGGTCGATCTTTGGCCATGTGGATGTGGTGGCAACAGCGCAAGGCAAGATCGTGCCGCAAGGCAATGTGAAGACGATCCAGCCGGCCGAATATGGCGTCGTCAAAGAGATTAACGTGACCGATGGCGATCCGGTGCTGGCTGGCGATGTGCTGATCGTGCTCGATCCAGCGCAAACCGGCGCAGAGCAAAGCCAGGCGGCCCAAGCCCTGTCGACCGCGGCCATTGAAGAAGCGCGCGCTGCTGCGCTGATGGCCTATCTGGATGGCAAGGCGCCGACGTTTAAAGCCCCGCCCAACACGCCGCCTTCGCTGGCTGAGGTGCAGCAAGCCCTCATCAACAGCCAGGTGGCTGAATATGATGCCCAGCTGGCCGCCCTGGCGCAGCAGCGGCGTGAGCGCCTGGCCGATAAGCTGGTGACGCAGCGCCAGCTGGCCAAGCTCACCGAAACGCTGCCGCTGATTGAAGAGCAGGTCACCGCCCGCGCCCAGCTGTTAGAGAAGGGCCTGACCCCCAGGCTTCTCTATCTGGAGCTGAAAGAGCGCCTGGTCGCCCAGGAAAGCGACATCCGCATCGCCCGCGAGCAGCTGGCCAAGACCGAGGCGGCCATTGCCAGCCTGGACCGTCAGACCGACCAGGTGAAATCTGAGTTCCGCAGCGAGGTCACCGCGCAGTTTGTCGAGGCCGGGCACCAAGTGCGCATGGCCGAGCAAGATGTGGCCCGCACCACCAGTCGCACGGGGCTCAAACAGCTCATCGCGCCCATTGATGGCGTGGTCCAGCAGCGCGCCATCCACACCGTCGGCGGCGTTGTCGAGCCCGCCCAGCCGCTCATGGTCATCGTGCCCAAAGCGCAGACCTTGGAGGTCGAGGCCCTGCTCCTCAACAAAGACATCGGCTTTGTCAGCGTCGGCGACAGTGTGGAGGTCAAGCTCGAAGCCTTCCCCTTCACCCGCTACGGCATCATAGACGGCGCCTTAAAGCAGCTCAGCCTAGACGCCATCCAAGACGAGACCCTCGGCCTCGTCTACGAAGCCCGCGTCACCCTCAATAGCGACACCATCCGCGTCAATGGCCGAGACATCCCCCTCGGCCCCGGCCTCGCCGCCACCGCAGAAATTAAAACCGGCGAAAGACGCATCATCGAATATATCCTCTCACCACTGCTTCGATACAAAGACGAAGCGTTTAGGGAGCGGTGAGGGGCGTGGCCCATCCCATCAAAGCCAGCCCCAAGGCCTATCAGGCGTTTGCCGTGGAAACGTGCCATTTCTTTGGACTGTCATAGTCTTTTCACAGCTTTTGCGGGCAGAGAGTGCTGACTCTGGTTGACAAAAACAAGGCAGGGTTGCACACAGTGTTAACCATGTTTTGTGGCTTAGTTTCAGATGCATGGAGTGTTGTTTAGAAGGGGGCGAGTATTTTGGGGGGACAATCAGACAGGGCGTCTGGCGCGGCGGCGAGCGGAGCGCCGCAGCATACTGTGAGCCATATGCTGGGCGAGCTGACCTGGCTCCTCACCCAAAGCCCCACGCACCGGCACTTCA
>CAKZYD010000112.1 GCA_937884085.1 uncultured Sphingomonadales bacterium | reverse complement strand
CCACCGAGTAGCGATGGCCTTCCGCATGGGATTGAATGGCGTGGCCGATATCGCCCAGCGTTGCGCCGGGGCGCACCACTTCGATGCCTTTCATCATGGCTTCGTAGGTGACTTGGCAAAGCCGCTGCGCCTTCACGGGGGTTTTGCCCACCAAGAACATGCGGCTGGTGTCCCCGTGCCATCCATCCAGAATGACCGTCACGTCAATGTTAACGGCGTCACCATCCTTCAGCGCCTTGGGCCCTGGGATGCCGTGACAGACTACGTGATTGAGCGATGTGCAGATGGATTTGGGAAAGCCGCGATAATTGAGCGGTGCCGCCGCTGCGCCGTTAGCAACGATATAGTCATGGCACAGCGTATCAAGATGCTCGGTCGTGACGCCCGGCTTGACAAAGGGGGTGATGTAATCGAGGGTTTTCGCCGCCAGTTGACCCGCCGCCCGCATGCCGTCAAAGGCTTCTGCGGAATACAGCTTTATATCAGCATGTGTATCGCGGACGTAGGTGTCCATCAATCAGGTCTCTCCGGGGCGGTAAGCCTTAAAGGTAGTGGTTCCTTGATGCGAATACCAGTCAAACTGACATCACATGTGTATGCGTAAGCTTCCACACCATCCTTTAACGCTTGCCTAAGCCCGGCCCCATAAGCCGGGTCAACGGCGTCATCACTGTCAAACGACGTACAGTCGCCGCGCTGGATGCAATAAATCATCACTGCGCGATGGCCCGCATTCACCATCTCGGTCATTTCCTTGAGGTGTTTAAGACCGCGCGCCGTCACCGCATCGGGAAAGGTCGCTTTATCGCCTTCGCGCATATGCACATTTTTGATCTCAACGAAACAGGTGCCAGGCCCTTCTAGCAGGATGTCGATGCGCGAGTTTACGCCATATTTTACTTCCCGGCGCAGGCTCTTATAGCCTTGCAGGGGCTCAATGGTGCCATTTGTGATGGCTTCTTCGACCAGCGTATTGGGGCGGCTGGTGTTGATGCCCACCAGGGTGTCGTCCGCTTCAATCAGCTCCCAGCGGTATTTCAGTTTGGCTGTCTTGGACCGGTTCGGCAGCAGCCAGACAGGGCTGCCTGGCGTTGAAACGCCGGTCATCCGGCCAGAATTGGCCACATGCGCGGTCACGACCTCCCCGTTACCGAGTGTCACATCGGCTAAAAAGCGTTTGTAGCGCTTAATAAGGGTGGCTTTGATAAGGGGCTCTGGAAATTCCATGGCACCCGCTCTACAAACCCGCGCAGGACAAATGCAAGAGGCCATTGCGCCCTATGACGGAAACCCCCCCAAAAGGAAACTTAGGCGAAGGCCCTCAAGATGAGGCGCGTATCTGGCGCGCTGGCATGGTCGTGATTGGCGATGAAATTCTTTCCGGCCGGACCCAGGACGCCAATATCAATTATCTTGCCCGCTGGCTCAACACGCGCGGCGTGGCCATGGCTGAGGCGCGCATTGTCAGTGATGATTTTGATGCCATTGGCGAGGCGGTAACAGCCCTTTTGGACCGCTATGACTATGTGTTCACCACGGGCGGCATCGGCCCAACGCATGACGACATTACCGTGGAAGCCATTTGCCGGGCGCTCAAAGTAGAGATGATTTACCACCCGGACGCCGTCGCCATCTTGGAAGGCTATTACGGCATTGAAAATATGACGGACCGGCGCAAGCTGATGGCGCGGGCACCGGCTGGGTCAAAGCTCATTATCAGCAAAGCAACAGGCGCGCCGGGCATTCAGCTGGATAAACTCTATATCATGGCGGGTATCCCTTCCATCATGCGCGCGATGCTGGAAGGCATTGGCGATACGCTAGAAGGCGGGCAGCCGGTCGTCTCCCGCACCGTGGCCGCGATGACGCCAGAAAGCGAGGCCGCTGACGTTCTTGAGAAGCTTCAAACCGCTCACCCAACCGTCTCTATCGGCAGCTACCCGTTGATGCGCGATGGCAAGATTGGCGCCAATTTCGTCGTCCGCAGCGCTGACAGCGCTTTGGTGGACACGGTGTGCGAAGGCTTGATGGAGGGTTTGCGCGAAGCGGGGATTGAGCCGGTGGACGGCGAAATTTAGGTATTGCAGACTCTGAAGCCCAACACCCGTCATGCTGGACTTGATCCAGCATCTCTCACCAATTGAAACTCAGGCAGTTCGGCCAGATCCTGAATCAAGTTCAGGACTGCGGTTTTGTGTTGGCAGTAAAGAAACGGTTTTAGCTGGCTTGTGCCAAACTCTGGGCGGCGGCGCCCATGCCGGCTGCGGTGAGTAGGTCCATCAGCTTTTTCAGCTGCATGACTTGGTCCTGCTGCGTGCTGGCTGACTTCATGAGCTCGTCCAGGAGGCCGGAGCCGCGCATGATATCCCGCGCTGTTGTCCGCACTTTGGTTGAGCTTTGGCCTTCAACAAAGGTTGCCGCGGCCAGCAAATCGAGCAGCTTCATGGCCTTTTGCCATTGCTGCTTGTCGCTCTTCATGACCTTCTCGACCAGCCGCGTGCTTGTCATCAGCGAAAAGCAGATATCGTCTAAGGCTTTGTCCATATCCTCGGTGATTTGGTCCGCAAAATTGGCCTCAGACAGCATTACCTGAAGGCGGCGCAGTTGAGCCATGGTTTCGAGCGGCGAGGTAACCCCTTTGCAAATAAGGGTCTGCTGCTCATAGGGCACCACGATAGGCTCAATTTGCTCTGCCAACTGCTTGAGCGCTTGTTTGCCAATTACCTTTGGCGCGAGCTTTAGAAGGCGCTCGCAGCGTTCCAACGGCCCAGAGGCATCGGCCACATAAGTCCCGATAGAATAGCTGGACAGGGCCTTTTGACAGCGGCCGGAGATAGCGTCGAATACCTCGTTGGCAAAGCCATCTTCCTTGCCCAGGTCTTCTTCACAGGCGTCGCGCACTTCCATGATGGCATTGAGCTGGTCCGCCAAGTCCCCGTTGCTTAGGGAGCTGCCGATCCGCATCTGTTGCAACAGCAGCTGCTGAAGCGCGGTTTCGGTGATCGGCAATTTGTTTTCCGTCAGGAAAGTATTGAACACCTCAAAGCCTTCAAAGGCCGCTCTGCCATGGCGCAAGTGCACAAGGCCCAGCATGCGTTCCAATTCGCTGGATTTGCTTTGGCCTTCCATAATGCTGCGCAGAATTGCTGGCGTTTGCATCAGCTCGGCAAACAGATTGTCGAGCACCGCTATCACCCATGCAGGCAGTCCGCGCTTCAAGACGGTGAGCGTGAAAGTAAACTTCGACCAAATGTCTTTTTCTTGCTTAATTGCCTTTGCCAGGGCGGCAGAAAACAACGTGGTGCGCAGATGTTCGTTTGACAGTGTGTCGCTGGCTTTCTCAACCGGGACAGACCGCAAATCGATAATTTTGTGCGCACCGACCAAACGCTTGAGGTCGCCATAGGCTTGGCCAATCACCTCATAGAGCTCGCGCATACGCTCTTGCACGGTGACTTCGGTGCCTTGGATCTGCTGCACGGCAGTGCGCTGAATGGCATTTTGCAGCAACGTACCAGCATTATCCAATTTCAGATAATATTCGGGGTCGTGCAACAGCTCGGTCGGCGTAATCGCCCAATGGTCGAGCGTATTGCCGATTTGCAAGCGGATGGAACGGCGCCCCTCATAGCTGTAGAGGTCCGTTGGTTTGCGGCAGACGGTGACGCGTTTGGTCAGGTCGACCTTTTCTGCCATCCGCTTTGAGGTTGGGATGCTGCCATGGGTCGTGATGGTGAGCGTTGCATATGTGCCTTTGGCGGCGTCAAAGCGCTCCTTGGTAACCTTAACGGCGCGAAATTTGCCCGTGGCGAAAATCGACTTGGCGTTACGCTTGGCCGTTTCGCCATCCTCAACGGCAGCTGCTATCGCCCAGCTTCTGCCGTCATGGGTATGGATTTCAAAGTGTGTGCTCGCCGCTTGTTTCATTTATATGCAGTCGTTTTTGGCGCTGCCTCTGAAAGCTCGCCCCGCCAGGCGTTGATGATGTCCGTCACAAACTCCGCTGACGTCTCAGCTTCATTCCAAATGGACACGAAGGACGGATTCACACTATTTGGACGATTTTCACTTTCCATATCGTAAATAAGCACGCGAGAGGGTGCGGCGATGCCTTCCCCGACCAGGATGCATTCGCGGTTGCGCAGCGATGGCAGCACGGCCAAAAAGCTTTCCGCCCCATCGGGAATAGACTTTTCAACAAAGCGCTGGTCGCGCTCGTTGTTCAGGCGCAGGGACAGCATGGTGCCGCATTGAGATAGGATGGATTCTGAAATATCAGAGGGCCGCTGGGTGACGAGGCAGAGGCTCACGCCATATTTCCGGCCTTCCTTGGCGATTTTATCCAGCACACGCTTCACGGCCATATGAACGCCAGGATTTTCCGGCACATAGCGGTGCGCTTCCTCACAGACCAGCAGCAGTGGGCGGCAATTGCCGTTGTCCCTGGCAATGCGGGCAAAATCGAAGGCGATGCGCGAGAGTACCGAGACGACGACATTCACGACATCAGAGGGGACGCCCGACAAATCAAGGATAGACACCGGCTTGCCATTGGCGGGCATGCGGAAAAGGTTGCTCACCATCTCCGAGAAGTCATCATTCACGACCAGGCCAGAGAACATGAAGCTATAGCGATTGTCTGAGCGCAGCTCTTCAATCTTAGCTTTCAGCCGCATGTAGGGCGCCATTTTTTCAGGCTTCTCGAGCTTACCCATGTTGCGCTGTAGCTCATTGAGGAAATCGGCGAGCATGTAGGGCACGGGGCTATCAGCCGTGATTTTCGCGGCGGATTGTTGGGACTTGCCCTTGCGCCGCGCGGCAATCAGCACGCGTTTTAGGATATCGATGTCAACTTCGCGGTCTTCGGTGCGGGCACCAACGAGAACCTCCACATGCTCTTCCAAGTTCATTAGCCAGAAGGGCAGGGTGAGATTGGTGGTGTCGTGGCGGACGCCATATTCCTTAAAGGCCGTTGCATATTCATCATGCGGGTCAAAAATCAGCACATGGCCAAAGGAAGACTGCTCAACGATTTTCCGCAGCAGCATGGCCACGACCGTTGATTTACCCGTCCCAGTGGACCCCAGGACAGCCATATGGCGCGAGAGCACTGCATCCACGTCGATGGAGGCTTTCACTGTGTCGGTGGGATAAACATAGCCAATATTCACATGCGCCTTGCCGGTGGGGGCGAAAATGATGCGCATGTCTTTACCGGTTGCTACATAGAGCTTTTGGCCTGGCATCGGATATTTGGTCACGCCGCGGCGGAACACATAGCCATCCTCAAAGGCGGCATTGGGGATGAGTTCGCCAATAAAATCGAGTTCCCCGAACATCGTCATATCAGCACCAATACCGACCGAGCGCAGCGTGCGCACCACGGCAAAGACAAGGCGTTCGCCAACGCGGAACTTGATGAAGGAGCCAAGCTGGCCAACCACTTGGCCTTGCGCGGCATCGTCATCACCCGCCACCATCCGCACATGGTCGTCAAAGGCGCAGACGCACGAGCGCCCTTGCACTTCCACCACTTCGCCGACGGTTTTGCCTAGGGATTGCGCCGTTGGCGCTGCATCCGCATCTTGAGGGGAAGATTGGCGCGCTTGCGCTGCGCCGAATAAGCGATTTGAGCCGTCCATACTATCCCGCTTCTTTACCGCTGCGCCACTGTGCGCAAAGCCCACGCTGAAAAGCTGCGTGGGGTTCAACACTCCACTTGAAAGAGTACCGTGCAGCGCTTTAAGAAACGGTGAATTTGGATGGATTGAGTGTCAGCTTACGAGACCGTTTGTTCGGCCTCTTTCATCACCTGCGGCGGCGTGCGCTTGAAGGCATTGCGCGTCTTGGGCACCTTCTTTTCAGCCGGTACCGCATCGCCTCTCTCTTTTTCCTGCGGGCCGGAGGTCTGCCCGACCGGCGATACCAGTCCTTCACTGGCCTGCCAGGCAATGGCTGTCTTGACCGCCATTTTGAGGGTGGGCGGCGCATAGCCAAGCTCTTTTATGGCCTTATCGGAGGTGAAATGGTCATCGCGGCTAACAAACCAGGCCGCGTCTTGGGTCATGCCAGCGGGCTCTTTACGGGTTAACCTTGCTTTTAGTGTATTCCACTGGCCAATGCCGCGCAGCATCCAGGGCGGGATGACTTTCGCTGGCGGTTCCTTGCCCAGCTCTTGCGCAATAATCTGCACCACATCCTCAAACGATGCATGGGGCCCGCCCAGCAGGTAATTTTCGCCTTTCTTGCCGACTTCCGCGGCCCGTATCATCGCCTGAACCACAGCGCCCGCCTCGGCAAAGCATCCGCTTCCTGGCGGAATACCCGGCAAGGTTTGATTGTCTGTCATGCGAATCAAGGAGGCCCAATTGGTGGTATCAAACCGGCCGAGCACTTGGCCTGGATTGACAATCACGGCATCCAAGCCGCGCTCGACCGCACGGATGACGATGTTTTCCGCTTCCAGCTTGCTGCGCACATAGTTGCTGCTGCAGCGCATACCAAGCTTTGGCGCGGCCTCAGTGTAAGGCTGCGTTTTCTGCTGCCCATAGACCGCCGCTGTTGAGACATGCACCAGCACTTGAGCCTTGGCTTCGTAGGTCGCGTAGATGATGTTGCGCGTGCCTTCGACATTGATATCGCTTTGGCGCAGCTTATGGCCTGACCAGGTGCTGGTATCGGCTGCGCAGTGGAACACCACATCCACATTGGGCGGGACCAGCCGCACCAGGCTGTGCGCAATGCGGATATCGCCTGCCACGAGGAACACGCCGGGAATGTCGGCAATCTGTTTGGCTTTGCGGCTGTCTTTATCGCGCACCAGAGCGTGGATGGTCCAATTGCGCTGGCTGAGCGCCATCAATAGATTGCGTCCAATAAACCCCGTTGCGCCCGTTACAAATGCGACAGCCATGAATTGCGCGTGCCCTAAGCCTCACCCCAATGTACCACAGCCCCCAAGTAGGAATACTGCGTTGCGCTGCTTTTTACAAATTTTCTCAATTGCGATTGTGTGTTTGCATTTTGCCTAGGCTCTTGGCAAAGCATTGAAAATTGACCTGCCAGGGGGTTGATCAAGGGGTGGCCAAGGGGTGATTGAATGACTTTTTCGCGGAGCATCGCAGCCGTCTGCCTAAGCGCGGCTCTGTCCGTTTCGGCGCTACCGGTGTTGGCGATGGATGCACCGGCCGAACCGGCACTGGCCAAAATGCTGGCGAATGCAGGCGCGACGGGCGACGTAGAAACCCTTAAAACCACACTCAATCTGGCGCTGCAGACCCAGCCGGAAGCAGCCGAAGCTTTGATACGGCGCGCGCTTTTGGCACTGCCCGGCGAGGAAACAGCGCTTCTAGATGCGATTATTCAAACCCGGCCGGAGCTGGCCGACACAGTGGTGTTGCCTGGTCAAGTCACTGTCGTAGAGCGGCGTGAGGCGATTGCCGCGGCAGAAGCGGCAAAACCCTTGCCTGGCATATTAAACCTCTCC
>CAKZYD010000111.1 GCA_937884085.1 uncultured Sphingomonadales bacterium | reverse complement strand
ATATACAATGACTTCAGAGACGGAGTTATCTAAGATGAGGAAGAGTTCATCGCCCGTGTAGCGGAAATTCACGTTCACATGGACCATGCGCGCTTTAAAGCTGGCGGCTAAAGCTTCCAGATAGTCGGGCCGATTGCGCATCATCATGGCGACCTTGGAATTGGTGCTGGCGCCATGGGCTAGAAACGCTCTGGCTAGGGCATTGGACCGCGCGGTCATATCACCCCAGGAGCGGGTTCTTCCCGGATGCACCAGCGCATCGCGGTCTTGCGGTATACGTTCTGCCACCGCGTCTAGAATGTCACCAAAGTTCCAATCCATGGCTGCGCTCCTCTCGCATCATCGCTCTTGATATGGCATGAGAGAGGATACCTTCCACCTCCTCGCTTTGAGGGGCGTGGCGAAAAGTGCATCGCAAAGTATAGAGGAGTTATTCCCGATGAGAGTTTTAATGCTTGTTCTCAGCTTTTTCCTAACGAGCCAGGCGCTTGCCGATGGCCACAAGCTGGACGTAGGCACTTGCGACAACGAGCCTGTCTATATGGTCGTCAATGGTGTGAGCTATGACCGCAAAATCATGCAAGCCTATGGTAAAGCCATTGCGGATAGCGGCATCTATAAGGAGCTGCGTGGCTACTACATCAATATGCCGTTGCCAATTGCGATCTTTGAAGGGGAGACGCCGAAGAATTACACCACCCTGATTGTGCGCTTTCCCTGCTTTGCGCATGCCAAGGCCTTTTGGTATTCCGACCTCTATCAAAATAAAATCAAGCCCATGCGCACCGAAACCAATGCGGGTGAGTATGTGGTCAGCGTCTATAAAGCGCTCGATTTGCCAGACTATATGGCAGACAAAGTGGCCAGCGGAGACTATCTGGAAACCTTCGATATCTCACCGGCTGGGGCGATTCCGCAAATAGACTAACGTCTTGTTGGCGCATGGAAATCAGGTGGCTTCTTCGCAAGCCATTTGATGAATTTTGCAACGTCCCGGTGCGCTTTCACCGGCTCCAGGTCTCCTTTAAAACCAGCCAATTCGGTATTGGTGAAAACGGCATGCAGCTTGCGGTGACAGATAGGATGCAAAGCAACTGTGATGCGTCCCCCCTTTGACTTTGGCACCAGATGATGCAACTCCCACTGCGTGCCGAGTGGGCGGTCACACAAAGGACATATCTCTGTTGTTTTCGCCATCTCGGAGCAGTATCACGGCGCCGGTCTTCACCAAACAACTGCGTCGCTAAACGAGTTTACGAGGAGGCACCTTTTGCGGTTTTTCATTGCGATCGTCGCAACGCTCTGCGGCGTGCTTTTGCCTACCTTGTCCCATAGCGAAGTCTGGACGTCGGTCGACGATCGTGTCCTACGGTCTGATTTGGCGCTGCTTGCTGATGCCGGCATATTGAAAGGCCCGTTGGCGTCCTGGCCCGTCAATTGGAGCCAAGTGCGCGGCGCCTTGGACAGGGTCGACAGGACGCAATTGGCTCGCCACGTAAATGACGCTGTGTTGCGGATTGAGCGGGTCATGCCAAGTCGCAGACATCGCGGATGGGGTGTTGAAGTTGATGTGGCCGCGACTAACCGCGAAACCCTGATTAGAAGCTATGGTGCGCAAGCACGCGGCGATTATGACGCGCAGGGCCGCTTGCTCGGGCAGTGGGGCGGAACGCATTTGGCGGTATCGGTTGGTTTGCAAGACGAACCCTTTGGCCGCAACTTGACCTTTGACAACGCCTATCTGGCACAAGAATTCGGCAATTGGATTGCTTATATCGGCACCGTTGAGCGCTGGTGGGGGGCTGGGTGGAATTCGGCGCTGATGTTCTCAACATCGGCGCGGCCACAACCGCAAATCGGCATTCGCCGAAATAGCCCCGACCCGTTTAAAAGTAAGTGGCTGAGCTGGCTTGGCCCGTGGTCGGTGGAGGCGTTTCTGAGCTGGCAGGATGAAAGTGGCGGCCGGTTTGACAATGACCTCATTGTGGGACTGCGGGCAGATATTCAGCCATTCAAGGGCTTTACCTTCAGCGTAAAAAGGGCGCTTCAGCTTTGCGGGAACGACCGGCCCTGCGGTTTTTCCACTTGGATTGATTCCCTGTTTCCGGTCGATAACGCGGATAATACAGGTACGCTTGATGAGCCAGGCAACCAGATGGCCGGCTTTGATGCTCGCTACGGTACTACCATTGGGCGCGTTGCTTGGAGCGTCTATGGGGAAATTGTCGGTGAGGATGAAACCGACCTGGTCATTTCAAAGCTTGCGACCTTATGGGGCTCTCGATTTGCAGGGCCATGGGGCAATGACGGTAGTCGATGGGACTTCATCTTCGAATACGCTGATACACTTACCGACCGCAGTTTTTTCAAACCGCTGCAAGCAAATGTCTTGTATCAGAATTTCATTTATAGCGACGGTTGGCGCTATCGAGGACGTTCATTGGGCGCGTCGCAGGACAACGACACCAGGCTTATTACAGCCACAGGACAGCTCACAGATGCCCGCAATCGCTTTTACCGGCTGACAGCGCACCATGCAGACATCAATACAGATGGCACCGGCGCGCATTCGGTCAGTCTTAATGCAGAGACAATCAACATCCTAGAATTAGAGACCATTTGGCCAACCATGATTGGGGACGTCCGGGCGGAAGTGCGCTTTCAGGATGATAAGCCCAATACGCCAGACCGGTCGCCTTTCACGGGCGCTTTCGAAATCTCGTACCAAATCCGCTTTTAAACACCGCAAAGGCCAATTGGCCCAACAATTGCTCCGTCGTTTGCCACAGGCGTGTCACCACGTTATAGGCCGTTGGAGTAATAAAATTGAAAACGTTGAAGAAACAGAAGGTTAGCTTGGCTTTTGGCCAGGTTTTTGAGCGCTTCACCTGGGCAAGCCTTGCCGGTTTTGCTGGGCAATTGCTGCAGGTGGCATCATGAGCCTCAATCTCGTTCTTGCCAACGCCTATAGTGGAATTAACGCCAGCCAAGCGGCGTTGCGGGTTACCTCCAACAATGTGGCCAACGCCAATACCGAGGGCTATGCCCGCCAGGAAGTGGGCCTCACGCCGCAAATCGCTGGGGGGATTGGTTCGGGCGTATCCATCGAAGAGGTGGTTCGCGTCGTTGATGAGTTTCTTGAGGCCTCCGAAGCTGATGCTATCTCTGCGGCGGAACAATCGTCTGTTGTGCGTGAGTTTCATGACCGTGTCCAAGCGCTTTTGGGTCGTCCAGATGCAGACAGCTCCCTGACCTCGCGCCTTGATCAGGTTATGGCCTCTATTTCGACAGCGACACTTGACCCATCCGACGCGCTGCGTCGCCAATCCCTGATTTCAGACTTGGAATCTTTCCTTACAGAGGTGCGGCGGCTTTCTACGGACGTTCAAGCCCTGCGCGTTGACGCCTCCAATCAAATGGCTGAACAGGTGGCTCTCATGAATCAGCAACTGGAACAAATTGAGCGCCTAAATCCGCTCATTGCCCAAGCTGAATTAGGGCAAGGTGATACTGGCCCCTTGAAGGATCAACGCGATCGCGCCATTCGTGAATTATCGGAAATTATTGACATTCGCGTTTCGAAAACCGGCACAGGGGCAGTCCAGATTGCGACGACCGACGGCGTGACCTTGCTGGATGATCGCCGCCGCCTGGTCTCCTATTCTTCACCCGGAGCGGGTGATAGCTTCACTGAGTTCGATCGTATCACCATTCAGCGCCTGGATCCCATTACGGGTGTGCCAGAGACCAGCACGCGCGACATTGATGATTCTCTGGGTGGGGGGCGGTTGCAGGGCCTATTAGACGTACGCGATTCTGAATTACCAGCCATCGCGGATTCCCTTGGTGAGTTGGCGCAGGTTTTCTCTGACCAAATCAACGCCTTGCACAATACCAACGCCAGCGTCCCCGCACCCAATTTACTGTCAGGGCGAGCGACGGCCTTGCAAGGCACAGACCTGGCTCGCCTCACGGGCATTGCCGATTTTGCCGTCGTCGATAGCAGTGGCACGCTACTAAGCACAGCCACGATCGATTTCGATGCTTTAGGGCCGGCCGCGACTATGACCGATGTAGTGAACGCCATTAATGCCGGCATGGCTGGCTTTGCCACCGCGTCTTTGGCATCCGACGGCAGCCTTTCCATCGCTGCTACCAACTTAAACAATGGGGTTGTTATCGCTGGTGACCCAGCCAACCCAGCTGCTCGGGCAGGGCGCGGATTTTCCCACTTCTTTGGCCTTAATGATCTAATTTCGACAGGCCAGCCGACGCATTTCGAAACTGGTTTTAACGGTACTGATGCGCACGGCTATAGCGCAGGGCAAACTATGGATTTTGAAATCCGCGACCAAAGCGGCCGGATCTTGCGCACGGAAACTGTTACCATCACCGGCACCACATTTGATGACATCGTCACATCGCTCAATGACCCGCTTGGTCTTGGCGGGTATTTCAATTTCTCGTTAGACGGTAATGGTAGTTTGCAAGCACAAAGCTTGCCTGGGTTTGGCGAAATAACTCTGCTCAGCCGCAACGACACCACGGCGCGGGCAGGCAGCGACGTCCCCTTCACGGAGCTCTTTGGCCTACGCCGCGGTACACAAGCTGCAGCGGCCGCGGATATCTCCGTCAATTCTGTCGTGACCGAGAACCCTGAATTTTTGGCCCTTGGCAAGTTTGACCGCAGTGTGCCGGTTGGCGATCGCGCCCTCACCGTGGGCGATGGGCGCGGTGCGGCCGAATTGCGTGATTTACAGCTCAGCCCGATGGACTTTGATGCAGCGGGCACCCTGCAACCGCTCGAGACTACATTGAACCAATATGCCGCCTATGTGGTGGGCAACGCCGCCATTATGGCCGAGACGGCCACCTCACGTGAAGAAGACAACCGCGCTTTGCAAATCACTATCTCGCAGCGGCGGCAAGATGTGTCTGGCGTGAACATCGACGAAGAGCTTGCGGAAATGGTGGTCTTCCAAAACGCTTATAATGCCTCTGCACGGCTTATAACCACCGTTCGGCAGATGTTTGAAGAACTCCTCAATGTGGTTTGAGCATGGGTCGTTTGAGCATAGGTAGTTTGAGGATTGGAGTGATTTGACATGACGCGCGTTTCCAGTTTCGGCCAAAACCAAGCTTTGTTGCAGGGTATCCTGCGCAATCAAAACAACCTTTTTGAAGCGCAGCAGCAGGTCAACACCGGCAAAAAGAGCGATGAGTATCGCGGCATTGCGGACCAGGCGACGACGCTGGTGGCCAGCAAATCCCTGTTCTCGCGGACAGACACCTATGAAACTGTAGCACAGGACATTGGCCGCTCGCTGGATGTCTATGACTTACAGCTGGGCCAAGTGTTGCAAGGCGCGCGCGATTTGCGCCAACAGCTGATGACGACCATCGGTAACAATGATGCGACGGGCTTTGATTTGGTGTCGTCCGAAAGCTATGGCCTCGTCGTCAACTCACTCAACACAAAGGTTGGAAATCGCTTCATTTTTGGCGGAGCCGCCGCTTCTGACCGCCCTGTCACCGCTGAGGATATTACGGCGCTGCAAGCGCTGCCAGCCGTTGCCGACGCGTTTCAAAATGATCAGCTGAAAGCCACCGCGCGTATCTCTGATTCCGTCACCATCGAATATGGCCAGCTGGCTGATGAAATTGGGACGGATTTGCTCCAAGTGTTTCGCGACCTTGCTGATTATTCCGATGGTCCCTCCGGTCCGCTCGATGGGGAGCTGAATGCGACCCAAGCAACGTTTTTGCAGAGCCAAATCGCTGCCCTGGATATCGCCATCCAAGACATTCAGCGCCAACAAATGCTCAATGGTTTGCGGCAGAGCAAAATTGAGGATTTGACGACGCAATTTTCTGACCAGAAAGTCTTTTTGGAGACGTTTATCGCCGACATTGAGGACGTGGACATCACCGAAGCCATCACTCGGCTGAACAACAGCCAAACCGCGCTGGAAGCCTCCTATCGGGTTGTCTCGCAAACCACTCGTCTCAGCATTGTTGACTTCATCTAGCGCCTGTTCAGCTGGCAATAAAAAAGTCACGGGTCTAATAAGGCCATATTAACCACCGCATGTCTTTTATTGGGGCGCTGACGGATGCAGCTGCTCGAACACAGCTCGCACTCTGATGGAGAGGCAGCGAGGAGTGCTGAACTTGGCCCAATCTAGTGACCAGGGCATAACGGAGACAAATGTGTCTGCCATGCTGCAGTTAGCGCGTAATCGAAGCCAAGCCGCCAGAAGCGAACTGGTCGGCAATATTCAAGACTTCTTCTTGAATGAAGAATCCCGTCTGAGTGAGCGCGAGCGCGCGCTGATGTCGGATATTCTCGTTAAGCTGGTCCATGACATCGAAATGGATGTGCGCGCCGAGCTGGCGACCACCGTCGCCAAAGTCGATGCCAATATGCCAGACCTGGTCAAGCTGCTTGGCAATGATGATATCGCCATTGCCGCGCCCATTCTGCAAGAGTGCCATGCGCTGGCCGATATTGACCTCATCGAAATCGTCAAAATGCGCACCGATGAGCATCGCCTAATCATCGCCATGCGTGAAGACATTAGCGAAGATGTGGCCGACGCGCTGGTTGAAGCCGGTAGCGATGATGTTCTCGAAGCCCTCATCCGCAATGAAGACGCTGAGCTTAGCCGCCGCGCGATGCAATATCTGGTCGCTGAAAGCAAACGTAAGGACCGCTTTCAAGAACCGCTGGTGACGCGCGATGATTTGCCGGCGGAGCTGGCATACCGAATGTATTGGTGGGTGAGCGCGGCGCTGCGCAAACGGATTTTGAACGATTTTGAAATCGATGAAAATAAGCTCGATGAAGCCATTGAAGAGGCAACAAAGCGGGCAGCAGCGCAGCAAGATGAAGTGAGTGGCGCCATTGCCAAAGCCATCCAGCTGGTGCGCCGCCTAGATGCCGTGGGGCAGCTCACGGTTGATTTCCTCATTCGAGCGCTGCGCCAACAGCGCATCAATGTTTTTGTGGCTGGCCTTGCGCTGCGCTCCGACATCGCCTTCAAAACAGCCTGGCGTATCATTTCCGATAAGGGCTTTGAGAGCTTTATCGTCTTGGCCAAGGCTAATGGTATTGATCGCAACGAAGCGACGGTGATTGTTCTCTTGCTTGCTGAGGCGCAAAATCCAGCCGCTGCGCGGCGTCCGGAAGTGCTGAATTCGATTATCGACCTCTATAACTCCATCAGCATCGAAAAAGCCCGCGGTATCTTGCAGGTTTGGCAACGCGACCTAGGCTATGCCGCTGCAATTGAGAAGATCGAGCAGGGCGGCGCGTCTTAACGCGGCCTGGCGTTCAACAAAAAAATCCATCTTAATCGCTTGACACAGCCCCGAATCCTTGAGTCATTGGGGTTTGAGGTGTTTTTGCTGGTCGCTGCACTATAATGGCGTCTAGCGCGGCAGATGAGCATGGCAAACCAAGTGTTTGAAAATACAGAAAAATATAAACGC
>CAKZYD010000110.1 GCA_937884085.1 uncultured Sphingomonadales bacterium | reverse complement strand
TGGCGCAGCGCCTCAGCGTCTAAGTCAGCCATATCGTTCAGATAGCCGTCGATGGCATTGCCCACGGCGTCGACCACGCTGTTGGGGTCGCGGTGAGCGCCGCCAACTGGCTCTGAAATGATGGAATCCACGATGCCGAAGCCGAGCAAATCCTGCGCTGTAAAGCGCAGCTGCGTTGCCGCATCTTCCGCCTTGTCCGATGTGTGCCACAGGATAGAGGCACAGCCTTCTGGGGAGATGACGGAGTAGATGCTGTGTTCCAGCATCAGGACGCGGTTACCAACGGCAATGGCGACGGCGCCGCCTGAGCCCCCTTCGCCGACGATGACAGTCACCATCGGAACTTTCAGTTCCAAGCATTTGGCCGTAGAGCGCGCGATGGCCTCGGCTTGGCCACGCTCTTCAGCGCCCACACCTGGATACGCGCCTGAGGTATCGACCAAGCTGATAACCGGCAAGCCATAGCGGTCTGCCAAGTCCATGAGGCGGACGGCTTTGCGGTAGCCTTCCGGCCGCGCCATGCCGAAATTATGATGCAGGCGCTTAGCGGTATCCTTACCCTTTTCATGGCCCATGATGACCACAGACTGGCCGCGAAAACGCGCAAGCCCACCCATAATGGCTTGGTCATCGGAAAAAGCCCTGTCGCCTGCAAGCGGCGTAAAATCAGTCGTCAGCCGATGGATATAGTCAGAAAAGTGCGGACGCCCGGAATGGCGGGCCACTTGGGTTTTCTGCCAGGGCGATAAATTCTCATTGAGCTCGGTAAGGGTGTTCGTGACTTTCTCAGTCAGCGTGGTGACTTCATCATCGACGTTCACATCGCCTTGGCTGTCTGTGAGCGCTTTTAGTTCCGCTATCTTTTCCTCAAGCGCAGCAATGGGCTTTTCGAATTCAAGATATTTTTGCACGCTGCTTCGCAGTCCTTATCTTTTTTGGGGCAGGCTATGCATACCGCTGCGCCTGTGTGACAGCCTGATAGACTGTGTTGGCGCGGGATTTAAGTGTTTTTTTGGCCAAGCGGGTGATGCTGCTGCACTGTCTCCGCCAGGCGACGGGCTGTCACATGGGTATAGATCTGCGTTGTGGCGAGCTCACTATGGCCAAGCAGATCTTGCAGCGTGCGCAGGTCTGCCCCGTTTTCCAAAAGATGCGTAGCAAAGGCATGGCGCAAAATATGCGGCGACATTTTCTCTTCCGCAATGCCAGCGCGGCGCGCCAAGGCTTTGAGTTGCAAAAACACGCTCACCCGCGTGAGATGGCCAGTTTTGCCGCGCGATGGAAATAAATAAGCGCTGGTATCGCGCTGACCGCCCAGCTGCGGCAGGGTCTCAATATAAGCACTGAGCGCCCGCTGCGCTGCGCCGCCGACAGGGACCATACGCTCCCGCCCGCCTTTACCTTGGACATGAAGGATAAGCGGCTGGCCGCGCAGTGCACCGCGTTTCAGCGTGATAAGCTCCGTCACCCGCAGGCCCGTTCCATAGAGCAATTCTACCAAAGCTTTCAGGCGAAGGGCAGATGGCTTGCCCGTTTCACTATCCTCATCCAAAACTGCGAAGAGGCGGTCGACCTCTTCCGTGGACAAGGTTTTGGGCAAAGGACGGCCTTTTGAGGGCGCTGCGACTTTGTGGCTCGCCAAATCACTGCGCAGCCCTTCACTGGCCAAGAACCGATGAAATTGACGGACTGCGGAGAGTTTGCGCGCACGCGAGCTGGCCGCAAGGCCGCGTGTGTTGAGGAGCGCCATAAAGCGCTCGACGTCCGGCTGGCCCGCCTGCGCGAGCTTTCCCTTCAAGCTGGCTGAGGCATCTTGCAAGTCCGCCGTATAGGCCTTCACTGTGTTCCGGGCAGCGCCGCGCTCGGCCTCCAGCATATCGCAAAAGCGCTCTATGAGCAGACTATCGGACGCCTCAGCTGGCATCGATGGAGACGCCGGCGAAGAACAGGACTTCCGCGCCCATTTGCCGGGCCAAGTCTTCAAGACCTGCCTGTCTCAAGGCGGTGAGCACCACCTTGACCAATCCGACGTCCTTGGTCTGTGTGCCTTGCGGGCCAAGGGCGGCTATGGCCGTCAACACGGTCATGCCGGTCTGGCCGGTGCTTGCATAAGCTTCAAGCTCCGGCAAGGCGGGAATGGGCAGCGGACCAGCCTGGCCAGCGGCAGCCCATAACTCAGGCGGGACTGTGTAGCCCAAGGCATCAAACACGGCGAAAGTCAGCTGCGCCTGACGATCATCCTGCCCATCGCGCGCGTCTAGCCAAAGCCCTGCGATACGCGGCGTGAAAGGAATGCGTCCCGGCTGGTTCGATACCAACGCATAGGGCCACACCGAAATAAGACTGCGCGCGGCATTGAGGTCCGACGGGTCCGACCGGGTCCGAATTTCATCATACCAAACAGCCGTGCGATCGGGAAAGCCGCCATAGGCAAGATGCGCTGCAACCGTTCCGGCATCCAGCCAAAGCTCTGGGTTTGGTGACACGGCGCTGAGCGCTTGCGCGGTCGCCCCAGCCCAGAAATGCGGAAGACCAGACTGCCGCGCCTGGAACGAAACAGCCAGCGCATCAGCAACCAATGTGGCCGGTGTTCCGCCGCTCAACGCCAATTGCAGCTGACGCGGCGCTAGGCCGGCCTCTTGCGGCGTGCCGCTTGGGGTCGCAATGATGTAGTTGAGGAAATCACTTGGCGTAAGCTGCGCGGCAGCGCCAAGGGCAACCATCGCAGGCCACCGCGCGGACAGACCAGCATCGGCAGACAGCGCAAGCGCTGCTTGTTGAAGAGGCGTCTCGGTGCCTGACATCAGGCTGGCTTTAGCCTGGGCCAAGGCCGCGGAATAGCCGTCTGGCTGGGCCTCAAGCAGGGCCTGGGTTGCGGCGAGCACCGCCGTGTCAGGCATATCGCGCCGGTTGGTCGTATCTTGCAAAAGGTCGACAGCGCCGCGATTGCCCTTCATGGCATGGCAAAGCAACCGCCGCCCCGTCCAAAAGGCACTGGTGTCTTGCGCTAGCCCAACTCTTGAGGCGGCACAGAGACTGGCCCAATCGTTTGCCAAAAGCGCAATGTCAGCCTTTTTCGCCAAAACATCCAGCGGTGCAACATCATCTGGCACCAAGGCGAGAAGGGCGATCAGGCCATCCAAATCACCAACTCTTTCAAGCAAACCGATGCGTGCGCTCAGGAACGCCCAAGCAGCTTGCGGCGTTGGAGATGGACTGTCAGCAATGGTGAGCGCCAGGCGGCGCAGAGTCGTTTGGACAATGGGCGACGGCGCGCGGCCTTGTACCTGAGCGAACGCGGCAACAATATCTGCTTCGGCGCTACCTGCCCAGACATCAAAGGCGAACCCGCCATCCGCCTGGGTGAGGGTCCCAATACCTGCAATATCGGATGCGCTGAGCGGGGCCATTTCAACAGTCGCGGGCGTTAACGGCATGGCGACCGCACTGTCAAAGAGAGGCTCTTTGAGGCGAGCATCCAGCGCTGGCAACGTCTCTTCATCTTCGTCTTGGTCCGGCAGCGCTGGCAGCGGCGCTAAACTCAAAAGAGATGCGGGTGGAGTGGGCTCTCCATCTTGGTCTATCGCTTGGGGTTGCGGCGCGTAAGGAAGCGGCGACCCCGCTGTCCTGGGCGGCGCCTGCGCCGGTTCAGCTGCTGGCGCAGGTATCTCACCTGGGGGCGGTGTTTGAGCGGCAGCCGTTGTGATGGCGAAGCCCGTAAGAGCAGCGGCGATGCACCATCTATTCACGGAAAATGCGCGCATCCACCGGCGCCTCAACCTGGGTCTGTTCCACGGGAATATCCCAAAAGTAAAAGAACAAACCGCCGCCGACAACAATGAGCAGCAAAATCAGGAGGATAAGTCTTATCATGCGTGGCTGTTATCCCAAGTCGCGTGGCGCGTGCATGACCCTTAGAACACCGTTGCGCCTGGTGCAATATGGCACCCACCCATTGCACAGGGCTATGAAGACCGGCTATTTGGACATTAAGGCCTTTTTGAGTATCGATACAGCCGTGAGCGCACAAACAAAGACAGATCACACCGCCTTGAAAGACGCGCTTGCCGACAAACCTATCGTGTTGGTGGGCCTGATGGGCGCCGGCAAAACCAGCGTTGGCCGCCGGTTGGCAAACGATTTGGGACGTACTTTTCTAGATGCCGACCATGAAATTGAAGTCGCCGCCGGCCGGCCAGTAAGCGATATCTTTAAGGACTTTGGCGAAGCCTCTTTCCGAGAAGGCGAACGCCGCGTGATTTTGCGCATCTTGTCGGAAGACAGCAACATCGTGCTGGCGACGGGGGGCGGCGCTTTTGTGGATGAGGACATTCGCAAAGCCGTGCTCGATAAGGCTGTCTCCATTTGGCTAAACGCAGATGTCGACGTCCTCGTCGAGCGCACCGGTCGCCGCAAAACCAGGCCGCTTCTGAAAACCGGAGACCCTAAGCAAATCCTCACGAAGCTTGCTGCAGAGCGGACACCCTTTTATAGCCAGGCCAATATTCACGTCCAAAGCGGGCGCGGGCCGGCAACCACTGTGGTCCGCGCGGCTTTAAAAGCGCTGGCGGATTGGCCGAATGGTCAGGCCGCCCAATAACGTTGGAACCTGAGGATGAAGGAAGAAACGCATCTCACCGTCCGCGTCGGTCTCGGCACGCGCAGCTATGATATTCTGGTCGGCGATGCGCTTGTTGCCCAGCCAACACGCGCACTCACCCAGCTGATTGGCGGGCGGCGCTGCGCGGTTGGTACGGACCGCACGGTGGCTGAGCTGCATCTGCCGCGCTTTGAAGCTATGCTCAAAAGCATTGGGGCGCGGGTGTCCTCTATTGTGCTCCCCGCAGGAGAAGCCACCAAGTCTTTCGGCCATCTCGAAACGCTATGCGGCGATATCCTTGACCTTAAAATCACCCGTAACGATATTCTCATTGCGTTCGGCGGCGGCGTGATTGGCGATTTGACGGGCTTTGCTGCCGCCATCACCCGGCGCGGTATCGATTTCATCCAAGTGCCAACGACACTGCTGGCCCAGGTCGATTCCTCCGTTGGCGGCAAAACGGCCATCAATGTCCCGCAAGGCAAAAATCTTATTGGGGCCTTTTACCAGCCCAAACTCGTGATGGCCGATACCGCTGTGCTGGCGAGCCTGCCGGATCGCGAACGCATGGCAGGCTTTGCCGAGGTCATCAAATACGGCCTTATTTGCGATGCCCAGTTTTTTGATTGGCTGTCTAGCAATGGCGCTGATGTACTTGCTGGGGAACCGGGGGCTCTACGCCATGCCATTGCGCGCAGCTGCCAAATCAAAGCCGATGTGGTTGCTGCCGATGAACGCGAGACGGGCCAGCGGGCCCTGCTTAACCTGGGCCACACCTTCGGCCATGCCATTGAAGCCCATGGCGGCTATGATGGCCGCATTCTGCATGGCGAAGCCGTGTCTATTGGCATGATTATGGCGCATCAAGTCAGCCATGCACTTGGCCTCCTCGCCAGCAACGAATTAGACCGGGTGCTCGATACTTTTGCTAAGCTTGGCATGCCCAGACGGCCTGGCCGCTTTGGCCTTGATGACCTCACGCCGGACATCATGTTGCAGCACATGGCGCAAGACAAAAAGAATATCGATGACCGCATCACGCTCATTTTGAGCCGCGGCATTGGTAAAGCCTTTTTAACGCGCGATGTGACAGCAAGTGCGCTGCGGCCCCTGCTGGAAAAACTGCTGGCAGCAGAAACCGCGGGCGCGCTTTAGAGCCTGTTCCATAAGTCATCGGGTCGGTCTTGCGGTTGTTTTTCCGCCCTGCTGCGTTGCCAATTCTCGCCGATATTTCCAATATCGCCTGAGATTGGCGCCTGACAGGGCAAAAAAACCACCTGCAATCCCTCAGCCGATGACTTATGGAACAGGCTCTTAGGACCAATCGATAGATGAGCTGGCGATGAGTGAGCTTGGGTTTGCAATTGGCGCTGTGTTTGCGCTGTTGGTGTTGTCGGCCTTTTTTTCAGGGTCCGAAACCGCTTTAACGGCAGCCTCCCGCGCCCGCCTGCGCCATATGGCAAGCGAAGGCGATAAACAGGCCTTGGTCTTTGAAGCCTTGGTGGAGCTGCCAGAGCGCTTCATTGGCACAATTTTGCTCGGCAACAATCTGGTCAACATCCTGGCCTCGGCGCTCGCCACCAGCGTGATGATTGAGCTGTTTGGGGAAGCGGGCGTTGTGTACGCCACGCTCGTCATGACCGCGCTGGTGCTTGTCTTCGCTGAAGTCTTGCCCAAGACGCTGGCCATCAGCCGCGCCGATAGGATTGCGCTGGTGGTGGCAAAACCCATTTCCTTGCTCGCCACCGTCCTTGGTCCAGTTGTCAACTTGGTCCAGGAGATTGTGCGGCGGACGCTGTCGCTATTCGGCATCGACATCTCCGAAAAAGACACCTTCCTCTCCAGCCATGAGGAAATTCGCGGCACCATTGATTTGCATGCCTCTGAAGGCGGCATCGTCAAAGAACACCGCGATATGCTTGGCAGCATCCTCGACCTGGATGATGTGGACATTGCCGATGTAATGGTCCACCGCCGCAATATGATGATGATTGATGTAAGCGAGCCATCATCCGACATCATCCAGCAGGTGATTGATGCGCCCTACACGCGCATCCCGCTCTATGAGGACGACCCCGACAATATCATCGGGGTTATTCACGCCAAGGACATCCTGCGCGCCCTGATGAAGCCAGGTGGGCGCCGCGACCGAGTGAACATCAAAAGCTTGATGGCAGAGCCCTGGTTCGTGCCAGAAACCACATCACTGCGGGAACAGCTGGATGCCTTCACAGCGCGCAAAAACCACTTTGCCATCGTGGTGGATGAATATGGCGTCATCCTTGGCCTGGTGACGCTGGAGGACATTCTAGAGGAAATCGTCGGCGATATCGCGGACGAATATGACACCTTCGAGACCGACGGCATTACCTTCAATGGGGATGGCACCATCACCGTAGAAGGCACCGTCACCATCCGCGATTTAAACCGCAGGATGGATTGGACGCTGCCCGATGAAGACGCGGCCACCGTGGCCGGGCTCCTCATTAACGAGGCGCGGGTCATTCCCGTTAAAGGCCAAAGCTTTGATTTCTTTGAGCGCCGTTTTGAAGTACTGCGGCGCCAGCGCAACCAAGTCACGCTGCTCAAAATCACGGATTTAACGCCGCCTGAGCAAAACGCCGCGTGACCGATTTTTTAGAGGTGTTTGGCGCAGTTGGCGGCGTCCTTCTGCCCGTCCTCATTATCAGTGCGGCTGGCTATGTCTGGGCAAAGCGGGACCCCCGCTTCACCGGCGAGTTTATCGGCGATGTGGCGCTCCATGTGGGCGTGCCGGGCCTCCTGTTTGCATCGCTGGTCCGGGCCGAAATTGATACAGCCCTCCTAGGCATCGCCGCCTGCGGCGCCGTGGGGTACATCGCGTTCGTGCATTTAGCCCTTCTGGCCGTCTTCAAAGCCACTGGAACGGCCAGCCAGCCAGGCTTTACCGGCCTAGCCTTCGGCAATTGGGGCAACATCGGCATGCCCATTTCCCTCTTTGCTTTCGGCGCGACAGGCCTTTCTATAGGCGCGACATTTTTTGCAACGTCCATCTTCCTGCAGTTCACGCTGGGCTATAGGCTCTCCGTCGGCGCGTGGCCCTGGCGCAAAATTCTCACCTTGCCCTTGCTGTGGCTTCTTGCGGCGGCAGTCCTTGTGCGTACGCTCAATCTGGTTCCCCCAAAATGGGTTCTCGATACCGCAGACCTTGCCGGCGGCGCAGCCATCCCTGCCATGCTGCTGGCGCTTGGCGGCGGCGTCGCGCGCATGCATCCCAAAGGGCTGCTCAATGGGCTGAAATGGGCGAGCCTACGCTACGTCATTGGCCTCGTGGCAAGCCTAGCTCTGACTGCCTTGCTGCCGCTTCCCGATGCGCTCAAGCCAGTCATCCTGACCATCGGCATGATGCCGCTGGCCCTCTTCAATTACATCATGGCCGAAAAAACTGGTGAGCATGGACCGGAGGTGGCGGGCTATGTCGTGGCCAGCCTGCTCATCGCCTGCGTCGTACTGCCGGTGACGTTAATGTTTACGCTGCGCTAGGCCTTCGCAGCCTCTTCATCGGGCGTGCGTAGTTTCAACGACAGCGCATGGACGCGCTCTTCAAGCTCACTGTCCAAAGTGCGATAGACCATCCTTTGGCGCTCCACCCGGCCTTTGGCTACAAACGCCTCTGACACCATCACCACCATGAAATGTGTCTGGCCGCCTTCGCGCGCGCCGGCATGGCCGGCATGCTGGTCGCTTTGGTCAATCACCTTGAGGCTCACCGGCGCAAAGGCCGCTTGCAGCTTGGTTTCGATACGAGCGTGATAATTATCCATGCGGCACCTGTTTGGTGGAAAAAGAACGGTTGGTGACTACATTGGAACGGATGAAAAGAAGTCAATCCACCAAGCCAGGCAGCCGCAGGCCAAGTCGCCGCTATCACGGCAGAGTGGAGCATGCAGATGGCCGCCTATGCGCTGTTCCAGGCTGTAAGGAGCCTGGCGAGTTTAAAGTCGCGCTCAACCCCAATCGCCGCTCTGACGAAGCACCGCAATGGAAATGGCTGTGCCTGGAACACGTGCGTGCGCACAATGAAGGCTGGAATTACTTTGAAACGCTCAGCCCAGAAGACCTCCTAAAAGAACGCCAAGGCCACCCCAGCTGGGACGGACCCACTCACCCCTTCCGCATGAATCCAGAAGATTTGGCGAACCTGCGTATGAAGGACAGCCATGGCATTTTCTCCAGCGATGCCCGCTTTAGGCGCTTTGCCGAATCAGGCAGTCGCACCGGCCGACCGCTCACTGCGCCGGAAGCGGAAGCCCTCGTCACCCTCGGTCTCAGCGAAAATGCCAGCAGCGATGACATCAAAAAACGCTATAAAATCCTTTTGAAACGCTATCATCCCGATGCAAATGGCGGCGATAGGCGCGGTGAGAAGAAGATGCAGGCCGTTATTGCGGCATATCACCGGTTGATGGACGACGGGCAGCGGTTTAGATAACACTTCAACTGGCGCACGCTCGACGCCGCCAGTAAAGTACGTAAAGGCATTTCCTCTATGACCATTGAGCCCGGAAAAATGGACGCAGCGCACGCCCTAGCGCCAGACCGCACCGTTTCAGTGCGCGACGTGATTGGCGTCGATGTGGACATGGAGGTCCCCGCCTTCTCAGACCCCGACGACCGTGTGCCGGATCTCGACGAGGCCTATGTCTTTGACCCCGAAACCACGCTCGCCATTCTCGCTGGCTTTGCCCACAATCGGCGCGTGATGATCCAGGGCTATCACGGCACCGGAAAATCCACGCATATTGAGCAAGTGGCCGCGCGGCTCAATTGGCCGTGCGTGCGCATCAACTTGGACAGTCACATCTCCCGCATCGATTTGGTCGGCAAGGATGCCATTGTTCTGCGCGACGGCAAACAAGTGACCGAGTTCCAGGAAGGCATCCTGCCCTGGGCGCTGCAAACGCCCACCGCGCTGGTATTTGATGAATATGACGCCGGCCGTCCGGACGTGATGTTCGTTATTCAGCGCATCTTGGAAATCGAAGGCAAGTTAACGCTGCTGGACCAAAACCGCGTTATCCGCCCGCACCCTTATTTCCGGCTCTTTGCCACGGCCAATACGGTCGGCTTAGGCGATACGACGGGCCTCTATCATGGCACCCAGCAAATCAACCAAGGCCAGATGGACCGCTGGTCGATTGTGATGACCTTGAACTACCTGCCCTTTGACCAAGAGCTGGGCATCGTGCTGGCGAAAAACCCATCTTATGATACCGAGGACGGCAAAAAGACGTTGGGCGCCATGGTGCGCTGCGCTGAGCTGACCCGGCAAGGCTTCATCAATGGAGACCTCAGCACGGTGATGAGCCCGCGCACTGTCATCACCTGGGCGCAGAACGCAGAGATTTTCAAAAGCCCTGGCTTTGCCTTCCGCGTTTCCTTTCTCAATAAATGCGATGAGACAGAGCGGCCCCTTGTGGCGGAATATTATCAGCGCTGCTTTGGCGAGGCCTTGCCTGAAAGCGCCATGCAGGCCAGCGCGTAGCCCGTAAATCTTTATGTCCACCCCCTCGGATGACCCGACAGAGCTGTTAAAGGACGCGATCAAATCCACGATGCGCGCCATCTCCAGCGAACCTGAGCTGGAGGTCACGTATTCAGCCGACAAGCCAGGCCTGTCAGGCAATCAAGCCCGCCTTCCAGCGCCAGCCAAGAAACTGCGCGCTGAACAAGTGCGCCAAATCCGCGGGCTGTCCGATGCCATGGCCTTGCGCTTGAAACACCATGACGCCAGCGTCCATATGCGCGAACAGCCGGCGTCCGGGATGGCGCGGGACATCTATGACGCCCTGGAACAAGCGCGCATCGAGGCCATCGGCTGCAATCAAATGCAGGGCGTCGCTGATAATTTGGACCAGGTGGTCAGCAATCGCTGCAAAGGCGAGGGTTTGGAAGGCGTCGCTGTCGAGGCCGATGTCCCGTTAGCAGCAGCCCTTTCTCTCTTGGCCCGTGAGCGGATGACGGGCCGGCCTGTGCCAGACAACGCCCAGGGCGCGGTCGATAAGGAACGCAGCTGGATAGACGACAAAGCGGGCGATGGACTTGGCCAATTGTTTGAGATGCTGGAAGACCAGACGGCCTTTGCGCGGCTCACACGCCAAATCATCAGCGATTTGGAAGTCGATGATGACGGCGGCGAAGAAGTGCAAGAAGACGATAGCACTGGCGAAGAAAACGCTGAAAACGAAGCCGATACGGACGAAGACGAGCAAGACGGCGATGACGAAAGCGCTGCTGGTGATGGCGAGCCGGAACCGTCCGGCGAAACCTCCGAAGCGGAAGGCGATGCAGGCGAAACCGAAACCCGCGACATGGAAATGGAACCCTCGGAAGAGGATATGGCGGGCGAAGAACAGCATGAGGGAATGACCCCCTACCGGCCCAATGTGCCCTTCTCCAACATGCCGCCGGATTTCAACTATCAAGCCTTCACCAACCACTATGATGAAGTCATTCGCGCCGAAGAGCTGTGCGATATGGATGAGCTCACCCGGCTAAGGGCCTATCTCGACCAGCAGCTCCTGCCCCTCCAAAGCGCAGTGACAAAGCTGGCCAACCGGCTGCAGAGGCGCCTGCAAGCCCAGCAAAACCGGGCCTGGGAGTTTGACCTGGAAGAAGGCATGCTGGACGCCGCGCGCCTCACCCGCGTGGTTACAGACCCGCGCCATCCCCTGAGCTACAAATTAGAGCGCGAAACCGATTTCCGCGACACGGTCGTCACCCTGCTTATCGATAACTCCGGCTCTATGCGCGGCCGCCCGATTTCAATTGCAGCGATCTGTGCGGATATCCTGGCCCGTACGCTGGAACGCTGCGCCGTTAAAGCGGAAATCCTGGGCTTTACCACCCGCGCCTGGAAGGGCGGAGAAAGCCGCGACAGCTGGATTGAGGCTGGCAAGCCCGCGCACCCAGGCCGTCTCAATGACCTGCGCCACATCATCTATAAACAGGCCGATGCCCCTTGGCGGCGCACCCGCAAGAATCTCGGCCTGATGATGCGCGAAGGCCTGCTCAAAGAAAACATCGATGGCGAAGCGCTGCTGTGGGCGCATAATCGCCTCGTCAGCCGTCCCGAAGAGCGCCGCATCTTGATGGTCATCTCCGATGGTGCGCCTGTGGATGATTCGACGCTGTCCGTTAATTCCGGCAGCTATTTAGAACGCCATTTGCGGCAAGTGATTGAGTGGATTGAAACGCGCAGCCCCGTCGAGCTGGTCGCCATCGGTATCGGCCATGACGTCACCCGCTATTATAAGCGCGCCGTTACCATCTTGGATGCCGAGCAACTGGGCGGGGCCATGACCGAACAGCTGGCCGCTTTGTTCGATGACGAGCCGCGCGGGCGGAAGGCAGCTTGAAAAGCCACCTCGCCTGCTGCGCCTTCCTCCTCTTAAGCGCTTGCGCTGAAGCCCGTTCGCCAGACAGCGTTGCTATAGAAGTGCGCGCTGAGGCGGTCCCGCTCAACCCTGAAGACCCAGCCATGACCCAACTAGGCGCGCTGCGCTATCGCGGCGGCCTGGTGCTCACGAGTGAGGATGACGACTTTGGAGGGCTGTCAGGCGTTATTGTAGCGCCAGATGAAAGCAAGCTGCTGGCCATCACCGACAAAGGCCATTGGGTATGCATGGGCCTTAAGGCGGACAGCGACGGTGTCTTGCTTGGTATTACTACGGCCTCGCTATCGCCCATGCTGTCAGCAGAAACCAAGCCCCTCCAAGGGAAAGAGGAAGCCGATGCCGAGGCTGTCAGCCTAACAAGCGACGGCACGGCCATCCTCGCCGCCTTTGAAGGCACCCACCGCGTGATGCGCTATCCGCTCGGCCAGCCAGGCAACCTATGCAGCGTGGCCGGAGCGACGCCAACCCGCCTTATAGCGCCAGCTGGCCTGAATGACCTGCCAGCCAATGGCGGCATTGAGGCGCTTGCTACGACAGCAGATGGCACCCTTATTGTGCTCACCGAAAAAGGCGAAGCGGAGGGGGGTGGAACGCTAGGCTGGATGATGCCCGAACTGGGCCTTAAGGCAAGTGCCGCCCAGCGCTTTGGCTTTGAACCGCCGGACCCCTATGTTCCTACCGACTTAGCACGGCTGGACGATACGCTGTTTGTCTTGCAACGGCATTTCAGTGTGATGTCTGGCGTTTCAGGAGTTTTGTCCATGACGACAGCACAGGCGTTAGCAGAAGGAACTGCGGCAACCGAGCTGGCCCGTTTCGTGACGCCTATCACCGTCGATAATATGGAAGGGGTTTCAGCAGTGCGCAGCGCGTCTGGCCAGACGCACATCTATATCGTCTCGGACGACAACTTCATGGCATTTCAACGCACACTGCTGTTGAAGTTTTCGCTGGGCAACTCAAAAGACTGACAGATCTTCTCTGGGAAAAGCAGTCCGCAAACCAATGAATGCCGTTCGCCCTGAGCTTGTCGAAGGGCTGGTTTGTGCTGGATTCGTGCTTCGACAAGCTCAGCACGAACGGAGGTGAACTGAAAAACGCTTAAGCAGCGTTTTCCGCTTGGCCTTGGGCGCGGGCTTTCTGGATATCTTTCTTAATGCGGCGCGCACGGATGGAGAGTTCATCCGCCTTGGCTTTGTCGAGATAGAGGTCGAGGCCGCCGCGGTGTTCAACGCTGCGCAGGGTGGATGCAGCCACACGGAATTTGAAAGACTTACCAAGCGCATCACTGATCAAACTGGCATTTACCAGATTCGGCAAAAAGCGGCGTTTGGTTCTATTATTGGCATGGCTAACATTGTTGCCCACCATCGGGCGCTTGCCAGAAAGTTCGCACACACGTGCCATTTGAGCCGTCCTTATTCTCTACCAGGTCTCGGGGTCTGGTCACGCCGCTGCTTTATAGCGCGTGATGACAAGAGCGCGCGTATAGGCGATATGGCGCGGGCGGTCAAGCCGGGAGGTTGCCAGGCCGTAGACTCATAAATGGAAATGCCCGTGACGCAGCGAAAAATAAAGCCTGGTAAGGAGTTAGGAATGGAACGATGCCATAGCATCGTGACTGACGACGCGACGCTGTCCAGGCTTTATTTTTCGCGCGCCGCTAAAGCGGTGGCTCAGAGATGGTTTTTGGGTGCGTCGAGTCCGCTCCCAAATTCATTTAAGAAAAACGGGCCTTAAGGCCCGCTTTCACGGCCTCTCCTGCCCAAAAACCATCTCTGAGCCATCCCGGGCGTTTCCATTCATGAGTCTACGGCCTAATCCAGCCCAAAGGCCTTGAGGAGCTGGCGAGCGCCCCTGGCAGCGGGCAATGTACCGCTGCGCACGCCCCGCCGCACAGCAGACAACTGCGCAGCTACATCTTTGTTGCCGTGAAAGCCTTCCAGCAGCGAATCTTGAATTTCGGACCACATCCACGCCTCGGCTTGGTCTTCGCGCAAGGGCGCCAGCTGCTCGGTTTCAGACAGGTGCGCATAAAAACGGTCAATTTGCCCCATAACCGCATCAAGCCCGCGCCCTTCCAAGGCAGAGGCCAAGACAACACGGGGCGTCCAGCCATGAAACTTTGGCCGCATCAGGTGGAGTGCAGCCCGGTATTCACCTTGCGCACGTTTAGCAGCAATCTGCATATCGCCATCGGCCTTATTGACGACGACCAGGTCTGCGAGCTCCATGATGCCCCGCTTAATGCCTTGCAGCTCATCCCCGCCTGCAGGCGATAACAGGAGGCAGAACATGTCCACCATATCGGCCACAGCAGTTTCGGACTGGCCGACACCGACCGTCTCGACCAGGATGACATCATAGCCCGCTGCTTCGGTAAGCAGCAAAGCTTCGCGGGTGCGCCGCGCGACACCGCCAAGCGAGCCGCCTGAGGGCGAGGGGCGGACAAAGGCTTTTGCATCACGGGATAGACGTTCCATGCGGGTTTTATCGCCCAAGATAGAGCCACCGGTGCGGGTTGACGATGGGTCAACGGCAAGCACGGCAGCCTTGTGCCCGGCATCAATAAGATAGCTGCCAAGAGCCTCAATGAAGGTTGATTTGCCAACGCCTGGCGCGCCTGACAGGCCGATGCGTTTGGCTTTACCGGTTTTGGGTAGAACGTCCGCCAGCAGCGCCTGGGCCATGTCCCGATCGTCTGGCCGCGTACTTTCGACCAGCGTAATGGCTTTGGCCAGCGCGCGGCGCTGGCCGTCTTGCAAATCCTCCGCGAGCTCCGTGGCGGTGATTGGGGCGAGGGTCATCGCCCTGAGCTATTGCCTTAGCTGCGGCCAGGCAAGGCTGATTTTTTCAAAAACGCCAGGATTGCACAGCTAATCCAGACCCCAACAGCCATGAAGAACAAGGTGCCGCCATCGCCCTGCACCTCAATGCCCAGCGGGGTGAAGAGGTGGAAAACAATCGCGCCTGAAATGATGCCCAGACCCATGACAGCGCCGGCCAATTGAAGAATAGCGCGCTTCATAAACAAGCCAATGAGCAACAGGATGGAGGCTACCAATTCGGCAGAGCCAATCACTTTGGCCGAAAAAATGCCGCCTGGATTGAACAGCCCCTCAAAGCCAAAGGCACTGGCCGCCCAGGCATCTAAGGTGCCGAAGATGTGCACTGTCTCTGGCGCGCCGGCAAATTTAAAGAACAGCGATTGAATGAACACAAAGGCCACAAAGGCCGTGAGAACGATTTCTATGGTGCGGGTTTTTGACATAAGGTGCCCCCTAATTCTTTGTGTTTCGCCAGGACCATCCCAGCGCTTGGCGATGATTTAGGGGTGACCCGGCCCCCCGCCAAGGCAGTCTCACGGCCCAGTGATGAGACGTTATGCAGGGTTATGGCCGCGTGATGAAGCCGTTATTTCATGAGCGCGCCGTAAGAGGCGCGCGCCTTTGCGACTTTGGGCGCAACGATGGCCGCACAATAGGGCTGGCCAGGATTGCGGGCGAAATAGTTCTGATGGTAGGCCTCGGCGACGTAGAAGATGTCCATTGGTTCAATGGTGGTGACCACCTTGCCATCCCAAATGTCATTGGCGCGGGCAATCGCAGCCTCCATGGCGGCGCGCTGGGCGTCATCGGCAGGGAACAGGGCACTGCGATATTGGGTGCCAACATCGTTGCCTTGCCGGTTTAGCTGAGTTGGATCATGGGTCGCGAAGAAGATGTCGAGCAACTGGTCTAGGCCAATCACATCCGGATCAAAGGCAATGCGCACGCCCTCCGCATGGCCGGTGCGCCCAGTGCAAACCGCCTCATAACTGGGGTTTGGTATGCTGCCGCCGATATAGCCTGACTCAACAGTCTCGACGCCGCGCAACGGCAAAAACACCGCTTCAGTGCACCAAAAACAGCCGCCTGCCACAATCACACTTTCCAGCTCAGCCATCGCCGCCTCGTCCTTTCGATTTTAGTCTGACATACCGTCCCTGGCGTAGGGACACACTGCGCTGGATTACGGCACGAGCCAAGTGGCTTTGGCAAGCGCGCCATCCGCCGCAACGAAGAACTTTGCCCGGCGATGGCCGCCCCGGGCGAGATAGAGCCATTCCATGGTCTCTATCGTGACCGTCACCGCCACGAAGTTTTCCTTCCCTTCATCGGGGTCGCTTGGGTCTTGCGGGATAGACCACGCGTCGGGCGCCATAACGTGGCTTCCTGGAGAATGATTGACCCGGTAGCATTCGCGGCTCATGGGTTTGGAGCCATCCCATGCATGGTCTTTAAGGGCACCATCCGTATGGCAATGCGCCGTTCCTGACACACGCAGCTGGATCTTTGATTTCTTGTCGTAGAAATGCAGACCGATTTTTGGCTCGGCCCCAATTTCCGCCACTTTGCCAGCGCGGATATCTGTATGAAAGCGAAGCTGGGCCTGCGCTTGGTCGGCGCCGCGCAACACCACCGTG
>CAKZYD010000109.1 GCA_937884085.1 uncultured Sphingomonadales bacterium | reverse complement strand
CAGGCAATCAATTATTGGCACGATCGCCATGTGGATGCCATCAACGAGCCTGATAGGCCCATTCCATCCGGCAGAATACCGGGTCGCTGGGGCATGTATATCGCCTTATTCTGGACTTGCCTTTCCTTTGCGGTCGCTGCGGTTTTAGGGCCACTCGTTCTTGCTGCTGCGGTTCTGGGCGTATTGCTCGCCTGGGCCTATAGCGCGCCGCCGCTGCGGCTGAAGCAGAATGGTTGGTATGGCAACGCAGCTTGCGCGCTTTGCTATGAGGGTCTGGCCTGGTTTACCGGCGCAGTGGTCCTCATCGGGGGCATGCCAGATTGGCGCATCATTGCCTTAGCTGTGCTTTATAGCGCAGGCGCACATGGCATCATGACACTGAATGACTTTAAATCTATTCCTGGCGATACCCGCATGGGCATCCGCACATTGCCCGTACAGCTTGGTGCAGCCAGCGCGGCACGCCTTGCAAGTATCGTGATGGCGGTGCCGCAAGTGGCCGTCATTGCGCTTCTCACGGCCAATGGCTTGCCACTCCATGCCGGCATTGTCGCGGCCTTGCTCCTGATGCAGGTCGCTTTGATGTTCAAGTTTCTTTTAAATACCGCTGCGTTGTTGAAACGCCCCCGTGAAAACGCTGCGTATTACAACGGCACTGGAACCACGCTTTACGTGTTGGGAATGCTTGCCAGCGCCTTCGGAATTGCCAGCATCGTGGGAGTAGCGTCATGACGGGGCACATATCAAAAAGCGTTCCCCCTTTGTCTTGGGTTGGCATTGTCCGCCTCGGATTGGTGCAGACGGCGCTTGGGGCGATCATCATTTTAACAACGTCCACTCTCAATCGCATCATGGTCGTGGAGCATATGCTGCCGGCGGTTCTCCCTGGGGCTTTGGTTGGGTTGCACTACGCCATCCAAATTTCTCGCCCGAGATGGGGCTATGGATCGGACATGACGGGTCGGCGTACCCCATGGATCATTGGCGGCATGGCTGTTCTTGCAATTGGCGGCGCGCTTGCAGCTGCCGCCACCGCGCTTATGGGAACAAATTTTACCCAGGGCTTGGTTTTGGCGATTGTCGCATTCGCGCTTATAGGGATTGGTGTCGGGGCGTCTGGAACATCTTTACTGGCGTTGCTTGCCACGCGCGTTGCGCCGCACCGCCGCCCTGCCGCTGCCTCCATCGTTTGGATCATGATGATTGCTGGCTTTGTGGTAACGGCTGTTGCTGCTGGCGCGCAACTTGATCCTTATGCGCCCAGTCGGCTTGTCGCTGTGTCCTCGGTCGTCTCAACGATTGCTTTTTGCGTTGCGGTGCTGGCGCTCATAGGTGTTGAAGGGCCGGTGCAGCCCGCCTCTGCTTCCCTTGATGAAGCCGATCCAGATTCGGCAAAACCCTCCTTTGCAGAGGCATTTCAAGACGTTTGGCGCGAGCCACGCGCACGCCAATTCACGCTCTTTGTGTTTGTCTCGATGCTTGCCTACAGTGCCCAGGATCTGATCTTGGAGCCGTTCGCTGGTCTGGTTTTTGGCTTCACGCCTGGCGAATCGACAAAGCTAGCCGGCGCGCAGAACGGCGGGGCCATGGCGGGCATGATTCTGGTCGCCGTTGCTGGAAGCGCCATTGGCGGCAGGGTCATGGGTTCCATGCGCGCTTGGGCGGTTGGCGGGTGTATAGCGTCCGCGACTGCCTTTGCCGGATTGGTGGCCGCTGCGCATATCGGGCCAGAGTGGCCTCTGCGTCTCAATGTTTTCCTGCTTGGCTTTTCCAATGGTGTTTTCGCCGTAGCCGCGATTGGGTCCATGATGGGCCTTGCCAACCAAGGGCAAGCAAAGCGGGAGGGCACCCGCATGGGGGTGTGGGGGGCAGCGCAAGCCGTTGCCTTTGGGCTTGGCGGGTTTTTTGGCACCGTTGCGGTCGATATCGCACGTGCTTTGCTCGAGTCCCCAGCGACGGCTTATGGCGTTATCTTTGTGGGCGAGGCGTTGTTGTTCTTGCTATCCGGCGCCATTGCCATGCGGGTGGCGCCAAAAGCTCTCGCTGAGAGGGATGACGATCTGGGCCCGAACTTGATGCCGGGTTCTTTAGGGGGGTCTTTGGGGCAGGCCGAGCTTCAGCCGGCTGAGTGAATGCACAGGAATGATCCGGAGGATGATCTGATGTTTGATAGCGCTGATGTCTTCGATGTCATTGTGGTGGGGGGTGGACCCTCTGGCGCAACAGCGGCCACTGATCTTGCCAATCAAGGCGTGCGGGTGTTGCTGCTCGACAAGGCGGGGCGGATTAAACCCTGCGGCGGGGCTATACCGGCCTGTATCCTTCGCGAGTTTGAAATACCCACAGACCTGCTATGTGCGCGCATCAATTCCGCGCGTATGATTGCGCCGTCCGACAAATCGGTTGATATGCCCATCGACACCGGCTTCGTTGGCATGGTGAACCGAGAGACTTTTGATGAATGGCTCCGTGAACGAGCTGTTTCATCTGGTGCTGAACGGCGCGATGGCCTCTTTACCACGCTTGAGCGCAGGCCAGATGGCACACCGATTGTCGTCTATAAAGACCCTGACGGCGAAGAGCAGCGCGTGACCGCAAAAATCGTTGTCGGCGCGGATGGCGCACGGTCAAAAGTCGCTGCGCAAGGGCTGCCCGGTGTCAAGCAAACGCCATGTGTTTTTGCCTATCATGAAATTGTTGAAGCGCCGCAAGCCAGCGCACTTGCTGCTGGTGATGATCGCTATGATGGCGCACGCTGCGATGTGTATTATCAAGGTAAATTATCGCCCGATTTCTATGCGTGGGTCTTTCCGCATGGGGACACAGCAAGTATTGGGGTTGGCTCAGCGAAAAAGGGCTTTTCTCTGCGGACATCGGTTACAAATCTGAGGTCGGAAGTAGGCCTAGAGAGTGCTGCAACTGTTCGCACTGAAGGCGCGCCCATCCCAATGAAGCCTCTTAAGCGATGGGATAACGGCCGCGATGTGCTCGTCGTTGGCGATGCAGCCGGCGTGGTGGCGCCTGCATCTGGTGAAGGCATTTACTACGCAATGGCCTGCGGCCGAATGGGCGCGGATGCTGTTTTGGATGCGCTTCAAACTGGTGATGCCACTGCGTTATCGGCGGCACGGGCGCAATTCATGAAGCAGCATGGCAAAGTGTTCTGGGTTCTCGGTATCCTGCAATATTTTTGGTACGGCGGTGATCGTCGCCGGGAGCGCTTTGTGAAAATGTGCGAGGACAGAGACGTCCAGCGTCTCACCTGGGAATCGTACATGAATAAGAAGCTGGTCCGCAAAGACCCTCTCGCCCATGTCCGTGTCTTTTTCAAAGACCTCAGCCATCTCATGGGCTTGGCAAGAACCTAGGACGGTTCGTTAGGCGTAGACGAAGGCACCGATATTGGAGATTGGCGCGCTATCCTATGTCGACTTCACGGCCATCGTGATCGGGTGTTTGGCGATTGAAGCGATTGCTTTGCTTTTATTATGGCAGTTCCGCCGAAAGGGTCTCAAGCCGACCCAGACCTTCGCCTTTCTGGGCGCGGGAGCATCTTTCACAGCTGCCTTGCTTATTGTGGCAGCAGACGCGCCGCTATCGTGGTTTGCCATTAGCTTGGCCTGTGCATTTGTTTTCCATGTTTGGGATATGGTTCAGCGTTGGCGGAGCTAGGCCATGCGCCCATGACGCTTTTTTGTCGTAGATGCACGCAGGCCTTTCAGATCGGGTCGTTCGCGATTCGCGAATTCATCCGCTAAGTATTGATTTTCCGAATCACTTCTACGCCTTACATAGTTTTAGGCTATTAAAAATATTAGTTTTTTTGCTTTCTCCTATAGTTGGCAGGATGCTTTTCTATAGAAAAGCTTTATTATCGTGACGAGGTTCTCCGTTTGTCGCTCTAGCTTTGAAAGCTCGGCGGCGCTCTCCCGCAGTTGTCACTAAAGCCCTCTGTGCGGATATATCTGCAAATGCGCCTATGATATATGTGCTAAAAAAAATCCAATTAACTCAAGGGTACTAGGAGCCGCCTCGAGTAAATTTGTATCCGCATGACACTGTTTTTCTTGCCAGATTTGTGCATCGACAGGAATACGTCTGGCATCTGACGTTGGCTCCCTTCCGGCCCCTTTTTAAGGCCTGCTAAAGCAACTGCTTGGTCAGCGATGCTGCAAAAATGTGAAAATCGTAAATAGACAGGAGTCCCAAAAAGCCGATACGCTTGGCGTCAGATGCATGGGGGAGGTGTCTTAATAGCGATGATTAAGTCCCAACCAGGTTCGGGTAACAGGCCGAACAAGAACAGTCCGCCCAGTGGTGCGTCGTCCCATTCAGATACTGAGATTGAGTCCGTCAAAGGACAACAACAGGACCTTCGCGGCATTTTAAGCAGCGTTTTGACGGGCGAAGTTATTCCCCGTGTCTACCGCGCGAATTTAGCGAAGGATGCTGGCAAGGCCCGTGTTGATCAAAACACCGTCAACGCTTTCACCAAAGTGGTCCTGCGTGGCTCGTTTGACGACTGTATGGATTTCGTGAATCTGTCTTTGGAGCATGGCATTTCAATCAGAGACATGTGCCGCGGTTTATTCCCAAGTACAGCGCGGCATTTGGGCGAGCTTTGGGATGATGATCGCCTGAGTTTCGCCGAAGTGACAATCGGTCTTGGCCGGTTGCACAACGCTGTGCATGAAGTCTCTACCACAGACACCAGTCTGGCAACGCCTGGAGCACGGCATAACATCATTTTTGCAAGTGCTTTGGGCGATCAGCATGCTTTTGGTGTGTTGTTGGTCTCAAAGGTTTTTGAAATGGAGGGATGGCTTGTCGCTGGCGGTCCAGATCTGCACACCGGCGATGAATTGGCAGCGCTGGTTTGCGAAAGTTGGTTTGACATCGTTGGTCTGTCCGCGTCCAGTGAAGATCTGGCGCTAAGCTTAAGGCCGGAAATAAAGCGACTCCACGTTGCATCCTTGAATCCAGATGTCTTCATCATGGTTGGCGGCGCCGGTTTTTCTGGCGATGCTCATATTGCGGAAAAAATCGGCGCTGATGTCTATGCAGCGGATGCCGACGAAGCCATTTTAAAGGCTAGACATTTGTTAAGTCTGCGCGAAAGCCGCACGTCGCACTAAACGCAATTACCGCGTTTTTGTTATTCCGCGTCGCCTCGCTCTAAGCCATATTGCTTTGCGATCTCCCAAACATGCGCGGGCACCATGTGTTTAACGCGGCGCGGCAACGCGCTGCGCAAATGCAGGATCGTTTCGATCGCTTTCATTTCGACACGGGCGCGGGCGAACTCTTGGCCTTTAGGGCCAATTTTGGGCATCAACCACGCGACAATCGGCCTGATAAAGTTCGGCATAGAGCGAAGCGGAAGGCCACCGGCGGCCCGCTCGACATTTTTCTTAAAGCCCTCCACATGCGGGTGACGATTGCCTTTGGAT
>CAKZYD010000108.1 GCA_937884085.1 uncultured Sphingomonadales bacterium | reverse complement strand
ATAGAATTGCAGAAACGCTCAAACAGTGCATCGGGTATGTGCTGAAGGATTGTGACGAGGCCGGATTTACGGTCGCCTCAGCACATTTACGTGTCGCGATGGATGAATTGGCGCGGGCCTCGACCCCAATGCCAGCCTTAGCAGACGAAGAGCGTCAGAAAGGCTAGCGCCGCCCGAACAGTTTTTCGATATCCGGGAGAGCAAGCTTCACATAGGTTGGACGACCGTGATTACACTGTCCGGAATGGGGTGTTGCTTCCATCTGCCGAAGCAGCGCATTCATTTCCTCAAGAGTAAGGCGTCTGCCTGATCGGATAGAGCCATGGCACGCCATGGTTGCATAGACTTCAAGCACGCGCTCTTTTAGCGCGGTTACATCCCCCGTTTCGGTGAAATCATCCGCTAGATCCTGGACCAGACTGGCCACATCGAGTTTGGACAGAATTGCGGGGACTTCGCGCACCAAAACCGCGCCATCGCCGAACCGCTCTAAGACGAGCCCGAAATGCGCAAAGGCGTCCGCCCGCGCTGCCAGGGCGGCAGCAATCTCTGGCGCAACATCGACTACCTCAGGCATCATCAAGGTCTGCCTGGGCACACCGCTGCTGTCGACTTGCGCTTTTAAACGTTCATAGACCAGCCGTTCGTGGGCGGCATGCTGGTCCACAAGAAGCACGCCATCGGCGGTTTGGCTTAAAATATACGTCTCATGCAACTGCGCCCTGGCTTGACCTAAAGGACCATCAAAATCTGTTTCTGGATGGTCTTCGGGCTGCGGCGCCGCAGGGACCTTCACCTGGTAAGCGGCGCCAGTCTCCGCAACATCGGGGGGACCGTCAGGTGCCGGGGGCGTGAACCGCATCGCCTGCTGCCGGGCTACCGGGGCTGGGTTGGACTGCATCCGGCCAAGCGCAAAGTTGCTGATAGTGGTCGACGCCCGGTGGCCGGAGCTTGCTAAAGCATCGCGCAGTGTCGCAACGATCAAACCACGCACATGCCCTGCATCGCGAAACCGCACTTCAGCTTTGGCAGGATGGACATTTACATCAACGGCTTCCGGCGCCACTGTCAAAAATAGCGCCAAAACCGGAAAGCGGTCACGCGGGAGAAAATCCGCATAGGCGCCGCGCACGGCCCCAAGCAGGGCTTTGTCCCGCACGGGGCGGCCATTGACGAAGAGATACTGATAGGCGCCCGTGCCGCGGCTGTAGGTGGGCAGCGCAATCATCCCCGTCATTGCCATCTCTTCACGCTCAGCCGCGATGGGGATCGCATTGTCGGTAAAATCACGGCCCAAGATGGCAGACAACCGTTCGCGCGATTGGGTGAGCAAGTCGCCTTGGACGTCCCTTGCGGCAAACAGAGTTCGGCCGTCGGTTTTGAGGGAAAAAACGATGTCTGGATGGGCCATGGCCAGCCGCTTGATGACATCCACACAGGCGCCTTGCTCGGTGCGCGCGGTTTTGAGGAATTTGAGCCGGGCTGGGGTGGCATAGAAAAGGTCGCGGACATCGACCTCTGTGCCCAGCTGCATGGCGCAGGGGCAGACTTGGCCTTTGCGCCCAGCGTCGATCTCCAAACGATGCCCGTCATCGCCGGCTTGGCGACTGGCAATGGAAAAACGGCTGACGGAGGCAATGGATGGTAGGGCTTCGCCGCGAAAGCCGAGCGAGCGAATATCAACCAGATCATCACCCGCAAGCTTGGAGGTAGCATGACGTTCCGTCGCGAGCTCTAAATCCTCTGCAGACATGCCGACGCCGTTGTCCCGCACCAAAATGCTTTTGATGCCGCCCGCTTCGAGGACAATGTCAATGCGCGTGGCGCCTGCGTCGATCGCGTTTTCAGCGAGTTCTTTCAGCGCGCTTGCAGGGCGCTCTACAACCTCACCGGCTGCGATTTGATTGACAAGAACGTCCGGGAGGCGGCGTAACACGTCTAGGGCGCGGGCAAGGGCTGGCTGTCGATGCGCTCGACCTTGGTGCCTTCAGAATCCACAATGCCATCTGGTGTTGCCAGGATCTCGCGCAGGAAAACGCCCTTATCGGCAACGATTTCACTTCTTGAGGTGATGTTGGAGCGGATTTCAGGCCCGACTTGGGTCGCCCCAGCGGCTTCTAATAAAGCACGCTCACCCGCGCTGAGGGGCGGCAGGCTGGTGCGGCCCGGAAACAAAGCAGCAATGGCTTGCGCTTGGGCCGACATTTCCTCTGGTCGCTTCTCACCCGGGCGCGGCGGCCGCAAAGAAAAATCCGGTGGCACCACCAAAGGCTGGGTCCGCACCACTGCAAATTCATCGGGCGAATTCTTATCAAGGCCCAAAGCGCTCCGCGCACCGCCACAGGCCGGCAAGGCCAAGGCGGCAATCAAAACAAAACCAAGATGACTAAGGCGCATAACTCACTCGCTTTCCGCCTCTGCTTTACCTGCAGACGACGGCGAAAGAAAGGCCTCGATCAACAGAAGGCCAACCCCGACCGTAATTGCGGCATCGGCGATATTGAAAACATAGAAGCTGTAGTCGAAGGCGTGCAGGCGGATGAAATCAACCACCGCACCAAAGCGCGCCCGATCCAGGATATTTCCGCAGGCCCCGCCCAAGATAAAGGCAAGGGCCACCATACCAATGCGGTTTTTCACGCTGCGCAGCCAGAAGATGACTAGCACGGCAATCGCGGTGGGCAACGCCACCAGCGCCCAGCGCATG
>CAKZYD010000107.1 GCA_937884085.1 uncultured Sphingomonadales bacterium | reverse complement strand
CCTAAAAGGTCAGTAATACTGACTTAATTTTTTGAGAGGCGCCCGAAATTGCCTGTGGGCAGCGCTGCATAGACCGAGTAGGAACCACGCCAGCATGGGTTTTCAGGGCCGTGATGGCAAATGTCTTGGTTGCAAATCCTAATTTAGGCCTTGGTTCAAGGCATTACCGAGTTTTTGCCCATCTCTTCCTCTGGGCATCTCATTCTGGTTCCGCAGCTGACGGACTGGCCGGATCAAGGCCTGGCGATGGATGTGGCGGTCCATGTGGGCACATTGGGCGCCGTCATGCTGTATTTTCGTGGCGACGTGGCGGCGCTTTGCCGCGGCGCCTTGGCGAGTGTTGGCGTTGGGAAGGCCGCTGCAGACAGACGTTTGTTTTGGCTGCTCGTTTTGGCCACGGTCCCCGTCGTCATTCTCGGCGTCGCACTGAAGCTTGCGGGCTACGACGATGCCCTGCGCGATCCGGTCATCATAGCCTACGCCTCTATCGGGTTTGGGATCCTGCTCTACCTCGCCGATAAAATTGCCCCACGGCGCAAAACCATGGTTGGCTTAGGCGTCGGTCAAACCCTGCTCATTGGCCTTGCCCAAGCGCTCGCGCTCATCCCGGGCGCCAGCCGGGCCGGCACAACCATGACAGCCGCGCGCGCCCTCGGCTTTACCCGCCCAGAAGCCGCCCGCTTTTCCATGCTGATGTCCATCCCCACAATCACCGCCGCTGGGCTCTTACTCAGTCTAGATCTCATCTCCGCTGGCGTCGGCATCACGCTCGACATGGCGATCGGTGCTGTCCTAGCCTTCGTCTCGGCTTTAGCCGCCATCCACTTCCTCATGCGCTGGCTAGAACGGGCCAGCATGAGCGTCTTCGTCGTCTACCGGGTTGCGCTTGGCGCTTTTCTCTTATGGGTCTTTGCTTAGACTGCGTCTTTCTTTGAAAAGCGTCCATGCGGCCGATGGCGCACCAAATAGCTGGGCGCAATTGATTCCACCGGCGTTGGTGTAATCCCAAAGGCGTCGATGCCCAAGGCGCCCTCTGGCACCACATTGTCATTGCGCAGCATTTTGACCTGTCCGCGCGTGAGGGGTGGGTTGGGCAGCAGGCTCATGACAGCGCCTTGAATTTCGGCAATGCCCGCTGGGATAGGCAGGAACGGACGCTTTTGCATGGCTTCGTCCATGATGTAGGTTAGCAGGTCTTTAAAGCTGTAGACCTTCGGCCCGCCAAGCCAATAGGTCTGGCCTTGATATGTGTCTGTTGTCAGCGCGGCAAAGGTGGCATCGGCCACATCGACTACATAAATCGGCTGAAACCGGGTGTTGCCGCAAATCAGCGGCATGAAGGGGCTTTTGCGCGCCAAATCGGCAAAACGATTGAGAAAGGCATCCTCTGGCCCAAACACGATGGAGGGGCGCAAAATGGTGGCCTGTGGAAAAGCGGCTTTGACGGCCTCTTCGCCTTCGCCTTTGGTGCGGGCATAATCCACATCATCGCGCTCGGCGTCGGCGCCGATGGCAGACATCTGGACAAAGCGCTGGGCGCCAGCAGCCTTGGCAAGGCGGGCCACCCGCTCAGCCCCCTCCACTTGCAGCGCTTCAAATTGCTTGGTGCCGCCATGCAGGATGCCGACCAGATTCACAACGCCGTCGGCGCCTTCCACGGCCCGTGCGATGGAGCCTTCATCCGTCACATTCGCCGCGACGGGCAGCACTTGGCCCACCGCGCCCAGAGGTTTTAGGAAGAGCGCCTGGTTGGGATGACGCACGGCGACACGCACCCGGTGCCCCGCTTCGGCCAGCGCTTGCACAACATAGCGGCCGACAAAGCCAGACCCGCCAATCACCGTATAAAGCTGCTCTGTCATAAGACACCTGTGTTCGACCATACGCCTGTGAGGACTGACATAGGGATCGATCAAACAGCCGTCCAGTGTGACCGGCCAGCGCAGATGCGCCTTGACAACCCAGCCCCACCCATCCTAGCACTCGCGCCTCGCCCAAAAGCCCAGATGGCGGAATTGGTAGACGCGCTAGCTTCAGGTGCTAGTGTCCGTATGGACGTGGAGGTTCGAGTCCTCTTCTGGGCACCATCTTTATTCGGTCTACCGCCCCTTGGGCTATTTGAGACCAGAGGGCTCGGTTAGAGGTTTCTCCTCCAACCCGCACCATTTTTGCTTGGTCTATCGCCCATTGGGCTACTTGAGACCAGCGGCTTCTGTTCGAGGTTTCTCCTCCAGCCCGAACCATCGCTTGTATTTCCGCTGCGCTCGATCTTTGCCCTGTGGGAATGATTGCGTCGGGGTTGGCGCTAAAGGCTGCGCTACGCCGCTCGTTTGGTTGAAGAGGCTTTTCAGCCCTGCACCATAACCGCGTTTATCGCCCCTCCAGCACAGCGTGCTGAGCGTCAATTCAGGTGGTTAACAACGCCGCCTGTTTTGCTCCCACAATCTATTGTAAAATAAATATCAAAAGCTAGACATAAAATTGTATTATAAAAATTATACTCATGAAATTTTTCATAAACTGTGCAAATTTTAAATTTCAAAATAAAGAATCTATAATTTTCAAATATTCTAATTCAGTTTATGAATATTTTGTCATGTAATATTTTGACAAAGAAATCTTAATCGAAGTGTCATAACGCGCTGTTTTTTTCCCTGCAGGTGGCGTTCGGGGCGTCAAACAAAAAAAGCAGGGCAACACTATGATATTTAGCATACGCCGTACCGCTGTTGCGGCGGCATTTTTAAGCTCGTCTGCACTCTCCTCAACAGCCATCGCGCAAATGGTGGAGGACGACAGTGATGCGGCGGAAGAAATTATCATCACGGGGACACCAATCCGAGACAGCCAAGCCGCCGCGCTTGAGCGCAAAAAGAATGCGGTCAATGTCTTGGACATTATTTCAGCTGATTTCATTGGCCGGTTTCCGGACCAAAACCTGGCCGATAGCTTGGGCCGCGTGCCAGGGCTTGCCATTGAACGTGACCAAGGCCAGGCGCGCTTTATCAACTTCCGTGGCGCGCCGTTCCGATTTACCTCCATTGCTTTTGACGGGATTGATGTGCCCGGTGCTGAAAACGGCCGTATTCCTCGGTTTGATGCCTTTCCAGCAGCCATAACCGGCGCCATTGCGGTCAACAAAGCCGTTACACCCAACATGCCTGGCGAAGCTGTGGCAGGTTTTATTAATATCGAATCCTTCAAACCGTTTGACCGCGAGGGATTCCATATCTCCGTGGAAGGCGGCTATGGCCGTCAGGGCCTGGGCGGTGTTGGCATTGAGCGCATGAACGGGCGGGTGTCGTATTCCAATGATGTGTTTGGGATTTTGGCCTTTGGCTCACGCAACAAGCGGGGCCGTATTACTGACAACCGGGAATATGAGTTGCAGCTTGATGAGAATGGGGACGTTATTCCCAACAACCTCGACTTTCGCTCCTATCGCGGCGAACGGGTGGACAATGCCTATGGCGGCTCTATCGAGTTTCGTCCGACCGAGACAACGCGTATTTTCTTCTCCTCCATCTTCAGCGAGTTCATTGACCGTGAAGAGCGCAACCAATTTGATTTCGACATTGCAGATACGCCTGGCGTCAGCGCAATCGGCACGCCTGTGACGCCCAATGTTGGCTTCCAGCCTGTGGTGGTCGTCACCCGCCTGTTGGAAGACGGCATCTACAACAACTCAACCTGGACAAACACGATCGGCTTTGACACCGAGGCCTTTGGTTGGCAGGTCAATGGCCGCTTTAGCTACATCAAAACCAACAACGAGACCTTGTTGCCCATCCCATTCAGCGCTGGGGGCGTTGTTGCAGCATCCTATGACGTGACGGATATCTTAAATCCGCAGCTCCAAGTGTTTGACTCCGCTGCTGCGCTTGCGGACGGATCAAGGGTTCCGATTGATATCAATTCGCTGACCTATCCGGCCAATTTCGGTCTGATCTTCGCCAACGACCTGGACATCGACAACTATAAGGTCAAGCTCGACTTCATGCGCGATGCCAGTGTTTTTGGCGCGTCGACAACATTCCAAGCGGGTATCCAAATTGATCTGCGCGATGCGAGCGGCGGAGACACGCTGCTCTTTGGCGGTTTTCCAGACTCAGTCGATATCAACAGCTTTGTCACCGATACCCCTTGGGATACTGGCTTCGACAATACCATCAACGCAACAAACTATGACAACGTTGGTTTGATTGACGCTTGGGAAGCGGCAGCCGGTGGCTCATTGGAGGTGCCATTCGATGAAGATTCTCTGATCGGCATCGATGAGAATATTTTTGCTGCCTATGTCATGGGCACCACAGATTTCTCTTGGGGCAATATCGTGTACGGTGTGCGTATTGAGCACACCGACTTCAATACAAACGGCACACAGCTGATCGACGGGGTTGCCAACCCTATTGAGGCCAGCAACAGCTATACGGACGTGTTGCCAAGCGTTCATATCAACATCAATTTGCGAGACAACATTAAGCTACGTATCTCTGGCACCACCGGCGTTAGTAGGCCAACCTATGCCGAAGCGCGGGCCTCTATAAGCATAGATGCTGTCGAACTGGAGGTGACCGGCGGCAACCCTGACCTTGAGGCGGAATATGCCTATGGCGCAGACATTTCTCTGGAATATTATTTCGCAGAGGCGAGCCTGATTTCGGTGGGAGGTTTCGTGCGCTTTGTCGACAACGTGCTTTACGCTGACGGCGTGACGCTTGACGACGGGGCTGCCTTTGCCCCTGGGCTCATTGCGCCTGGAACGCCGACCGTTTTCAACTCCTTCTTCAATGGGGACGATGGAAAACTCTTTGGCCTTGAGCTCAATTTCATCGGCCAAGCGACCTTCCTGCCCGGTGCTTTGGACGGGTTTGGTGTCAGTGCCAACGTGACCTTGCTTGACAGTGAATTCACCGCGCCGACGCAAGGCAATGCCAAGTTCGACCTGCCGGGCACATCCGATCTCGTCCTCAACGCATCCCTGTTTTATGAGAAATACGGCTTTTCCGCCCGGGTGAATTACCAATACCGCGATGACTGGCTCTCCACGACGGAAAACGACGGCCTCAATGAGTTTTGGGGCGCCACGACGCGGGTCGATGCGTCGGTTCGCTACACGGTTCCCAGCAAAGTTTATGGCACGACCGTCACCTTGTTTGCCGACGGTAATAACCTGACCGATGAGCGCGACTTGCGCTATGAAAATACGCCGGCAACGCCAAACCAGTATGAAGGCTTTGGCCGCCGTTTTGTGATTGGCGCGCGGATTGACTACTGAGCCTTAAGCCGCTGGCCTTGGCGGCAGAGTGTGTCTCCAAGGCCGTCAAGACCTCCCAAACTAAGCAGCATCTTGGAGCGCAGCATGCGAAAAACAGTTTTATCTCTTGCCTCAGCCCTGGCCCTCTTAAACGTCGCTTGGCCGTCCTGTGTCCATGCTGGTGAATTGGCGACTTTGAGGCGCCTTGATGCCAAAACAGTCGAGCTTCGCTATGCCGGTGATCCTCAGACTGCCGTGTGGCTTAGCGACGATACGGCACTTGATGACCGCGACCGCCGCGTGACGCTGGCCTTCGAGGCTGGCAAAGCCACCTTCGCGCTGCCGGTTGATCGCCGTGTCTATGTCCTTCTCCAATCTGGTGAGGACGATCCCATTGTGATCGCAGAGCGCGTTCTCCCGCTTGAGCAGGCCAGTAACTTTAGAGACGTCGGCGGCTATACCACCAAGGATGGTCGGATGGTAAAATGGGGCAAAGTCTATCGCTCTGGCGCTATGCCGCTGCTTACAGAGAGCGACTATGGATATATTGAGGACTTGAGGCTTGATAGCATTGTTGACTTCAGATCGCTTGAGGAGCGGGAAGTTGTACCAAACATGGTTGATGACCGCACCGGCGCGCTGTTCCTAGCCAACGACTATTCGATCGCTGCCATGATGAAGGATTATGAGGCCGAGGGCCGCGAGAACAACTATGCCCGAATGGAAAACTTTCTGCGCCCGCAATACCGCGCCGTCTTCCGCCGCATCATCGCCAATGACGGCGCTGTTCTCTACCATTGCTCAGCTGGGCAAGACCGAACAGGCGTTGCAACAGCTTTGCTCTATGACGTGCTCGGCGTCGACCGCAAGACGATTGTAACGGACTACCATCTCTCAACACAGCTGCGCCAAACACAGTGGGAGATGCCAGAGGTCGATCCACAGGATTATCCAGGCAATTTCATCGTCCAATACTATGTCGCTAACCGCAAAGCTGGCAAAGGTCCCGAGCCGCTTTATACGCCGAGCGGTGCCTCCCATATCGTCCAATTCATGGACTATTTGGATGCCCAATATGGCGGCGCTGAAGGCTATTTGAAGGACGCTTTGGGCCTTAGCGATGCCGATATTGAACGTCTCAGAACTGTCATGCTGGACGGGTAAACGCCAGAGCCTGGACAGTGATTGTCAGAGCGACGACGTCAAATTGGTAGAGATTGTCCACAAAGCCGATAGCCTTTCCGGCTAGAGCTTAATCCTCAGTCAGCGCCGGCCTGTGCCGCCTGGCATGGGTTGACCCGCCTTTGCGTCCTTTAGTGCAGCCGCGTCAAAGGTTTCACAGCCATGCTCTGGCGTCTGGATATAGGTTTCAGCTTGTCCGGCGCCCCAAGCGGCAAGCGTATAGGCATAGATTGCATCCAAATCCTGCTGCTGAGTTACATCAAAGGAGAGGCGGGGCATGGTCATCCTTTCAGTGGCCAATAGGGTACGAGATTGCATATAACATACAACAAATGTTGTTTTGTGGGTTTGCTAAGAGCCCCCAGAAAACTCCTAGCCACAGGATCACAATGCGCTGTAAGCATTGGCCCTATGATGCGTACTGACCTCGACCACCTGCCCAGCCGCAAGCAGCGCGAGCTGGGCCGTGTCGTGGAGATTTTGCACGAGGAATTTGAGGACGCGCTAAAGCTTTCCACCGCGACCTGGAAGAAGCGCGGGCGGATTTTACACATCATCCTGTTCGGCTCTTACACCCGGCCGCAATTCGGCACAGGGCCCGAGCCAAGCCGGGGCTGGGTCGATGAGCAGCACATCGCGCGCGGCTATATGAGCGACTATGACATCCTCATCATCGTAAGCCATAAGGGCCTCACCGATGTGCCGGAATACTGGTACAAAGCCGAAGACCGCTTGATCCGGGACAGCAGCATCCAGCCGGTCGTCAACTTCATTGTGCACAGCATTGACGAGGTCAATGGTGCGCTGGCCCGGAGCGAGTATTTCTTCACCGACATCATCAAGGACGGCATCGCCCTATACAGCCTCAAGGGCGCGAAGACATTCGTCACGCCAGGGCCGCTAAGCCCGCAAAACGCCTATGATATGGCGCAAGAGTATTATGAAGAATGGTTGCCGAGTGCCGGTCATTTTCTTCATCACGGTCAAGATGCAATAGAGCGCGAGTGGAATAAAGACGCCGCTTTTCAGCTCCACCAAGCTGTCGAGCGGACCTATATCTGCCTGCTGCTGGTCCTGACGCATTACAACCCCAATTCCCACAATATCAAATTCTTACGAAGCCAATGCGAACGTCTAGATAGCCGCCTGATTGATGCCTGGCCACGCGATCGCAAGCGTTACACGACTATGTTCGAACTGCTCAAACGCGCGTATGTGGAGGCGCGCTACTCCAAGCACTATTCTATTACAACAGAACAACTGGACTGGCTCGCAGAACGCACAAAAGTGCTTCAGGACATCGCCGAAACCATCTGCCAAGAGCGCCTAGCAGTGCTCAAAAAGGCTGCGGAATAGACCGAGCAAAGCTGCCCGTCTAAAGACTTATCGCAAATGCGCGGTGCTTTACGGCGTAGAGGCGCTGCTTAAAACAGTGCAGCGAAAAAGCGCTTGTCTCAATGCAGGTTTTCATGCTCACTGATGCTATCGCAGGTGCACCTGCGCGGGGGAAATCGACAGCCTCCTAAAATACCACACAGCGGCCTTGTGCGCGCAACGGGTCCTTATACCTGTTCGGTCACCAGCCGGATGGCGCATCCATGTCCAATGGCCTCTGCCTAAAAGCTGCGCTCTTCTACTGTGTGGGAGGTCTGTCGACATCCGGCTGGTTCCGGAGCCCCGACCTAACTGAGAAGGGGAAGACAATGCTGACCGAACGCGACATCGATATTCATGTGGGGCAACAAGTCAGAAAACGCAGAAAAGCGCTTGGTCTTAGTCAAACAGCCTTGGCTAAGCATCTCGGGCTTACATTCCAGCAAGTGCAGAAAATGGAGAAAGGCGTCAACCGAATAGGCGCCGGCCGCCTTAAGCAGCTTACCATTGTTCTCGATGTGCCGATCGAGACGTTCTACGATGGCATTATGGCACATGAATATGAGCAAAGCGGCGATGGGACAAGGCATGGCTACAATAAATACCCAGGCCTTCCGCAACCACTCCAAAAGCAGATTAACGCTCTGATTGCCGAAATTGAAAAGACTTTGGGGTGATTCCTTAGCGCAACAATTAGCGGATTGAGCCCCCTATCTGATACGAATTTTGTGGGG
>CAKZYD010000106.1 GCA_937884085.1 uncultured Sphingomonadales bacterium | reverse complement strand
ATCCGCGGCTATGGCCATGTGAAAGAAGAGAATGTGAAAAAGGTGGCTGTAAGACGGGCAGAATTGCTCGAGCAATTTGCCCAGCCGGAGCCGGATGAGATGGCCGCCACCGCCTAGTCCGAGCTTAGTAGGGGTGGTCCTTGAGCCATCCCACATACTCTTCAAGCGCGGATTGCAGCGTGTATTTCGACGTCCAGCCGAAGTCCTGCTGAAAAAGACTGCCGTTGTAGCCTAAATCAAACGGTGCTTGCGGAAGCTCATCCGGCCTAAGACCAATCCTATCGGCGCAATCCGGTACCGCTGCCACAAGCGCGGCGAGTTGGTCCCGCGGGCTACGAGAGAACCCGCTATCGATATTGTAGATGCGGCGCGGCAAGGTCTCTGCTGCCATGGCGACTTGGATGCACTCGGCATTGTCTTTCACATAGTTTGTGGGGATGGCTGCCAGGCCTGCCCAAACGGCGTCCATAGCCGCGCCGCCATAGCCCAGATAGCCTTTAAAGGCTGGAATACGGCCGGCGGCCACATGCACGGCGACCCCGATGGGGCTGCCAAGCGCTTGATAGCCCGGCCCGAACATCATGGGCGCGCGCAGGACCACGACTTCTAGCTCATGCGGTTCCGGTTTCTCAGTGCCCGGCGGGACCGATAGGCCCATTTGGAAGGGTTGCCCATAATCCAGCACCATGATTTCCAGCGCCCGCTTGGTGGCGACTTCAAATTTGAGCATGAGCTGTTCTTCCGCGGGTGCGGCGGCAGCCACTTCCGGCGGGAAGGCAACAGTCTCTGTCAGCGGCGGCATCAGCCCGCCATAAACGGCCATGGACCCGCCAAACACCACCCGTTTCACGCCATGTTTGCGCGCGCCTTCAAGCAAATTCAGCGTGATGGGATAAATCTCGTTATTCTTATCGCGGGTCTTGGCATATTGGTGCGTGTGGACGACCATCACCATGCCGGTGAACTGGTGTTTAGCGAATAGCGCGTGCGTGCTCTGTCCATCAAGAAGGTCGACCTGTTCAACGCTGATGAGGTCAGAGTCCGCGGTCAGCGCCTCGCCAATGGGGTCGCTCGCCTTGCGGCTGGAGACAACCACAGGCGTACCGGCTGCAGCAAAAGCGCGGGCGGTCGCAGCGCCCAACATACCTGTTCCGCCAGCAATGAAGACTTTATCCATATGTTTTGCGTCCTAACTCGCTTTGCGCGCGGCAATGGCGCGCCAGGTTTCATGCAGCGCTTGTGCATAAGGCGCGGTGTCTTCGATGTGCTTGCTAGGCGGGGTTGATTTGGGCCAGTTGATGACCGATTTTTGAAACGCTGGCCGGCTAAAGGCGCGGGCGGTATAGGCGTTCACGCGCGGTGCGCTATCGCCGTCCTCCCATAGGCGGCCTAGGCCAATCCATTTCAGCCGAAACAGGCTGACCGACCACATGATATCGGCCATCGTATAGGCCTCGCCCATGGCCCAAGGACCATCATGGGTCTTGAGCTGATTGTCCAAGGCAATGACATGGTCCTTCATCCGCGCATGCGCATCCACCATCGTGTCCGCCTCTTGGATGAAGCTTTTGGCGCTTTTTTCTTTGGCTATCTTGGCCGTGTAGGCGGCTATTAAATCTGGCGCGTCCGAATGTGCGGCAATCAAGGCCTGGAGATGCTTGATCTTCCGATCGTGGACGCCGCTAAGGCCTGCTGCCACACGCTCCGGACGCTGGTCACCTGAGGGGCTGGCACCATATAAAATGCCGACATGGGGTGCTTCATCAATCAGCGCGATTTGGGCGGCAATGGCATCGGCCAGGTCCGCTGGGATAAGCGGCGTGCCGTCGGTCTCCTGGTCCAGATAGGTGCAGATTTTGGCTGAATCGACAACCACCTGTTCCTTCTCGCGGTCCGCCAATGTGGGCACCACGCATGGATCAAGCCCTTCGCTGGCCACAGAAGACTGTCCAGTAAAGCCATGCACCAGAGCGCCGCCCGCTGCCGCCTGAAGCCGCAAGCGCACATAGCCCGGCTTATAATTGTCCGGGCAGGGCGCATCATGCGCAACCAGGTTCATTCTAATATCGTGGGACGTAAAAGGGATTTGCTTTTCCACCAAGACAGCGCGGACCTTGTGGGAGCACACGGAAAACGGTGCGTGATAAACGTCAAAGCGCGGGCTTTGCCCATCGCGCGCACCGATGATGCTATGCTGCTCAGGCGCTTCGAGCGCTGCATTGGCGCGTTCAACCAATGCGGAAAAATCTATGGCCATGAAATCTCCCCTTCAATCGTGTTTATGTGACCATGCGCCGAAAAGCGTCCGCGTGTTTGTCTAGAAACCGGTGTTTAAGCGCGCCTAAGATGTGGCCAAGAAACACCAAGTAGAAGAGATATGGTAACACCACCTTGTGCATCAGACCCGGAAGTTTCGTGCCTTCCAAGCTGTGCCGCCACAAAAGCGGGGTATCCCAAAAGAAGAAGTGCGAGAGCTTCCCGCCAAATGTCGACAGTACGAAGCCGGAGATGGGAAAGGCAAACAGGAAGAAATAGAGCGTGTAATGCGCTCCATGGGCCAGCAGTTTCTCCCAGCCGCTAAGACTAGGATCGAGCTTGGGCGCTGGGTTGATGATGAGCCATATCAGTCTGCCGATGGCGAGCAACAAGACGGTGAGGCCCAGCGATTTGTGGATGACGTAATAAGCCTGCCGGTACTCTTGCTCCACAGGGATCATGCTGGTGAAAATACCCATCGGGACGAGTAGCAGGAACAATATAGCGATCGACCAATGGTAGTAGCGCGCCATCCGGCCATATTCGGACGGCGCATTGCGCACTGGGATGCCGCGCACATCGGCCCGCCGTGTTTGCCCAATCGCGACGAGCCCCAATAGAAGACCAGCGCCAGCAAAAAGCACGCCCATAATACGCATCATACTGGGTTTTAGGCCGTCGACCGGGAGAAGCGGCGGGCGCACCTCAGAGAAGGCGCCGACCATATGCAGATAGAAGACGCTGCCAGCAATGCCGAGGCAGCCAAGCGTCGCGCCCCAGACGCCCCAGACGCGCGCCTTTGGCTGTGCATGGTTCAGCAGCATGGTCACGGCAACGGCATAGGCTACCAACGCGAGGCCAATGACGCTGTCCACATGAAAGGGCATCCGGTGGTCATTTGTGCCAATTGGGCCAAGCACCGGATGAACTTCTACCGCTTCTTTGGCAAGCGCTGGAACCGCCACAAAAACGATTGCCAAGCCAAGCGAAATTGGCACAGAGCGACCATGTCTCGTCAATAACGGCTTGCTGTTTGTCACGTTCCCCCCTTTCCGTGCTCCTAAAGACCGGCGACTTGCTCCAGCGTTGTGCCGTCCTGGCGTTGCTGGGCGTGCATCGCGTCGCGAGCGGCCAGCATCGGCGGCGGAATTTGCACTTCGCGTTGGAACTCAGGCCGCGCGTTAAGTTTATCGAACCAGGCCGCCACATTTGGATGCAGGCGGTGCAGCGGATAGCTGGCATGGACCAAGCGTAAGGCATAGATGTACCAAGCGATATCGATGACGGTTACGCCGTCGCCCAACAGATAGGAATGCTCAGCCAGACGCGTGTCGAAGGCTGAAAAAGCACTGTGGAAGCGCGCAGCAGCGCCTTTAACCTGCGCATCGGTGATGCCGCCATTGGCCGCCATGTCCCTGAAAAATTGCAGTTCGACGTCTTTATGGTCATCGCGTTCACCGCCAACGGTGCCGCTGCCTGCGGCTTCATAGGCCTTGAGCTGATCCTCGCTGCGCATTGCCATGGGGCCAAACAGATAGCGCATGGAAAGCGCGCGCAAATCGAGGTGGAGGTCATCTTCGGCTTTGAGCATCGCCTGTGCTTCTTTGCTCTGCTCTGATGGAATGAGCTTTGGCTCTGGAAATTTCTCTTCCAGATACAGAAGGATATCGTTGCTTTCGATAATGACGGCGCCATCGTCCACCAGGACGGGGACGAGGCCGCGCGGATTAATCCCCATGAACCAGTCTGTGTGGTTTTCCCCCTTGGTCAAATCGATATGATGGGAGTGCCAGTCAATGCCCTTGAGATTGAGGAAAATCCGCGTTTTTTGCGAGCAGGAGGAGCCGGCAAAATGCAGCAGGTGCAAGCCCGTCCAACCGAAGACTTCCGCAGTGCGAATATCCTCTTTTGCTAGCTGGGGCATGGTCTACCGTCCTGGCCGCGCATCCGGCGGCGGCGGGCCCTTGCGGGCCAGCTCCATGAATTTCACAAAGCTTGCCTCGCACGCCGCATCGCAGGGGTGCGGGTAAAGCGCGCGAAGCGATTGGCTCGGCTGCGGCACGGCCGGAATGACGCCATTGAGGCGGGCGTAGTCTTCATATTGCGCCTTCAGCCGCTCGACGACGTCCGGATGGTCTGCAGCCACGTTGGTGGTCTCGCCTGGGTCGACAGACATGTCGAAGAGTTCCCATTGGCCGCTGCCTTGCGGGCGCGGCACAAAGGCAATCTTCCATTTGCCGTCGCGCCCAGCGCGTCCGTTGAACAGCTCTGTCATGAAGGATTGGCGGACGCTATCGGCTTGCGCCTGCCATACGGGCAGTAAGGAGACGCCCTGCAGCGGCAGTTTGCCGGCGAAGATGTCCGCGCTGCTTGGATCAACGCCTGCCAACTCATAAACGCTCGGGGCGATGTCCATGACATGGGCCAGCGCATCGGTGGTGCCGGTTTTTGCCAGCTTTGGGCCAGCGACAATCATGGGCGAGCGAATGCCGCCATCGCCGACACTGCCCTTAAAGAGACGCCAGGGCGTGTTGGATGCGTTTGCCCATTCGCGGCCCATGACGGTAAAGTTCCCGGCCTTGCCAGCGTTTTCCACCGACCGGTCCCAATTGGCGTTCACCCATTCCTTTGTGTTGCCGGGATAGACCAGCGGTGCCACGGCGCTGGCGCCATTGTCAGAGAAGAAGACGATATAGGTGTTGTCGAGCTCGCCGGTCTCTTCCAGATAGGTGATCACGCGGCCAAGCTGCTGGTCCATGAGCTCTACCATGGACGCATAAATTTCCATAGGCCGCGTATCTTTCGCCTTTTGGCTGTCGCTGCGGGTTGGCCACGGCGCGGCATGAAGCGGCAGGAAGGGCGGGAAATTGGGCATCTGCCAGAGCGCAACGTCTGGCGCCACGATGCCTTTCTCTTGCAGCCGCTGCAATCGGGCCTGCTGTGTAGCGAGGGGGCCTACGTCATAGGTGCCATCATAGCGGTCGAGCCACTCGTCTGGCACCTGCAATGGATCATGGGGCGCGGTATAGGCCAAGTAGGCTAAGAAAGGCGCATCGCCGTCTCGGCCCTTCAAATAGCCGAGCATGGTGTCAGTATAGTTGATTGACGAATAAAAGTCGGCGGGCAGCTCTTCCACCAGCTTGCCGTCTTCATAATATTCTGGGATTTCCGTTGGATTGAGCGATTTGCGGTCAGCAAAATGGCTGCCGCCGCCTGGCATCAGCGCAAAAGACTTATCAAAGCCGCGATTGTGCGGGCGCTGGCTTTCATCCACGGCTAAATGCCATTTGCCAGACATCATGGTTTGATAGCCCTGAGTCTTCAGCGCTTCGGCAATGGTCACCACATCCTCATGCAGCTGGGCTGCATAGTTGCGGGTGTTTTGATTGGGCGTTTGAATGCCGGACATGGAACCGACGCCTGCTGGGTGATTATCCATGCCGGTCATCAGCATAGAGCGTGTGGGCGAGCAGGTCGGGGCCACATAAAAGCTGGTCATCACCAGGCCGCGGCCGGCTAGGGCATCTAGCGTCGGGGTTCTGATCTCACTGCCCAGGGCGCCAATGTCAGACCAGCCAAGATCATCGGCAACGATAATGAGGAAGTTTGGCCGTTCTTCGGGGCTTGGTGCAGCTGTGTCTTCAGACCCCGCATCACTGCAGGCGCTTATGAGAAGAAGGCACAGGCAAAATGAAAGAAGGCGCATCATGCAGTCCCTGTTTCTAAGTCTAGTCAAAAAAAGGGCGATCGATCAGACCGCCCCTTTTCATGCCGCGCCCTTAGTAATTGAAGCGCGCTTGTATGCCGAGCTCGCGGTTTCTGTCGGCTTGGGCAAAACGGCCCACACCGCCAGGCAATTCGCCATTAAATCGGAAGGTCAATTTATCGGTCAGGTTTTTGCCGACAAAAGCGAGTTCCCACTGCCCATCGTTGCCAGATATCCCAGCGCGTAGGTCAATCTTTGCAAAGCCGGATTGAATTTCCTCTGGGTCCGGATTTTGCCCCCATTGGTACTCAGTCGTGTAGGTAACCCGACCGGTAGAGACGAAATCCAGCGTGTCGGTGATGGGCAGAATCAGGTTAAAGCCGGTCGACCCTGATAAATCGGGTGCAAATGCCGTAGTTTGCCCGTCAATGCTGGTGACACACTGGTCGCCGATAAAGGCAGGTGTAAAGGCTGCCGCCTCCACCTGGTTACACTGAGCCCCATCAAACTCTGTAAAGGTTGAATCGAGAAAAGTCAGCGATGTGTTGAAATTCAGCCAATCTGTCGCCCGCCAAGTGCCTTCAATCTCAATGCCCTGCGACCGTGAGGCGCCAGCATTTGTGGTAACAAAGGTGTTTGTTTGCGAATCGAAAGATGCGACTTGTAAGTCATCAAAGGTGGTTCGAAAGGCGGCTATGTTGAAGGTGACTGTGCCGTCAAAAAGGGTCGTTTTAGCCCCGATTTCCCATGATTTTGCCGTTTCGTCATCAAATTCATAGCCACCATTTTCGTCGTTTACTGTCGGCTCGGCCAAAATCGCCAAACGTAGGTTCGGATCAAAACCACCGGCCTTAAATCCTTCCTTATAGGATGCATACAGCATGACATCATTTGTTGGCGTCCACTGCAATTCAATCGCTGGATTCAAGTCAGCATCGCTGCGAGAGCCTGGCAAGTCATGTTCATCGCGTGGGTTTGGTCCAGGCGCTGAAGCAGCAGCGATTTGCTCTGGGGTGAGTGGAGTATCAAACAAATCAAATAGCCGCTGCACTTTGATCGCGTCTGTATCGATATCCGACCAGAGCGCGCCAACGGTAAGAGAGAGCGTCTCAATTATCTGATAGGTCGCAGACCCGAAGATGGCGATGGTCCGCTGATCTTGGGTATAATCGCTGCGCGATACAAAGCCAGGAAACAGCGGCGATGTTGGCGGTGCGCCACTGACCGGTGCTTCCAAATAATCCAGCGTCGCGTCTTCATAATAAACACCCACCATATACGTCAGTCGACCGTCGGATGGAGATTCGAGTCGGATTTCTTGGCTCCATTGGGTGAAGTCTTCCGTGCGATCCGCTTGGGCGAAGGTGCTTGGTCCAGCATCAACGTCGAGCATACGCATGTTTTCATAATCAACCAGTCCGGTGACGGAGGTCAGTGTATGCCCGCTGTCAAAATCGTAGCTCAGATTGAGCGATATGTTCCAGATCTCAAGTTCGTTGCTATCCTCTTGTTCGCGCCCATTGGGAAGCGTTCCGTCGCGCGACAAGTTTAGGTCGAAGTCATCTTCAAAACCGGGCGTGAGGAAAATCCCCGGATTACAGTTTGGTCCAAATTGCGAAGGGTCTGTAAACAAGGAGGCATTACAATCGACGACTTGTAACAGGCCGCCATTTTCTGTGTTGTCGGAATATTCGGCTTTAAAGGTGGCACTGAAACTATCAGTTGGTTCGAAGACGACGGTACCACGAAACGAATCATTGTTAACGCGGGGTGTCTCTTCTAGTTGAATGGTATCAAATAGCCAGCCATCGCTTTCGGTATGATTATAAGCAAAGCGAACACCAAGCGTATCGGTAATAGGGCCGCCAACGCCAACTTCAGTGACCCATTCGCCAGCATTAAATTCGTAACTTGATTGCGCATTGATCTCCAGTTCATCACCTGGTCCTCTGCTGACAATGTTGAATGCGCCGCCAATTGTTGAATTCCCGAAATAGACTGGCTGTGGGCCGCGCAACACCTCAATGCGTTCAAGGTCTAAAAAGGCAGTCCGCGCAGCAGGTCCGCGTCCGCGATAAACACCGTCGACAAAGGTTCCTACTGATTGCTGAAAACCAACGCTCGTGCCAGACCCGACGCCGCGAATGTAAATAGCGTCTGCAGTGGGCGTGCGGGTTACAGTTATGGACGGTGTTCCATCGGTAAAGTCGGCTAAATCCGTGACGACCCGCTGGCGCAGCTCATCCCCTCTAACAACCGCTACAGAGAGTGGAATGTCCTGCAAGTCCTCCGACTTCTTCCGCGCTGTGACCAAAATGGTTTCCACTTGGTCCAAATCGTCCTGCGCTACAGCGGTTGCAGGCGGCAAAACCAGTGCAAGTGCTGCAGATGTGAATAGTGATGTTTTGAATGCGGTCATAGTCCTCCCCCAAAGGTACCCAAAGAATCGCTTTATTCGCCTCGGCTTATATGCCAAGAAAATTTGTATTGATGCAAAATTAAGCTTGAAAAATTATGCTGTCAACGAATATTATGATCTTCGTCGAATTCAGCTGCGACCTGCGCTGGCCGGAAAGGTGGTGCTGTGAAAAGGCTTCATCGGTACCCAATGGGTCGAAGTGAATAGACGCAAAAGCCTTGGACTTATGAGTGTAAGGTTTAAGAGTGACCTGGGGGGGATTGAATATGACAGCGGTGCAAAACGCCGGTCCGACGGCGGATGATCTTGCTTATATTCGCTTTCGTGCCCCCGATCTTGAGAAAATGCGAGTGTTCCTGGAGGACTTTGGATTTAAGGTCATGCCAGGCGAAACGGAGGACGGAGTGCCTGCACTCTTCAGCCGTGGGAAGGGCGGCGCCCCCGTCATTCATATCGTTGAACAGGGTGATCCCACCTTTTTGGGTATTGGCTTTAAAATGGCGTCGATGGAAAGTCTGAAGGCCTTGTCTGAGTACGATGGTGCTTCAGAAATCTGCGAGATATTGGCGCCAGGCGGCGGCTATCGGGTTCGCTTTGAAGACCCAAATGGCTACGCGATTGATGGGGTTTATGGCTATATTGAGCGTGCGCAGGCGCCACCATTTGTGCGCCAGCCAATGAACACGATGGCGGCTCGTCTGCGCAGGAACTCGCCGATACGCTTACCGCGCGATAAGCCTGTCCCGGTCAACCGCATTGGACACTGTGTTTTGAACGTGCGCAGTTTTCGCGGCAGTGAGGCCTGGTTTAAAGAGCGCTTCGGGCTGCTTACCTCAGAAGAGTTTTACGTTGACGACAAGTCTCAGGTTGTGGGGGGATTCTTGCGCTGTAATCGCGGCGATATTCCCACTGACCATCACACAGTTGCGCTCGTCCAATCCCAACAAACAGGGATCAACCATGTTGCCTTCGAGGTCGATGACTGGGATTCGGTGATGCTGGGCCACGATTATTTGGGCTCAAAAGGCTATAAGAGCTACTGGGGCGTGGGTAAGCATATCCTCGGCAGCCAGATTTTCGATTATTGGGAAGATCCCTATGGAAATGTGCACGAGCATTTCACCGATGGGGATGTGTTCGATGAAAGTCACGTTCCAACTTTGGAATCCGTAGATAATTTGCTGGGTGTTCAGTGGGGGCCACTCCCACCGGATAAAGATTTGTGATGCCGTTTATAAAAAGCTGCGTAAAAGCAACTGCCGGAAAGACCGTTCGCGTTTTAATCACACGTCAATCGGCGCATAGCGGCGTTATTAAAGGTCTTTGAGATTATGTCAGTTACCCCGATTTCATCACAACCGGTTAAGAAGCGCAAAACCCAGGAGCGGGCGGAGGCGACAAAGAAAAAGCTGCTTGATGCCGCGCTGAAGGAGTTTGCTGATCGTGGCTATGAGGCTGTGACGGTGCGCGATATTGAAGCGCTTGCAGATGTCCAACGGGGTCTTCTCGGCTATCACTTTGGCGGAAAAGAAAACATCTGGAAGGCCGTGATCAGTCGGATGACCACGGGCTATCTTGAGTATCGGAAAGTCCGCCTCGATGTCGCGCAGGACTTGTCTGTTCATGAGCGTCTTGCATTTCGCATCCGTGCCTTTGTCCGCTATAGCGCTGAACATCCAGAGCTGCATCAGCTGATGATGCAAGAAGGTAACCGCGACACCTGGCGGTTGCGGCATTTGGTGGATACATTCTTGAGGGACAGCAGCCCGGACCTGCGCCAGTTGGCAAAGACCGACTTATCCCTGTCGGATGAGGACTTCGCCCACTGGTATTATCTCTATCTCGGCGCAGGCGCGCTGGTCTTCTCTTTAACGTCCGAAGCCAAGCATCTCTTCGGTGTGGATGTAACCAAAGAGGAGTTTATCGCCCGCCATGCAAATTTCGTTGCCGATTTTCTCACCGGCAGCTTCCCGTCACCGAAAGAAGAGGCCGCAGAATAGCGGCACCATAGACCTTAAAAGAGCGCGCCCATGAGCACAGGATCCAAACTCACAAAAACAGAGCTGCAAGCGCTTGTTGACGCGACCAATTCCTATTTGACCAACGCCTACACAAATAAGGTGATTGGGCCGGGCTCCGGCAAGCCGAGATTTGAGCTCTATCATGCGGATTTGTCGCTGTGTTCTTACAAGGTGCGTACGGTCATGGCTGAAAAGGGCGCTACATATTTCTCCCATGCCTTGCACATCATGCCTGCTGGCAAGTTTGTTCCACATAACTATCGTCCGGAATATGTACGTTTGCGCTTACAAGGCGCGCCAGACCAGAAATTTGTTGGGGGATATACCGGCGCGTCCTCTGTCCAAAGCGAAGGCTTTGACCCATGCGTTGTGCCCACGCTGGTTGATCATGAAGAGGTCAAAGTGGTCGTCGATTCGCGCACGATTTGTGAGCATATCGACCGCGCTGTTGGCGGTACGCCGCTCATCCCAGAAGGGATGGAAGAGGTCATAGACGCGCAAATTCGTCTGGTTGATGAGGTGCCCCATGTGGCGGCGCTTTACGGCGCCCATCCGGATGATGATTTCCGGCCCATTGGCCTCAGGAAAAACATCGCCGGCGTCCATGTGAAGAAAATCCGTGCGCTCAATGCCATGATTGAGCAGGTTAAAGATGACCCGGCCTTGCTGGAGGCCTATCGTGCTAAGATTAGCAAGGAAGCCTCGGCTGGTGCCTTTGTCATCGATGCCGACGGTATGCGCACCACGCACCTGAAAATGGCTGAGCATGTGGACACGCTGGAAGCCCAATTGGCCACTCATGACGGCGACTGGGTATGCGGCGATGATTTCACTATGGCTGATATCATGTGGGCTCTCAGCATGTATCGCCTGGACTGGCTTGGTTTTGGCCGGCTCTGGGCGGATAAGTCCAAGCGTCCGCGCTTGATCGGTTATTTGGACCGCGTATTTGCGCGGCCATCGGTGCGGGCTGGCTGCATTGAATGGCGAGGCGCGCATGCGCCGTCGCCGCATGTGGCAGAGTATTCTGGCGCCGGTGCTGCGGCGAATTTCTTTGCTCATTCCGCGCGCAGCCTACCGCTTAAGGAGATTTTTTTGGGCGTGCCAAACGTCACCTTGCCGCCACTCGAACCCCTTCCCCCGCAAGCCTCTCAAAAAGCTTTATCACAATAGGACACGCTTGATGCGCCTTGTTACATTTACAAAGGACGGCTCCACCCGAACCGGCGCTTTGCGCGCTGATGAGGTGGTTGATTTGAATGCCACCGATGCCAGTATTCCAGCCGAGATGGTGGCGCTGTTGGAAGGTGGCGAAGCCATGCTTGCCAAAGCCGCGCAAGCCGCTCAAACCGGCCAAGCTGGCGCGAATATCCAGGATATAAAGCTGGAAAGCCCGGTTTTACGGCCACCTAAAATCCTCGCCGTAGGCGTCAACTACGAAGCGCATTTTTTGGAAATTCCGGAAGACACGCGCAAAAAAGTAGGCGGCAAGCTGCCAGAGTCTCCCATCATCTTTAACAAGCAGTCGACATCAGCCACTGGGCCCTATGACCCTGTATTTCGGCCCATTGAGTCTAACGAGCTCGACTATGAAGCCGAGCTTGGCGTCGTCATTGGCAAAACGTGCCGCCGCGTTTCCAAGGAACAGGCCTTCGATGTCATCGCTGGCTACACCGTCGTCAATGACGTGACGGTGCGCGATTGGCAGCGTAAGGGCCCCACCATGACAATGGGCAAGTCCTGGAACAGTCACTGCCCGATGGGACCTGCGATTGTCACCAAGGATGAAATCGATGATCCAGAGGACCTGCGCGTCGTCCTCACAGTCGACGGCGATGAGCGGCAGAATTTTAACACCAAAGACATGGTGTTCGGTATTGCCGCCCAAATTGAGTTTTTGTCGACGGCCTTCACCCTTGTGCCGGGTGATGTGATTGTCACGGGCACGTCTGCTGGCGTGGCCACCTTCATGCCAGGCCAGCCCTATCTCAGGGAAGGCCAATCATGCCGCGTTGAGATCGATAACCTTGGCTATATCGAAAATAAGATTGCCCTGGATGAGGGCGAGAGCTTCATCCGCTAGTCGTTACTGTGATTTAGGACCCGTTTATGCCAGACTTAAAACTCTATCACTATCCTGTTCGAGCCTGCTCGCACGTCACTTTCAATGCGCTGGAAGAAGCGGGTATAGACTATGACGACCAGTCCATTGACATTTTCAAAGGCGAACAGAAAAGTCCCGAGTATTTGAAAATCCATCCAGGCGGCAAGGTGCCTACCTTGGTAGTTGATGGCAAAACGCTCACGGAAAACGCAGCAATCTTGATGTATCTCAGCAGCCTTGCTCCGGACGCAGGTTTGTTGCCCAAATCGAGCAGCGATTTCGAACGATCAAAATACTATTCAGATCTCGTTTGGGTCTCATCGACTTTCCATCCTGCCATTCGGCAGGTGCGCATGGCTATTCGGTTTACGGACGGTGACCCTGCGGGCGTACAGTCCAAAGGCATCGAGTTTTCAACCGCGATTTTTGACATGCTGAAGCACGCCTGGCGGGCGACAAATGGTGGTATGGCGACGCATGGTCGGTGGTTGATGTGTACGTCAATTGGTGTGTTGTCACCGCGGCCAGCACGCAGCTCATGCCTATGGAGAAATATCCGGCTATCATGTCGCATATGGGTCGTGTCCAAGCCCGGCCAAGCTTTCAAAAGGCGGTGGCGCGGCAAGTTGCCTCAAAAGAGCGGGACGGGGTCGTATTTCCAGACGAATAAGAGCAGGTGGTCGACGCTGTGCTCTGTGCGGTGAATGACCTCAGATCTTGACAGGGGAGGCCAAGATTCAAACGCAAAAAACCACAGCGGAAACAGGTGAGAATACCTGGGATCGTGGCTATGAAATCCGCGCCATCGCGCTGATGTCGGTAGGCTTCGGATTGGTTGGCCTGGACCGCTTCATCATTTACCCACTTTTCCCAGTCATGGCAGAGGATCTGGGTCTCACATACCAGCATTTGGGGCTTATCTCTGGCGTCCTGGCGCTGACCTGGGGCCTTTCCTCTGTGTTTGCTGGCAGTTTGTCTGATCGCTTTGGCGCCAAGCGTATCCTGATTGTCTCCACCATTGCATTCTCCTTTTTAGTTGGGCTGAGTGGGCTGGCTGTCGGCCTTATCAGTCTTCTTATCATTCGTGGACTTATGGGTATTGCAGAAGGCGGCTTCGTCCCGGCCAGCATCGTTGCCACCATTGATGCGTCGAAGCCGACCCGCATTGGGATGAATGTTGGGATTCAGCAAATGGCTGCACCGCTGATTGGGCTTGGCTTTGGGCCATTGATTGCCGTTGGGCTGCTTGCTGTGCTTCCGGGTTGGGAATGGGTCTTCGTCCTAGTGGCCTTACCCGGCTTGGTGCTCGCCTATATGCTGCATCGGGTCATCAAAACACCACCAGCGACGCGCAGCCCGCGCGGTGATAAAATCCCTTTTCTGGCGCCATTCAAACATCGCAATATCGTATTCGCGGTCCTGGGTATGTTTTGCTTCTTCTCTTGCCTGAATGTGCTGTCCACATTCATGCCCAGCTATTTGACAGACCATGTCAAGCTGCCAATAGGCCAAATGGGGGCTGTCTTGTCGGCCTTGGGCGTCGGCGGATTCATCGGCATGGTCATCGTCCCAGCGTTTTCAGATCGTTTTGGCCGCAAGCGGGTGATTTTGATTGCGTTGGTTGTAGAGATTGCTGCGTTGTTTGCAGCCATGAATGCGGGCGCAAACGTGCCAATTCTGGCGATCTCACTGTTTGTTGTGAGCTTCCTGAACTCCGGTGTCGTTGCCATTACCGTTGGTCCGCTGGTTAATGAGGCCGTTCCGCCAGCCATTGCCGCAACGGCAACAGGCTTTGTAGTAGGACTTGGCGAAGTCTTTGGCGGCGCGGTTGCGCCAGAGATCGCCGGCGCCGCCGCGCAAACAATGGGCATCGATATTATTTTAAAAATCGCTCTGGTGGCTGCCATTTTAGGGGTTTTGGTTGTCGCTTTCGGCATTAAGGAGCCGTCTGCAACTGACGCAAGTACTGCTGAACCGGTCTCGGCGTAGCGATGATGCCACATTGTCACTTTAATGATTTTAAGGAATACTCGCAAAAAGTGAGCAGTAGTCATCGGATTTGCGATGTTCAGGCCCACGATGGTCTAGCTTTGATAACGGGAGGGGCTGGATGCCCATGAAGACAAAACTTCAAAAAAATGTCATGCGCGGCATCTTGTTAGCCTTGGGGCCACTGATATCGCGCGCGGCTAAAAAGAGTGATGCCTTCAAAGCAGAGATGAGCAAGCACAATTGTGTGTATCAAATTCGCTTGAAAGATAATTCCGTCGGCCGGCACTATATTTTTAAAGACGGGAAGGTCTCCTCAAAGAGCGGGATCCATGACAGTCCAGATGCGTCCATGGTGTTCAAGACTGTCGATGTAGCGCTCAAAATGCTCAGCCCAAAGCCAGACATGCTCTACCGCGTACATGCTGCGAAGAACTTCCTGGTAGTTCTGGATGGCTCGGATGTCATCGGCAATTGGATGGCCCAACTTGTTCAATCGGCACAGCGCGAAGCGCAGGGCTTTTCCTATGGCGAGGCCATGGATGACGGGGCAATGCGCTATGTCATGAACACCAATGGCGGACCCATCCACGTCTATGTGAAGGATGGCAAGATACTGCGCACGACGCCTATCATCTTTGACGAAAAAGACGCGCCCAGTTGGACAATCAAAGCACGCGGGGAGACCTTTTCGCCCCGGCGCCAACCCCAAGTCGCGCCGC
>CAKZYD010000105.1 GCA_937884085.1 uncultured Sphingomonadales bacterium | reverse complement strand
CAACCGCTATATGCCCCTCATGTCGATGGAGACAGCGCAGGCCATTGGCGTAGAAGCCGTGGTGCGCTGGATCCACCCCGATATGGGCCTGCGCGAACCGGCCTTGTTCATCCCCATGGCGGAGGAAACAGGGGCCATTGCAGATATCGGTGACTGGGTGCTTGGCCGCGCTTTGTTTGATTTTTCTCAGATTGCCGATGACTTGCCCGACGGCTTTCATCTCGCTGTCAATATTTCACCTGAACAGTTCCGCCGCGAAGACTTGCAAGCCACTGTGATGGACCAGCTGCGCGCCAACAGTTTATCCCCCTCCCAGCTCATGCTGGAAGTCACGGAAAGCATGGTGATTGAAGACTTCTCCAGCGCAGGTGATGTTATGTCCGCGCTCAGAGACATCGGTGTCCGCTGGTCCGTCGATGATTTCGGGACTGGCTTTTCAGCCCTGTCCTACCTTGGCAGTCTGCCTTTCGATGAGCTCAAGCTTGATAAGCGGTTTATCAAAGCCCTCTCCGACACCAGCGCCAATGGCGCCCCTGTGACCTTGGTGGATTCAGTCATTTCCATCGCACGGGCACATGGCGCGCTCGTCGTTGCAGAAGGCATTGAAACCGAAGCGCAGGCGGCGCAGCTGAAACAGCTCGGCTGCGATTTCGGCCAAGGCTATTTTTATGCTGAACCTTTGCCGAAAGAGAGCCTGATTGCCTTTGTGAAAGCCAGCTTAGCCTAACGTCCGTTGTCAATACCATCCGCCATGCTGGACTTGATCCAGCATCTTGTTCCGTAAACAGCTCAGACTGCTGCAACAGGTCCTGAATCAAGTTCAGAACAACGGATTCCGGATTTTGTGTCTAGCCTAGCACCTGGCCGTCATCGGCCACGATTGTGGAGCCCGTGACGAACTCAGACGCTGGCGAGAGCAAATAGAGCAGCAGTTCGTTGAGGTCTGTATCGTGCCCAACCCGGCGGCGAGGAAACTTCTTCATGAACCGCTCCCCGGCATCCGACTTAAAGAAATCTGAATTGAGCTCGGTTTCAATAAAGCCAGGGCAGATTGCATTGACGTTGATGTTATAGCGGGCCCACTCGCGCGCATAACACTTGGTCATATGGGCGATGGCGGCTTTTGAAATACAATAGATGCCGTTCAGCGTCAGCGTCTTGAAGGCCGCGATGGAGGCGATATTGACGACGCGCCCGCCCGTGCCGCGTTCAATGAACTTCTTGCCTGCTGTGGCCGTCATGAAGAACGCGCCCTTCACATTGGTGTCCATCACGAAGTGGTAGTCTTCTTCCGTTGTATCTTCGATGGCGGAGGTGGTGGAGACACCGGAATTGTTCACAAACCCCCACAAGGCGCCGTCCGTTATCTCCCAGGCTTCGTTGACTGCGCTTTGAATGGCCTTTGTGTCGGTGACGTCAAAGCTCAGCGGGGCAACGCGGCCTGGTCCGTCGCCTGCCTTTTCCGCGAGGGCTTCCAAGCGGTCTTTGCGGCGGCCTGTTGCGATAACATTGGCGCCTTCAGCGCACAGGGCCTCCGTAAACGCCCGGCCGAGGCCGCTGGTTGCGCCTGTCACCAAAACCCATTTGCCCGCTAGGTCAAAATCCACTGCCATCTCTACCTCCGTCACGACTGTGCCGTTTGCCTACACGAGGATGCAGTATTTGAACACGCTCGCGCTTATGCTAGCCTCTCGTGAAACAAAAGGAGCAAAGCCATGCAGCTTGACGTCATCATCGATGTGGTCTGTCCATGGTGTTATATCGGGAAGCGCCGGGTCGATGCCTTGCGGGAAGCTGCACCAAATATCGATTTCAAAGTCATCTATCGCCCCTTCTTCCTAGCGCCCAATATGCCGAAAGAAGGCAAGGACCGGCGCCAGCACTTCGCGGAGAAATTTGGTCCCGACGCTGACCTGAAAAAGATGTCGGAAGGGCTCCTCAGCCAAGCTGGCGATATCGATTTCCAGTTTGATCGCATTGAGCGCGTGCCAAACACCATGGACGCGCACCGCTTGATTGCTTGGTCCGCTAATGAAAACGCCCAGGAAGCAGTCGTGGAGGCCGTGTTTCAAGCCTATTTCACAGACGGCCGAGATATCGGCGATGCCCATGTGTTAACCGACATCGCGGCACAGGCTGGACTGCAAACGGATGTTGTGAAAGACCTTCTGGCAAGCGAGCAGGACGTAGACCGGATTTCAGCTGCAGCGATGCAAGCGACTGGGATGGGCATCCAAGGTGTCCCCTTCTACATTTTCGCAGGTGCGGTCGGGCTGAGCGGCGCCCAGCCTGTCGAGGTGCTGTTGCAGGCTGCAGAAAAAGCGGGTCAAGCGGCAGCTTAGCCGACCTGGCGGCCATCCTGTGGCCAATAGGCCTTGCGCAGCTCTTTCTTTAAAATCTTGCCAGAGGGATTACGCGGCAAGTCATCTACAAAGTCGATGGACTTGGGCACTTTGTAGCCAGCGATCTTGGTCCGCGCGAAATCAATAATGGCCTCGGCTGTCACGTCGTTACGCTTGACGACCAGGGCCTTTACCGCCTCACCCCATTTCTCATCTGGGACGCCGATAACGGCGGTATCAGCAATCGCGGGGTGATCCATGAGCGCTGCTTCGACTTCGGCGGGATAGATATTCTCTGCCCCGGAGACAATCATGTCCTTCACGCGGTCAAACAGATAGACATAGCCATCTTCATCCAGATAGCCGGCATCGCCGGAGCGATACCACTCCCCATGAAAGGCTGCCTCAGTATCGTCGGGGCGGTTCCAATAGCCTTTCATGATGGAATCAGCCTTGATCAGGATTTCGCCGACGCTACCCGTGGGCACATCCGCGCCAGTTTCATCGGCGACACGGATTTCAATGTTTGGGAACGGCTTGCCGCAGCTTGCCATGCGCGGCGTGCCCGCGATGTCATGGTCTTCTGGCGGCAGGTAGGTGATGGAGCCAGAGACTTCGGTCATGCCGTAGTATTGAATGAAAGAGCAGCCAAAGGTTTCCATCGCCCGTTTCAACGTCGCTGGTGGGATGGGCGAGGCACCGTAAAAGACTTCCTGCATGGAAGATAAGTCGGTGCTCGCAGTATCGGCATGGTTCAAAATGGTCAGCAGAACGGCGGGCACAGCAAACATCTTGGTGATGTGTTGCGCTGCGATGGTGTCGAAGATTAGGGCAATATCAGGCTTGTCGAGGATGACGCAGGTCCCGCCATTGCACAGCGTTTGAAAGCCCCAGACCGTTCCCCCGATATGAAAGCATGGCATCGCCATGAGCGCGATGTCGGTTTCATCCCATTCTGACCATTCGCGATTGACCAGTTTGCCTTTGGCAATGGCGGCCAGCAGGGATTCATGGGTTAAAAGTGCGCCCTTAGGGAAGCCGGTGGTGCCGGATGTATACATCTGCACCAACACATCTTTGCTCGTTGCTTCCATGGTGCTCGGCTCGGCGCGTGTGGCTGCATCGCGCCAGGCCTCATAGCCATTCGGTACTTCGATAATCTCACGCAGCTTTGGACATTCATCTCTCACACCGTGTGCAAGGTCCGCAAAGTCAGGGTCCACAAACACAATCTGCGCTTCACAGTCGCGCAGAATGTAGGCCACTTCCGGCGCAGCTAGGCGCCAGTTTATGGGAATCAAGATGCGTCCAGAAAATGCAGCGCCGAAGAAAAGCTCAATATAGGTATCGCTGTTGAGGCCCAGATAGGCCACCCGTTCTTGGTGACCGATACTTGAGGTGGCCAAAGCAGCAGCCACTTTTTTTACGTGTGCCTCCAGCGCCGCATAGCTTTGTGTGCGGTCATGAAACAGGGTTGCGGGCTTATCTGGAAACGCAGCACTCTGCTTTGCAAAGGCCTCATAAACAGTTTTAGAGGTCAGAATCGGATGGGGTCCCACGACGTTCTATCTCAGTGTTACGCGTTGCGATGGACCCTTTGTCGGGTTTTGTGGGCCTAAGTTCTGCCCCTTAAAAACGGGAGGGACGGCCAAAACTTAGCAAATATGACAATGTGCCTGGCGGAAATATTGCTGCAATGTGGCGTGCAGTAAGGGAGGGGCTTATGCGAAATACCGTTTCACCTCATGTAGATCGGGCCCAGTTTGAAGTTCTTAAAAGGCAACATGAGGCCACGGGAGGGTGGCAGCAGCGCAAAAGTGAAATCACGCAGCTGCAGCTCTTAGAAGCGACAGTTACTTGCATCGTCCGCAAAGGCTTTGCCCATGTGCGCACCAAGGATATTGCGGACGAGGCTGGTCTGTCGCGCGGCGCCATCATGCATCACTTTGCCAATAAGGCACAATTGTTTGAAAAAACCCTCGTCTATGTCCATAGCCGCCGCCTGGCCGAGTTCGAAAAGGCCATCAAGGCATTGGGTACGGAAGAGAATCGCACAGAAGAAGGGCTTGAGACCTATTTGGCGCAGCTTAAATCGCAATATTTTGTTGCCGCGCAGGAGCTGCTAATGGCAGCCCGCAGTGATGAAGCCCTCGCGCGTATCTTAAAGCCGCAACGCGAGCGTTTCGGGGAAGAGTGGAATGCGCTGTCGCTCAAACTCTTCCCGGAATGGGCAGAAACCGGCGAAGTCTTCCACCTGGCTATGTGTATCGTGCGCTATATGATGGAAGGCATGGTCATGGCCGATTGGTTTGATGGGTCAGGCAAGGATAATCAGCAGCTCATCGATTATGTTCGCGCCCGGCTGAGCGCCGTGCGGACGGCTGCCGCTAATCCGGAAAGCGATGCAGCAGTGAGCACCTATCTGCATCATTAAGCCTCTCAAAAAGGGGTGGGGGTAGCCAAGCTTGCCTTGGTGTAGTGTCTGACGAAACAGACACATGAGAATGTTTTTTTGGAGGGATCATGCAGCTCAGTCGAGACAAACTGCTAGACGCGTATAAGCGGATGCGCACCATCCGAGACTTTGAAGAAAAAGTCAGCGAGGAGTTTGCAGCGGGGAACATTCCCGGGTTCCTGCACCTTTATGCCGGCCAGGAAGCCTGCGCTGTGGGGATGTGCGAAAACCTAACGCCGGACGACGTGATCGGCTCCACCCACCGTGGCCATGGCCACTGCATTGCTAAGGGCTGCGATGTGGAAGGCATGATGCATGAGATTTTTGGGCGGAAATCCGGACTGTGCGGCGGCAAAGGCGGCTCCATGCACATTGCTGACCTGGATGTTGGGATGCTCGGCGCCAATGGCATTGTGGGCGGCAATCCACCGCTCGCTGTCGGCGCAGCGCTGGCGGCAAAGACCAAGAAGAATGGTACTGTGGCCGTCTCTTTTTCCGGCGATGGCTCTTCCAACCAAGGCACCACCTTTGAAGCTATGAATTTGGCGGTCGTGCTGCAGCTGCCAGTCATTTTTGTTATTGAAAACAATGGGTTCGGTGAGGGCACTGCGGCGAGCTATGCCATCGGTACCAATGATCCAGCTGCCCGCGCCGCTGGCTTCGGCATGCCCGCCGTGACCATTGATGGCACCGACTTCTTCACGGTCTATGAGACCTGCCGCGAGTTCGTTGAGAAAGCCCGCAATGGTGAAGGGCCAGCCGCCATCGTGATGGAAGCTGTCCGCTTTTATGGCCACTTTGAGGGCGACCCGCAGCTTTATCGCGGCGATGGCGAGCTCGATATGCTGCGCAATGAGAAAGACTGCCTGAAGATCTTCCGTAGCCGCGTCACCGAAGCAAAGTTGCTGGAGCATGCGGACTTAGATGCCATCGATCAGGAGGTGGCCGATAGGATGGAAAAGGCAGTGACCTCGGCTAAAGCCGCAGCCTTCCCGGAAGCACCAGATCTCCAAGCTGACGTGGACGTCAGCTGCCTCTAGGAGCTGCAAGGCAGGCCGAAAAGGGCGGGCCGTG
>CAKZYD010000104.1 GCA_937884085.1 uncultured Sphingomonadales bacterium | reverse complement strand
GAACACAACCATAAAGGCCGACAGCTGATGCGCATCGGAAAACCGAAGCGTTTACACATACTCATAAAAGGCGATGGAGAGGACCCGCGTTTCACCAGGAATATTGCCGCCGACCATCAGGACAACGCCGAATTCTCCTACAGTGTGCGCAAAGCTTAAAATTGCCGCTGTTAAAAGCCCACGCCGCGATAGTGGCAAGACGGTTGTGACAAAGCGGTCAAGCGGCCCCGCCCCAAGGCTATCGGCTGCCTCCAGAAGCGTCTCATCCAAAGCCTCAAACGCCGATTGCAGCGGCTGCACGGCAAAAGGCAGCGAATAGAGCATCGAGGCAATCACAAGGCCTTCAAAGGAAAAACTGAGCGTTTCGCCCGTCAGCGCAAACCAAGCACCACCAAAAGGCGCCTCTGGATTAAACAGCAGGAGCAAATAAAAGCCCAGCACCGTGGGCGGTAAGACCAGGGGCATCGCGGTCAACGCTTCCACAGCTGGCTTGGCTGGCGAGCGCGTCCTGGCCAGCCACCAGGCGAGCGGCAAGGCAATGACCATCAAGCACAGCATCGTGACACTGGCTAGGAGCCCGGTGACCCAAACAGCGTTCCAATCCATGACAGCGCCTTAGCGTCCCTCTGCTGGCACGTGATAGCCGGATTTGGCAATCAGCGCCCGACCGGCTGGAGATTGGATGTAGTGAAAAAGCGCTGTCGCTGCCGGATTATGCTGCGCCCGGCTCAGCAGGACCATATCTTGACGGATGGGAGCGTGGAGGCTGGGCGGCACAGCCCAAACCGCGCCTAAGTGCACGCTATCTAGCTGGCTGGCGGCGACAAACCCGGCCTGTACATTGCCCGTCACCACCAGCGCAAAGGTTTGGGAGACATTCTGCCCACGCACGAAGGCGACATTTGCACTCTTTAAAGCTACCAGCGTCTCGCGGGCCGCCTTGCCATAGGGCGCCAGGTCTGGATTGGCGATAGCCAATTGGCGCCCAGGCAGCCTTTGGAGATACGTGCGCACGCTCTCCTGGGTGTCAAAACCTGCCGCCTTGCGGCTCCACAAGGCCAGCGCGCCAAAGGCATAGGGCACGTGATGCTGGGGCTGCGCTCGCGCGGCTTCCACCAAGGCTTTTGGGCGGGCGGCATCAGCGGAGAGAAATAGGTCAAAACGCGCGCCATTGACGATTTGGGCAAACAGCGCGCCAGACGAGCCCGCCATAACCTCCGTGCGATGCCCCGTCTCGGCATCAAAGGCTTTTGCTAGACGCATCATTGTCGGCCCGAAATTACTGGCAACGCCGACCCGCACGGACGCTGCGTGAGCGGTAGAGGCTGACAGGCACAGAAGGACAAACAGACAAGCACGAAGCATAGTTTGGTTTTAGCGTAGCGCCGAAGGCCCTGTCTATCGGCCTAAGAGTTCTTGGCTTTTAAGCGATAATAGCGCCAGCTCAAGGTCGGCAAGGCAAGCAGGGGCCAGCGCCGCTCCCAAGCGCGGACGGGCAGGGTGAATCCAGCATGTCGAGAGATTTTCCAAGCAATATAGTCAACACCTCCTTCAAAGGTGAACACCCCCTTGGTCAGCCGCAAAACAGAAAGTAGGCCGCCTTGCACAGCCCTCAGCCGCCACAACGCGCGGGCGCGTCGCTGGCCGCGGCCAGCCATGTCCAACAAGACTGGATCAGTCACCCGGTCGGGCCAATCCCCATAGGCCTTGAGCAAGGTTTGAACCCGGCCTGGTTGTTCTGCCCGCAGTTCTGCCCCATAGGATGCGCTAAGGCCCGCCTGCCACAGCCCCGCCACATCACTGCCAGCGGGCGCTAAAGGGGCCGCGCGGCTTAAAAAAGTGGCGATTGCCGTCGCGACTATAGCGGCAACTGCGCCCACATCCGGTCCGGAGACCATGCGGCATGGCTGCGCAAACCGGGCCCAGAAATAAGAATGAAACGTCGTCTTACCCACCAACTCCGCAAAATGCGCTTGCGATAGGACCGCATATTTGCAGCGGAGCATCTGGCCCTGATCGTGCAGTTCACAATAAAACACATTGGGCGGCAGCCACCGCGCAGCAAAGCGCAAAAGCCCGTTTGGGAAGGCACTGCGATAGCAGGGCACGATGACATAGAAATCATAAAGCACATCTGCTTGCGTGGCATCCGCTAGAGCACTAATGCCAGAGCCATAAAGGAGGACCGACGCCCTTGGATAGGTATCAACCAAGTGGGCCGCCAGGGTCTGCGCCGCCGCTGGGACTGGTCCATTCAAGCTGTCCAGAATGGCTTGGTTTTGAGCGTCTGAAACACCGCCCTTTAAAGCTGTCATGGCCTGCAGTCCCGAGCCATCGCGCCCACTGCACTATACTCTAATACAGGAACGTTGCGTGACGAGACGTATCCAGCGTGAGCGGGGCGTTTTCGCGGGCCTCAAAAATCTCGCCATCAAACACGAATGGCCCATTAAAGCGCGCAACCAATTTCGTATCGCGCCAGCTGTGATAGCCATAATCGCGAAACCAAGGCCTGGATTTGGACTTTAGAACAAAGGGGGCCGCGCGCAGAAGACGGCTGGCGGGCTGCTCAACTGTCGTCACGGCCATAGGGCCGGATTGATCTCCCCAGAAGGGAAACAGACCGGGGCCCAAGCGATGCAACGTCGTGGCCATGAAGAGCTTTTGAGAGGCCGTTCGGCAGTGTTCCGCTTGATGACTTTCTTCGAGGGTCAGCTCAATACTATCTTCAGCGCTTGTGGGGTCCGTTGCCGACTTCCAAACATAGCTTGCCACGCTAAGGCCCAACGCCAAAGAGCGCTTAGCACCGCGCGCTTGAATCTTTGAGCGGCTAAATTCTACCGCAGAATGGAACGCGCCAGCGCCAATAAAGAATCCATAGATTGGATCTTGGTCTCCATTGCGGATACTGAGGAGATTGCGAGAGGCAGGGTGCACGTCCCCACGCATCCAGCGCCACAGAAAGTTGTGGAGGCTTTCCGCCGGCTTGCCTCTTAGGCCGCAATCATTGGCGATCACATTCGTCATGCCACAGGGCAGCGCCACATAGTGGGGCATATGCTCAAATCTGCGATGGTTCATAAGATCGGTAAAAGCGGCCTGGAGCGTCCCATCCCCGCCGCCAATAATAAGGGTTTCGACCCCCTTACGCCCCATCTCAGATAACGCCTTGTCGATGCCGTTGACACCATCCAAAACAGCGGTACGAACGCTGTTGAAACGTTTCGTGATATATAGCAGATCATCCAGCACAGACGCGCTGCGATCACTGCGTTCGTTGATAATAAAGCCTACCGAAGACATGGTTGATCCACGCTCTTTTCTTAACCGACCGCGTAATATACCTTTTTCGTCACGAGATTGAAACACTTGCTTCACAACACTTTAAAAAGCCTTGCCAAGTCCTTCCTACATAGGGATTTGCCTGACCAACAACACGGATAAGAATCGCGTGCGTATCGCCCATTTTACGGATCTTCATTTACCGATTCCCAAGGCGCCGCCAGCGACAGCGCTCTTAAACAAGCGGTTTTTAGGCTACCGCTCCTGGCGCCGCAAACGCAGCAAAACCCATCAACTGTGGGCGTTGGAAGCCTTGGTTGAAGATGCCAAAGCGCAAGGCTGTGACGCGGTGTTGATCAGCGGCGATATTGTCAACATCGCCCTGCCCAATGAGTTTGATGCGGCATTGGCCTGGTTGGAGACGCATTTTTCATGGGCCCCTGTCACGATGGTCCCCGGCAATCACGACACCTATGTGCCGGTGCACTGGATGGATGGACTTGGGAAACTCAATGGCTATATGCGCGGCTGGCCCTCCCTGTCAGCAGCACATATGGATGCGCAGTCTAGATCAGGGCCAGATGATTTCCCCTTCATCGCTGATCTGGGGCATGAAAAATCGGCAGGCTTGCCCCTGTGCGTGATTGCAGTGAATTCAAGTCCGCCAACAGCGCCTGGATTGGCGTCAGGAAAACTGGGCGCAGCGCAACGGCAAAAGCTGGAGACCTTGCTGGAGGATGCGAAGCAAGATGGCCTTTACCGGGTCATTCTCCTGCACCATCCCGTCGGCGCCGGCGTGGTATCAAGACGCAAGGCGCTGTCAGACGATAAGGCCTTTCGGCACATGATTGCTCGCGCTGGCGCCGAGCTTGTGCTGCATGGCCATACCCATTTCCCGGTGCGTGGGACGTTGCCAGGGCCTGCAGGCGAGGCGATCGTTATAGGCGGCGGTTCCTGCTCCCATGCCAAAGCGGGAGGCCGGTATTCGCCAGCGCAATACAATATCTTTGATTTCACTAACACGAATAGAACGCACCCAAAGATCACCTTGACCGTGCGGGAGCTTAACCTGCAGAGCAAAACTGTTGAGACAGTGGAACAAAACACCGTGTCAGCACCGGCAGTCGCATGACCACAGCGTCGGTAGCTGCTCTCGTACTGGCAGGACGGCGTGCGCCAGGCACAGATCCGCTGGAGCTTGGGGATGTACCACACAAGGCGGTTCTCCCAATCCATGGCCAAGCCATGATTTCCTACGTGGTCTCGGCTTTAGATGGGGCAAAGGACATCAACGCCCTTGCCATCAGCGCGCCACCCGATGTCCAAGATGACTTGACCAAAGTCTTGGGAGATCGGACCTTTGTGCCTGCCCACAGCAGTCCAGCTAGGAGTGTTGAGGCAGCGCTCACCCAATTGGAGGCTGATTACATCCTCGTCACCAGCTGCGACCACCCGTTGTTGACGGCGGATATGGTTAACGAATTCTTAAGCCTAGGGCTGGCGGCTAAGATGGATGTTAGCGTTGGCTGCGTCGAACGCTCAGTCTTCTTGGCCCGCTTTCCAACCGCGAAACGGACCTTTGTCAGGTTAAGTGATTTCTGCTTCTCAGGCGCGAACCTGTTTCTGTTTCGGCCCAGCCGAACGCGAGATTTACTGCGCTTCTGGCGCGCCTTGGAAGACAAGCGCAAACAGCCCGTTGCCATGGCAAGGCAAATCGGACTGGGGACGGCGCTGCGCTATCAAGTCGGCAGGCTGAGCACGGCGCAGCTCCTTAGGCAGATCAAGGATAAGACCGGCGCTCGAGCCACCTTTATTCCCCTAGATGACCCGTTGGCCGCGATTGATGTGGATAAGACAAGCGATGTAGAGCTTGTGACCGCGCTTTTAAAGCCCTAGACCAGCACAGCTTTTCTGCAGCAATCGAGATACCAGCGCCGTGTCAAAACCCTCCGTTGCATTTCTCTTCATCCACGAGATGCAGCATCAAATCTTGCACACAATGCCCATCATGCAGGCCCTAGCCAAGCATGATGCGGCGCCCGATATCGTCGCTTTGGTCCGTGATGCCGCAAATCTGGATTTTATTGAACGGCGCCTGACCGACGATGTGAGGCAGAGGATTACGCTGCAGGTGGTCGGGGGGCTCGCGCCTTTTGACCTGGCGGAGAGATTGATCGGCCGCGCCGCGCCATTGGGTCGCTATGGCTTTGTGCTGCGCAGCTTGGCCTATCTCAAAACGCCTGACTTGATCGTCACGCCGGAAACCACCAGCCTTATTTTAAAACGGCGCCTACCTGCCACCACGTTTGTCTTCAGCCCCCATGGCGCTGGCGACCGCGCTGTTTCGGTCGAAAAAGCCATTGCCTATTTTGACCATGTTTTGGTTCCAGGACCAAAGACCTTCCGCCGAATGATTAAGGAAGGACTGGTTCAGCCAGAGACCGCCACAGAGATTGGGTATGCCAAATTTTGCGCGCTCAATGAGCCGGGTGTGACGAAAACTGGCCTATTTGGCAATGAGAACCCAGTGTTTCTCTATAACCCCCATTTTGATCCGCACCTGTCAAGCTGGTATGCAATAGGCGAAGCGGTGATGGATGTTTTTCTGGCAAGGCCACATTTGAATCTAATCGTCGCGCCGCACGTCATGATGTACCAGCGCGGCCTTCAGGTTTCCAAACCTACGGCCACCCTTAAGGCTGTCCCGCGGATTCCAGACAGGCATCGTGATGCCCCCAATATCCTGATTGATACCGGGTCGGAACGGTGTGTGGACATGACCTATACCCGGCTAGCGGATGTCTATCTGGGCGATGTTTCAAGCCAAGTCTATGAGTTCATTGAAACGCCCAAGCCGGTTCTGTTCCTCAACCCAAACCGCCACAACTGGCAAGACAACGAGAACTTTCGGTTCTGGACTTTCGGTGATGTTGCCGAGACGCCCGATGCGATTGAGACCTACATCGAGACGAAGGCCTATGGTGAAAACCGCTATGTGGAAGCCCAACAAGACGCTTTTATTGACACCTTTGGCACCAAAAGCGCCGAGGCAGACCAACGCGCTTCGGAGGCCTTGATCGGGCTTTTAGAGGCACGCAAAACCCGCTCAGAAGCAGTTAAAGCCTCGCCAATCAAACGCATCTTTAAGAACTTCGGTAAACTGGCGACCGGAAAGGTTATTGCTGCCGTTTTAAGCGTGGCGTATTTGGCTATTCTGGCCCGGGCGCTGGGGCCAGACGGGATGGGCTATTTAGTTCTGGCGCACGCCTACATCCTCATCATTGCGCGAATTGCGCGCTTCCAGTCCTGGCAAGCGATTATTCGCTTTGGCGAGCCACTGCTGGCAAAAGGCGAGAACACCCGATTTAAGACACTCGTCCGTTTCACAGCCAAATTGGATCTTTTGAGCGCGGTCTTCGCGGTGGCTCTATCCCTTCTGCTGCTCGGCCCAATAGCCGATGTTCTCAAATGGCCGCCCGAGGCCATGCCATGGATTGAAGCCTATTGCTGGGCGGGGCCGTTTTTATTCGCTGCCACACCGACCGGGGTTTTGCAGATTGCAGATCGATTTGGCACATTGAGCTGGCAACTTCTAGTGCTGCCTGGCACGCGCTTTGTCGGCGCGGTTGCGCTATTATTCGCCGGGGGATCGCTTGGTGATTTCATCCTCGTGTGGATCGTTAGTGCTATGCTGCACGGGATATCCTTGTGGGTTCTTGGTGGGAAACTGCTCTCTGAACGGGAGCTCTTGCCGCATTGGAAACGCGGGCCCACAGAAAGCGTTGAGCCAGGCTGGTGGCCATTCGTCATCAAAACCAACCTGGCCAGCACGGTAGAGCTAAGCCACAGCCATTTGCCGCTGCTGATCGTTGGGGCAGTTTTAGGCGGCGCCGCATCAGGCTTTTTTCAGCTCGCCATCAATCTCACAAACCTAATCGCGCATCCGGCCAATCTCCTCAACGAAGCGACCTTTCCGGAGCTATCGAAGGTGAACACGGCGGAGGGGCGCGCGGCCATGCGCCATGTGGCCATTCGCTCTCTGCTTACAGCCAGTCTCGTGGCCCTTCCAATCGTCTTAATCTACGTCCTATGGCGCACGGATTTGGCTGTCTTGGTCGGCGGAATAGACTTTGCACCGGCCGGGATCGTTATCGCCTGGATGGCCGCCGCGCAGCTTGCGCGGATCACCTCCGTTGTTCTAGAATCAGCGGTATTGGCGCTAGGCGGCGCGGGATTTGTGCTCACGTGCCAGTGCATCAGCGCCCTGTGTATCATAGGGGCTTTGGCAGCGCTGCTCCCTGCCCTCGGCGTTTATGGCGCACCCATAGCACTGCTCTGCGCAATGGTGCTGCTGGCAGCGCTGTATGGCTTTTATCTCAGGCCAAGGTCCATCCTGTAAACCCATCCTGTAGACCAAGTCGCTAAGGCCATCCCACGCGGTCAAAAATGCGGATCGCTTCTGCCTGATTGCTGCCAAGCGCTTCTGCACTGAGCGTATCTTCTTTGAACGTCCCAAGTTTGGCAATCGCCGCCGTCGGCGCCACATCGGGGATAATAGGATATTCATTGTTGCCATTTGCGAAATAGGCCTGCGCCGATGAGCTTGTTAGATATTCCAGGAATTTGACCGCATTTTCCCGGTTCGGCGCATGTTTGAGGATGCCGCCGCCGGATATATTCACATGGGTTCCAAAGCTGTCCTGGTTGGGAAAGATCAAGCCAACTTGATCGGCAAGGGCAGCTTCATCAGGGTTCTGGGAGGATGCAAGACGGGCGAGATAGTAGGTGTTGATGACCGCAATTCGGCATTCGCCAATGGCAACAGCGCGAATGTGAGAAATATCATTGCCCTGCGGCTTGCGCGCGAAATTGGCAACCACCGCCTGCGCCCATTTTTGTGTGGCCTTTGCGCCCAAGTGACTAACCAAAGCAGCCATCAGGGAGGTGTTGTAAATATTGGAAGAAGAGCGGATGCACACCTGTCCCTTAAACACGGGATTGGCCAAGTCTTCATAGCGGTTCAGCCCCTCCGGTTTCCCAGCGGCTTTGTTATAAATGATCACCCGCGCACGCTTTGATAGGGCAAACCAAAGCCCATCGCCATGACGCAGGTTTTCCGGCACACGCGTTGTCAGCACGTCAGACGATACAGGGGCTAAAATGCCCGCTTGCTCTGCCCGCCACAAGCGCCCCGCATCCACGGTGATAAGTATGTCACCAGGGCTATATTTGCCTTCCTTCTTAATCCGCTCAATCAGCGAATCCGCAGGCGCTTCAAGAAAGTTGACTTTAACGCCCGTTTGCTTGGTGAAATCGTCATAGAGCGCCATATCCGTATCATAGTGCCGCGATGTATAAACATTGATGGCCTCAACGATTTGGGGTTCGCGGGGAAAATAAAGCGCCGCAGCGACCGCAATCGCAGTGAGACAAAAGGCAATGATAAGCGTGGCAGGAAGACTGCGCTTTACAGCGGACATTGTTGGTGACTTTCAAACTTGCGACTCGCTCTCAAAACTAGGCCGTCCGGCCTGTGTTTACAAGCCACCCTTAGTCTGGCGGGAAGGCAAAAACGGAGTCTGGTTTGGGCTGCACCTCAACCTGTGCGTCGGCGCTGAGAGAAAATGTCGTATCGGAAAGCACAACAAGATAGCCATCAGCTGCTTTCACGGTCACTTGCATTCCCCCGCGTAGCCGTCGGACATCGGCTATACGCGGTCCATTCTCCGCCGCTGCAATTGTCAAATCCCGCGGCCTTACCGCCATTTCGATGGGCCCCTCTTGCGCCTGACTGGGCTTCAAACAGGAGAGCGGCCAGCGGCCGAAGGCGGTTTCCACCCAATCGCGGCGAATGGCTCCCGATACCCTTTGGGCTTCACCAATCATGGTCGCCACATGGACCGTTGCCGGAGCATCATACAGCGTTTGCGGAGATCCGGCCTGCATCACGGTGCCACCTGACAGCACGACAATTTCATCAGCCATTTCCAAGGCCTCTTCAGGATCATGCGTGACCAGCAGCACCACCCGGTCTTTGTCATCCTTCAGCATCGAACGCGTTTGCAAGCGCAAGGCCTTGCGTCGGGTGATATCAATGTTCGCAAACGGCTCATCCAGCAGCAAAACGCGCGGCTCTGGCGCCAAAGCCCGGGCAATCGCGACGCGCTGCTGCTGCCCGCCCGATAGGGTATGTGGATAGCGCTCGGCAAAGTTGGATAAGCCAACTTGCGCCAACAAAGTATTGATTATCTTATCTTTTTCCTGGTCAGCCTTTAGGCCAAAAGCGATGTTTTTGCCAACTGTCAGGTGGCCAAACAAGGCGCCTTCTTGAAACACCACACCGATATTGCGCGCTTCAGGCGGCGGCGACATAGCCGCATCAGCAAGGCGCTGTCCGTCCAGCCGAATAGCGCCGGCCTGTACCGGCAAGATGCCAGCGGCCAGCCGCATGAGCGTGGTTTTTCCGCAGCCCGATGGGCCCAAAAGACAGGTGATTTGGCCCGCAGGCGCGGTAAAGGAAATATCACGCAGAACCGGTTCAGAGCCGTAACGATGGCTGACTTGGCAAAATTCCAGGCTCAAGACGGTCTTTCTATGGCCGACACGGCCTTTCCTGCGGACAGGGGGGTGCTTATCGCGGTTGATCGCCAAAGGTCAAATCCCTTTGCGCTTTCCATGGCAGATGATAACGCAGTGAGCATCTTTAGAGGCGGGTCATGGCGACTATATCCACATCAATGATATCACACACAGGGCGCCGCACCCCGCTTGGACTGTCCTTGGGCGCGATTATCATTGCGGCGATGGCAGCAATCCCCCTGCTTGCCATTTGCGCAGCATTTTTCACCCAAGGGGGATCGGACTGGGCGCATTTGGCAACGACAACGCTGCCCAGCTATATGGCCAATACCGCCGCTCTGATGGTGATCACCGGTTGCCTGAGCTTTGCCATCGGCGTTGGAACCGCCTGGCTGATGACGGCGGCCACATTCCCTGGTCAAAAGCTGTATGAGGTGGGGCTGGTGCTGCCACTGGCGGCGCCGAGCTATATCATCGCCTATGTCTATACGGACCTGCTGGCCATTTCCGGCCCTGTACAGAGCTGGATACGCAGTATGTTTGGCATTGATGCCGCCGTCGCGGTACTGCCCAACATCCGCTCGCTTTGGGGGGCGGGCTTGATGCTGGCGCTCGTTCTCTATCCTTATGTCTATCTTCTGGCGCGGGCCGCCTTTGCGCGCCAGCCTGGCAGCCAATATCACGCTGCCCGGTCGCTGGGCTGCGGTCCAACAAAAGCGTTTTTATCCGTCGCGCTGCCCGGCGCACGGCCTGCTATCGTCGGCGGCCTGGCCCTGGTGTTGATGGAAACATTGGCCGACTTTGGGGTTGCTGATTATTTCGCCATCCCCACATTCAGCACAGGAATCTATAGGACCTGGGTCGGCCTTGGCGACATCGCAGCCGCCTTAAAACTGGCCGCCGTCCTGCTCGTCTTCGTCTGTCTCCTGGTCGCTTTCGAAGGCGCCAGCCGGCGCGGCAAGACCGATGACGGGGCCCGACAAAGCGCTCTCCTCACAAAATCGCCGCTTGGAGGTTGGCAGGCTATTGCAGCGTCTTGTGCGTGCGCGGCGCCAATTCTGCTTGGGTTTTTGATCCCCACTGCAGCGCTATTGCACTACGGGCTAACCAGCGGCGATACGGCAAGTGCTGGTGATTTCTTGCGCTATAGCTGGAATAGCTGCCGCGTTGCGGTGATCACATGCCTCATCGGCGCGGCCCTGGCCGTCCTGTTGGCCTATGCCCAGCGCCTCAGCAAAGCGCGCCCAATTGGATGGTCAATCCGGTTTGCAACTTTAGGCTATGCGCTGCCAGGCACCCTGCTCGCAGTGGGCATCCTCGGGCCGCTTGGCAGCTTGGACCAACACTTGACAGACGCGCTTTATAGAACAGGCGTCTGGTCGGGTGGATTGGTCTTGTCGGGCACCACGGCGCTTCTCATCTACGCCTATCTTATCCGGTTCCTAACGGTGTCGTTCAATGCTGTGAGCGGGTCACTTGCCCGGATTGCACCCGCCACAGATGCGGCAGCCAGAACCTTAGGGGCCGGGCCGTCCGATGTGCTCTTGCGCGTGCATATCCCCATGATCCGCCCCGGCCTTGCAGCGGCCTGCCTTTTGGTCTTTGTCGACGTCATGCGCGAGCTGCCCGCCACCCTGATTTTAAGGCCGTTTAACTTTGAGACTCTAGCGACACGCGTCTATCGCCTCGCCAGCGATGAGCGCTTGGCAGAAGCATCGACCGCCTCTCTGGCCATCATCGCGATTGGGCTCATCCCGACAGTGCTGATAACGCGGTCCGCGCTTCAACGAGAGGGACGCTAGCCGCGCTCAAGATCAGTTTAGTCGGTAGCAGGGCGGGCGGCGACAACTTCAATTTCAATCAGCCAGGCGGGTCTGGCGAGACCAGCGACTTCCAAAGCCGATCGAGACGGAAGGTTAGGCTGCTCGGCTGTGCCGAAAAACTGCGTATAGCCCTTCATAAAGCCAGCAAAATCCATCCGCCCAAGCTTTGGATCTGCCACCATATAGGCCCGCATCATCACCACATCGGCCAAACCGAGGCCAATCCGATCGAGCCGCTCTTCAATCCGCGTCAGGACGCTCACAGTCTGGGCCTCTGTATCGCCATATGTTTCGATGGCGTTAGGATCGCCATTTTCAACGATGGGGCCAGGAACAGCGCCGCTCACGAACACCAAAGACGCGCCAGCCGGCACCTCTACTGATTCCGCGATCGGGAAGGACGAGCCTGGGATTTTGTTCCGTTTCACACTGCTATGTCCGTCCGCCAGCGCCGGCCCAACGCAGCAGGTCATTGCCAAAGCCACAGCGAAAAACATTTTGAGGCCCATGATCTTATCTCCCGAAGCCTATGGATAATCAGCCAACCTCTACATCAGCGAGAATTCCTTCTATCGCACGATGCGCCGATAAGACAGCGCCTTCCTGCCAGCCGGTCAGATGCGTGAGATAATCGCCGGCCAACCTAAACCGGCCTTGAGGCGCGCAGAGACGCGCATAGGCACCAGTTGGCGCAAACTCATCTGTCAGCACACCCCAGCCACCTTTGGCGAAGGCCTGGTCCGCCCAATCGATGCAAATGGGACTATGCGCTTCCGCTGAAAAAGCAGTGTGAAGACGCATGCCAATATCTTTCGATGATGAAATCTGAGCCTTCAACGGCAGCGCGCCAAACCGGTCTGCGGCCTCGCCAGCGGTATACGCACCAAGCAAAACACCGCCATTCCCGTTAAATCCGTTTGATGGATACCAGAATTGCATGACGTCAAAATCCAAACTGCTGGCACCGCCATAAATTCCATCATCTTCTTCCCAGAACCGCCGATCGGCGGACCAGGCAATTTTCGTGGAGGGATACCAAGAGGCCACCGCTTGGCGAATAGCCGCTGCATACGGCGCCTCAAAGTTGGTCTCAAAACGATCAACGATGGGGAGCGGCGCAGTACAGACACAATAATCTGCCGTAACTGAAGAGGTTTGGCCAGACGCACGATCTCGCACGGCCAGTGTGACTTGATCGTCGGCCAATGCCACAGACACGACTTCCATCGCCAAGCGCGGCGCAACCTCAAGCGCCGCAAGGAAGCCCTCGACTATTTTATCCATACCGCCGACCGGCTGCATCAGCGCCGCCTGCCATTCCACAAAGTCGTATGACGATAAGGCAATGCCAAAGGCCGCGCTCTTGGATAGCTCGGTGATTGATAGGGCATCTTCCATTACAGGCGCGGTGTCTGCCGCACCGGGATGAACCAAAAAACTGCGCCGAAAGTCCTCGGTAAAACGCGTTCCCTCGCGGCCACAAAAGCTCAAGATAAACGCTTCCAGACGGTCAAATTCTTCCGCCGTTATAGGCTGCGCCAGTTGGCTCGGGGAAAACGACTTGGTAACGAATTCATCAAGCGCCGATTGAATGGAATAGCGGACCGACCTATGGCGGAGTGGTTTGCCGTCATAGACCGCGTCGCTCATGAAGAAACCATTAAGGTTTTCATAAATGAAGGGCTCAAGCGCAACGCCCAACTCCCGGCAATAGCTGAGGATGTTGGTATGAAAGCCCGGCAAACGCGCGGGGCCGGCGTTGAAATAGTCGCCATTGCCAAAGCTGACGCTTTGCGCGCCATCGCGATGGCTAACCGTATCCCCAGTGCGCAGCGTTCTATTACGGCCGCCAGCGCGCGTATCAGCTTCATAAATCGTGCAGTCAAACCCTGATTTTTGCAGATTGAAGGCTGTGGTAAGGCCGGCAATCCCAGCACCAATGATGGCCACGGACTTGCCGCGCCCAACGCCGCTGGCTGGCTTGGGACGTGTCGGCGTGCCAGTATGATCGGACTGACTGCCGAGTGTACGCGCCGCGCCCGCCGCCCCGGCGAGACCAGCCGCTGCGCCAAACATAGTGATAATTGTACGCCGATCCCAAGCCATTGACCCCTCCCTTGACTGAGCATCTGCAGCATAAGCCGCAAAAACTGTCGGAGTCGATTGCAATTACAGAATGGACAGCGCGCGCCAAAGCCAGCCAGATTGGTACGCTCACGGCCACAAACACCGCTAAGCTGGTGCCCGGCATGAAACTACTGACACCCTGGGTATGAACGCGATAAGCTCTCTACGTCCTCTATGAAACAGCCGTTCCGGCGCGATTTTTACGAGTTCAGTTTTATGATGTTGCGATGTCTATATGTGTCCGTCCTTGCCAGCCTAACTGTTTTGCTGTCTGGGCAGGCCGTCGGCCAAGCCATTGATTTTTCAAAACTACGTGGAGCAAGCGAGACGCCGCCGATTTCCTCAACGGCCTTAGACCTTGCGGACGGCGCGGCGGAAGTAGCGCTGACGGTCACCGGCGATCAACTGTTTCATTTCGACGTCACAGCGGCCGATGACCTGTATGAAATCTCCGCAGAAGCACTCAAACCCATTGGGCTGACGCTAAATGCGATTGAATTAACGCTCAATGCAGCGGGGCAAGCCACTAAACGCAATGATATTTTAACAGATGCGTCCTTGGGCTTGGGAGACCGTATTGCGCAATTGCCTCCGACACTCTTCAAACCTGGCCGGATTTACATCGGATTGGCGGCGGTTGACCGGGTGGACGTAATCTTGCGGGTCAAGCGCACACCAGCGAAACAGACGCTGACCGAGGCCGCGGGCAAGGCGGTAAATGCGGCAGCTGTGGGCAATGATGTCTCCGCCCCCTCTGATGACAAGACATATTGCATACGGCCCAGCCTCTTTTCTGAAGGCAAACCCGTGGACGCAACCCTTGTGACGGCGCCAGGCACGTCAATTTCGATGAATGTTTATGACGACAAAAACCGCTGCCTATCCTGCCGCAGCACGCCAAGTCAGTTGTCCTTGCGCGCGCTGGATCCAAAGACACTGTCGCCGCTTTGCGTTCGCTCGCGTGGGGACGGCGCTGCCTGGCGCCTGCTAACCACGCCAACGGCGAACCCCACGTGGATAGCCGCAGAGCCTGATGACAGTAGACCCGTAGAGAATGCGCGGCCCTTGCCAATTGGTCAAACGGTGACAGCGCCACTCGATATGCGCGATAGCGATAATTATGTCGTGAAGGATGCAGGCATCTTCGACATCGCGTTCCGCACCTCATCAGACGCCCAACTCTGTTTGCAAATCGGCCGCAAGGCAGGGCAAGACGTGCGCGAATGCTTTCCCGGTCCAAGCGCCAGTGTCGGCCCGTTCATGGGTGGGCCTGAAACACTGATTAACGTCAATCAACGCGGCAAGACACGCGGCGAATATGAACTGACCGTCACCCCAAGCCAAGACAAGACGCGCACCCATCTTTTGGAGCCAAACCGCGCCGCCAATTGGCAAGATGTGCGCAGCGGCGCTTTTCGCGTGCAAGGGCGATTTAATGCAGAGGGAGACAGCGACAGCTTCGCCTTCGACACCGGCGAAGAGGCTCAAATGTGGCGCTTTGTAGTGCTCGGCGAAAGCGTGCGTCAGCTGCAGCTGAAAACAGCAGTCGAAAACCTTGCCGATATCCGCCACAAACCTGGCGACGGACGCCGCCTTGACGTCAGCGACCTGTATCTGGAAGCTGGCCTGGTCAACATCAGCGTCACCGGCGCTGTGGGGCCTTATAAGATTATTGCAAAACCGCTCGGGCCACCGCGCGCCGATGCGGAACGCGAGCCCAACAATGATTTACCGCGCCGTTTGACCTTTGCGGAGCCCGTAACCGGCACGCTGCCCACCGGCGACCGAGACCGCTTCTCGCTGTTTTTACATCGCGACGCGGACCTCCTATTTACCGTCGAGGCCCCCCCTGGCGCAAGTTATCAAGCCAGCTTGAGTGCCAATGGCAAAGCCTCAACCCCGGAGTTGTCGCGGGTGCAGATTAAACCCGGGGGTTGGCAAATGCGGTCCCGAGTGCCAGCGGGCGAACACATTTTTGCGCTGCAGCCACGCACGCCAAGCCCGGCCGAATACCGCTTAACCGTCAACTATGCCGACCCCTTTTCCGCGCCGGAAAGCGGCACCCTGGCGCTGGCCACACGCGGCGATGTTCCAGTACTGCAAGCCTTTAGCGTGTTCAACCAAACCTTGGCGCTTCCGCTCACCATCACAAATGAAGGCAGCGCTGCGCTTTCCGGCACACTCAACATCTGGGCAGCCCGTTTAGGCGTGTTAGCAGCGCCGGTCGCTGTTTCCGTTCCGCCTGGGGAGACAGTCGAGGCGCAGGTCATGGTCCAAGTGCCGCCCGACCTCTACACGGGACGCTTAAGGGCAGCCGCCGGGTTCATAGGCACCGCCGGCCAGGCAAAGGCCAGCCTCATGCTAGACCTGGCAGTTGCCCCCGAAGCGCTGCCGCTAGCGCCGGCCCCTGCCCTGCCAACGCCGCCTTCCCTCTTGGGCGGCATCAATGTGGCGCTGACACCGCTGGGCGCCCGCTGGCTCCCAACCGCCGGTATTGAGATTGATGACGAGGGAGATTATGCGCGCGGCAACCCTGCTAATGCCGACAATCTGTTTCTGGCAATCGATGGCCACACCGTTCAAGGCCAGCCGCCCGTGTCGCATGAAGCGCTGCTATCGCGGTCGTCTGAGATAATCCTAGCGCCGGTGTTAGACCTGCCGGGCGATGCGCCGATCCCTGTTGCCGGCATCGGGCTAGATACGCGCAGCTATGGCCCAAGCGGGATACGCAGCTTCGCGGTTGATGTCTCCTTAGACGGTCAATCTTGGCAAGAAGTCGTACGGGCGACCCATGAACTCTGGGGCCAAACCGCATACTACACCCTGCCAGATGGTCCGACACCAGCGCGGCAAGTGCGGCTACGCGCGCTTGATAAACGTGGTGATAAACGTTCCATTATCTCCTTCAACAGTTTTGAAGTGATTGCCGCGCCCGGCGCCTCCGGCCTGACTGATATCAACATTGCCGACCAAAGGCTGGGCGCGCTGACCACAGCCGTGGAAGACATGCGCGCCAGGCGCCGCTTATTCCTAGACACGCAAGCAAAAGACCCGCCCCAGCTCCCCGCTAAGACGAACCCGACGGCGCTTAATGCGGCCATCACCTTCCGCAACAGCATGGCAGCGGATGTGGCAGGCGTCGTGCTCGCCTATCCAACGACAGATAAATTTGCCAACTATCCGTTTCCCACAGACGCCATCGTCTATGCCTCCCCAGCGGGACCAACGGGCCCTTGGCGAGAAGTCGCCCGCGATACCCTGCCGCCAGAGCCGGCCGCGGGCAGCCGTCATCGGATTGATTTTCCAGAATATGTAACCGCGAAGGCCATCAAAGTGGAATTTGCCCAAGCGGCGAAATCCTATTTTCGAGGGCCGGCCTTTATTGAAGTGCTGGAACGGCCGGAAGATGAAAGCTATCGCTCCGTCCTTGGTCTTTGGGGCCCTTGGGCTGCTGAACGCATGGCGAGCGCCGAAAAGCCGCTTGCGGCGGAGGAAGCTGAGGGCCCCACAACCCTCATCCCAGATGCGGCTGGGCTAGAACAAACCGTTGAATTCGCTGCCGATGAAGATGTGTGGCGCATTCCAGTCAAAGCCCCGAACAACACTGTGCGTGTCACTCTGGAAGGCTCTCCAGGGTTCGACCCATCCATTACCGCGCGGTCGCCAGACGGCACTGCCCTAGAGCCGCTAGACGTCATCGCCTCCGACTTCACAGCAGGGACGGCATATGTGTTTCCTGCGTCAGGCGGCTATGTGGATGTCGCGATCAGCGAACAACAGCGCTCTACGATCTTCCTGTTCGATCAATCGGCTTCTGTTGCCTCCTTCATTCCCCGCATCCGCCGCGCGGTGGTGAATTACGGCAATGCCATGGAGAAAGGGCGCGATGCAGTCCATTTCAAAGCCTTTGGCGTCGATTGGCCGCGCGAGGCCTGGTTTACCGACCCTGTCCCCTTGCAACGCTCGCTGATGCGCTATGCCGGCGGCGGCAATAGCTCCGCTGAGACAGATTTGCTGGCAGCGTCTGAAAAGCTCATGGCTCGGACCGGCTCGCGGGCCATCGTCATCATCACGGACGGCGATGCCGATGCCCAGGCGAAGCTGATGCCAACGCTCAAAAAAGCACGAGCGCGCATCTTCGTGATCAAAATTTCCTCTGGCGGCATGTTCCAAGACCCCACGCTGTCCCGCCCAACGGTGGCTTTATGGGCGGGGCAAACCGGCGGGGAAGTCGCCTCGGTTCTACAAAGCGAGGACATCGCAGTGGCCTATGCGCGGGCCTCGGCTCGGCTTTTGGGCCCCAAGCCTTACAAAATTTCGGCGGAAATAGAAGAACGCGTCCTAAAACCAGGCTTCCTCAAGGTGACCAGCACTGCAGAGCAGCAGCGTGCCCAATTGGACCAGATGCTTATCGTGTTTGACGCCTCCGGTAGCATGCTCAAGCGCCTGGACGGGAGCCGGCGCATCATCATCGCCAGAGACGCGCTGACAGACTTTATAGAAAGCCAAACCTTCCAAGACGCAGCCAATCAAACCGGGCTGCGCATCTTTGGCGGCGCGCCTGGCTCATGCGAGACCAAGCTCACCTTACCGATGGGCCAGAACAGCACTGCCGATTTAGGCGAGGCCATTGCCGCCATTCGCCCGCAAAACAACGCGAAAACAGCAATTGGTGCTTCGCTAGACGCAGCAGCCAGCGATTTGGCCAACGCCAGCAACCGCAGCAGCATCCTGCTCGTCACCGATGGTGAGGAAACCTGTGATGGAGACCCCCTAGAGGCCATTGCGCGCCTGCGCGAGAAAGGCATCGACACCCGTATTGACGTGGTGAGCTTCGCGCTGGAGCCAGAAATCGACCGTCGCCCCTTCGCCGCCTGGGCCGAAGCCGGCGGCGGCGTCTATGTGGACGCACAGGACGCTGAAACCCTCAAAGAGGGGCTCGATAAGGCTGTCCAGCAACGCTTCCAAGTGCTTCAGGACGGCCAGAGCGTCGCATCAGGCGTCACTGGGGATGACCCCATGTCCTTGCCGCCTGGAACCTACGAGGTGCAGGCAGAGGGCGGCAATACGGCAACACAAGTAACCATCCGCGAAGGAGAAACAACGCAAACCGCGTTATAGGCGAAAGGAGCGCCCTTCTCAGCCTTTATGGTGATATTGGAGAGAAATTCTGGAGCGGGCGATGAGATTCGAACTCACGACCCCAACCTTGGCAAGGTTGTGCTCTACCCCTGAGCTACGCCCGCATCCATGAGGCAGATGGCCCTCCTATACGCGCGATTGCTTAATTTCAAGTGGAAAACAGGCTGCGTTAAAACCCTTGCGAAAGTCGCTGGTCGACATGGGCTCCTCTCTTCCCATATGACAACAGGAAGAACGGAGCGGCTGGGCTTGTGAACACCGGCTGATATGAGAGTGAGGCAGCAGAAGATGGAAACACTAATTGGCGGCGGCGCGGCCGCACCTGAAGGGCCCATTGATGTGACGGCGCAGGACTTCATGGCCGAGGTCATTGAAGAAAGCCAAAAAAGACCTGTGCTGGTGGATTTCTGGGCCACCTGGTGCCAACCTTGTAAAACGCTGACGCCGATTATTGAGAGCGCCGTTGCCGCAACCAATGGCAAGGTGCGGCTGGCCAAGGTCGACCTCGATCAAAATCAAATGTTAGCGCAGCAGCTGCAGGTTCAGTCGGTCCCAACGGTGATTGCGTTTGTCGAGGGGCGCCCGGTTGATGCCTTCCAAGGCGCCTTGCCAGAAAGCCAAGTAAAAGCCTTTATTGACCGCGTGTTAGATGCCTCCGGCGGGGCTGGCGCTGAAGACCAAATTGCCAGCTTTTTAGAAACTGCCAAAGAGGCTTTGGCCAATGGCGATATCTCCCAAGCCGCAGGTATTTATTCGCAAATCGCCCAGGCCGATCAAAGCAATGTGGCCGCTCTAACAGGGCTTGCAACATGCCATATACGCTCTGGCAATATAGAGCAGGCTGAGCAAATTCTGGCCATCATTCCACCCGATAAAAGCGAAGACAGCGATGTAAAGGCCGTAAAGGCGTCCATCGCCTTAGCGCAGGAGGCCAAAGAGAAGGCAGGCCAATTGGCGGCGTTGACAAAGACGGTGGCGGACAACCCCGATGACCATGCAGCGCGGTTTGAACTGGCGCAGGCGGAGTTTGCCACGCAAGATCGCGAGGCAGCTGTCAATAATCTGCTGCACATTATTGCCGCAGATAGCAGCTGGAATGAGGGGGCAGCCCGCGAAAAACTGCTCCAATTGTTTGATAGCATCGGCGCAGATGACCCCTTTGTCTTGAAAGCACGGCGCCGCCTGTCATCCATTCTCTTTTCCTGAACGAATAGGAAATGCAGGGCTGCGCCAATCGCACAGCCACCGTCTCAAACACGACGCACAATGACGAGAAACACGCAGAGTTATGACGCCCAAGGCCTCAAACAACAATCCCGCTGAAGCCCTTGAGCGCGCTATCCCGGTGTTTCCACTCACCGGCGCGATTTTGCTGCCGAACAGTCAGCTGCCACTCAATATCTTTGAGCCGCGCTATCTGGCCATGGTGGAAGCGGCGATGGCCAAAAATGGCCTCATCGGTATGATCCAGCCGCGCGAAGATGGCCAAAAACCGCGCTGTTACGATGTGGGATGTGTTGGCAAAATCAGCGAATACGCAGAACTGGATGATGGGCGCTATCTGATTGCGCTGGCTGGCATTTGCCGGTTCGAGGTGAAGGAAGAGCTGCCGGTGACCACGCTGTTCCGCCAAATGGTGGTGACCTATGATGGGTTTGCCGCAGCTGACATGAAAACCAACGGCCAAACCATCTTAAACGACCGAAACACCCTGACCGGCGCGTTGGACCGTTATCTAACCGCCCGTCAAATGGCCTGCGATTGGGACGCGGTGAAAGCAGCCGATGATGAAACGCTCATCAATGGCATTTGCATGATAGCCCCGTTTGAGCCGGAGGAAAAACAGGCCCTCTAAGAAGCGGAGACGCTGGAAAGCC
>CAKZYD010000103.1 GCA_937884085.1 uncultured Sphingomonadales bacterium | reverse complement strand
GAAGCGGAACCTGACCTGGACATTACGGATTCCACTGGCCGCGATGTCTTTGATATAGCCAACGAAACACGTGGCACACGAGCGATTTTAAAAGCGCTTAACGAGGCGAGCTAATCGACTGGGCGCGGCAATCAACGCGCCCGCTTATTCACAAAAACAGTCCGCCAATCGCCGCCCTTGCCTGGGCCAGGGTAATAATCGACCCGTGTAGTGGAAAGGTTCTCCACCATGATGGAGAGCGCTTTGTCTGCTTCCAGGCCGAGCGCATAGGCCAAAGCGGCGCGGATGACGCCGCCATGGGAAACGGCGACCAGTGTTTGGCCCTGAAATTGCGCACTATAGCTATCAATAGCCGCGCAGACCCGTGCGTAAAGGTCTAAGAAACTCTCGCCGCCGGGCGGACGGGTTGCCGCATCGACCATCCAGAAATTATGTGAGCGTTTTTTGCGTTCGGCTTTAAAGTCCGCTTCATCTGCTTTGCCAAACCAATCCCCAAAATGCTGTTCAGCTAGGCGGCTATCCTCCATCCGATTAGCAGGCGCATTACCGGCTGCCGCAATGGCATTGGCGGTTTGGTGCGCGCATTGTAAATTGCTAGTCAGCCAAATCGCATCGCGTGGTAGACTTCGCGCCAGCCCCTGAAAAGCCTCGCTATCGCTCACATCCGCCGGTTCGTCAGGGGTGTCGTAGAGCTCACCCGTTGCATCAATAACGGGGGCATGTCTTACCCAATACCACCGAGTTGGTGCTGGCCGGTCTGACATGTGAAAACCCCAAACTTGGTTGACTTATTCCAAAGAGACCCCAGCCTTTGACACTATGGAGAGCACCGTGACAAGCGCTAGGCCGGAGAAAACACTGCGCGGCCAACTGGCTGCGCTCGCAAAGTCAAGTCGTCCCGCAGGCGATGATGGTTTGCTCGATATTGCCTCTGGTCAGAAGCTCCCAAGCGCGGGCCAGTTTCAAGCTGGCGTGCGTGCTGGCACGCTCCTGAATTTGCGATGGCTTGCCATTTTGGGCCAGATTGCGGCCATCGCCTTTGTTCAAAGCTATCTGCGGTTTGAATTGCCCTTGATGGCCCTGGGCGCTGGGGTTGCTGCCTCTATCGCTTTCAACGTCGGTTTGCTCTTTTGGTTTGGCACACATAGCCGGCTCAACAGCCGCCAAGCGGGCTTGCAGCTGGTCTTCGATTTGCTGCAGCTTTGTTTTCTGCTGTACTTCACCGGCGGCCTGCAAAATCCCTTTGCCATCATGATTTTGCTGCCGCTGACGATTTCAGCGACAATGCTGTCCGGGCGTGCCACGATGCTGATGCTGGCCCTGGCAACGGCTTGCCTGTTGGTTCTCACACGGGCCCATTTGCCCCTGCCATGGGCGGTTGATGAGCCTATTCAGCTGCCTGCAACATATTTGCTTGGCTTGTGGGCAGGTATCACCGTCTCCATGGTCTTTATTGCTGCTTACACGTATCGCGTGTCGTCTGAGGCGCGCTCTCGGGCTGCTTCGGTGGTAGCGCTTCAGTCTGCCTTGTCGCGCGAGCAGCGGCTGTCCGCAGTCGGGTCCTTGGCGGCTGCCGCAGCGCACGAACTTGGTACGCCTTTGGGAACAATTTCGCTGGTAGTGCGTGACCTGAAAGATAACCGTGAGGACTATCCCAGTTTGGCGCATGATATTGATCTATTAGAGAGCGAAACTGAGCGATGTCGCCAAATTTTAGCGGATATCAGCAGGCGCTCGCACGATGACGCTGAGCATTTCAGGCGTATGCCAATCCTGGCCATCGTCGAAGAAGTGACACAAAACTATGAAGGCCGGGGCATTGGATTGGAGCTGAATGGGCAGCCACTGCAATCGGATGACGGTCAATCCCCTATTGTTGCCCGCGCGCCAGAGTTGCGGCATGGAGTCGCAAACATCATCAGTAATGCAGTCCGATTTGCCGCCACGACCGTATCGATAGATGTAACCTGGGATCAGGATAGTGTTCATATACTGGTCCATGATGATGGGCCAGGATTTGATGAAGACATCCTGCCTAGGTTGGGCGTGCCTTATATCGGGTCGCAGCCAGGGCGTGATGGCGATACGGGAATGGGTCTTGGCCTATTCATAGCCAACACCCTGCTTGCCCGGACCGGCGCGCAGTTAGAGTTTGACAATGAAGAGGATGGCGGTGCGGTCGTTGAAATCAGTTGGGACCGCGCGCACATCGAAGAGGAAGGTGACACATGGGGCAACCCGCAGTGAACATGGATACTGACCTAAGCCTTGGGGAAGACAAATCCCTTTTAGTAATCGACGATGATCGTGCCTTTCGCGATCGTCTTGCTCTCATTCTAGAGCGCCGCGGCTTTGAAACCCGCACCGCTGAAGGCTATGAAGATGGTCTTTTCAAGGCCCGTGAAAAAGCGCCTGCCTATGCCGTCGTGGATATGCGGCTTGGTGATGGCAATGGGTTGGATTTGGTCAGTGAACTGCGCGCCATGCGCCACGATATGCGCGTCGTCATCCTAACCGGCTATGGCAACATCGCAAGCGCTGTGGCCGCTGTGAAAACCGGCGCGGTTGACTATTTGGCAAAGCCTGCGGACCCGGATGACGTTGTCAAAGCCTTGACGATGGACGGCGTTAAAGCCGATCCACCAGATAGCCCAATGTCAGCAGACCGTGTTCGTTGGGAACATATTCAGCGCGTGTATGAGTTATGCGACCGCAATGTCTCTGAGACAGCACGGCGCCTCAACATGCACCGGCGGACCCTGCAGCGCATTTTAGCAAAACGCTCGCCGCTTTAAGCGCTGTCGATAAAGGCTGAAGGGCTAAGTTACCCAGCGGCGCGTGCAAGGCGGTGGCTTTCCGCCGCCCGCATGATGAGCGTGTTCACATAATCCCCTTGGAACAGGCTGAAGCCTAATTCACGGCCGATTTCCAGTATTTCTTGCGTATCACAGTCAGACAAAATGAGCCTGTTTGGTCCAGCGGCCTGTGCACTTTCGTGGAAGTGTTCGAGCCACGGACCGGTAGGAATATCCTCTGGCCCCTTCACGCTGACCTTTATGAAATCCGCTAAACGATGGGAATGATCCATCGTTGCAAAGCCATAAGGCGACATCTCTGACAAGCAAATGCGGTAGCCCGCGTCACGGGTGCGCTCGCGCATTTGCAAATACTGGCCCATATGCATAAGCGCGTCATGTAGCCGAATATCTATGATCAGTGGCACATTTGAACGCCGACGGTGCGCCCTGTCGAAGCGGATGAACTGAGACGACAGAACCGTTTTGACATTGCTTGGGAAGCTATTGGCAAGGGCCGTGCTTGAGGCTTCAACACGCAACTTCTTGATGAGTTGTTGTTCGACGATACAGCGAAGCCGTTCAAAGAGATTTGCATCGGCCTGCATGTCCCGCGACGGCAGCACGGCGCCTCTTAAGCTTTCATAGTCGATTGCCTTTTCAGAGAAAATCACATGCGGCGGCATATCGCCTAAGATCGCTGCGACTGGCAGGTCCATCAATAAGTTGGTGGGATCGAGAATCCGGAAGTTACTTTCCAAGCGGTCTAGATCCGCCGGCGAGATCGGTTTGACTTCTTCGTCTGCAAAAAATAGGCGCTTGGGAACGTTTGACTTTTGCGGCAGGTCCGGAAAAGGGGCTTCCTCTGCCGGTGCTCGCATCACAAAGCTGCGGCCCACATCGCCTTTGGTCGCCGCCTTTGGTGCAAGCGGCACCACATTTGCCTCGGCATTGGCGGAAATGTTGCCGCACCGTGCCAAAAACACTTCATAGTCGCTGGTCAAATCAAACCGGTCGGACAGCACCGACGGATCGTCCGCAATATTACTATCGTCATTGAAGAACCGGATGACGTTGCTTTCCAGTTTTTCGACCTCAAAGCGATCCACATTGGTGCTGATGAAGACGATGTCGTTGTTGGACAAGCGAAAGAGTCTGCCTTTGTCGGCCTTAATCAGGCCATGGAAGAAGGATGCTGCGTTTCGATTTGCAAAGGCACCGCTGGAGCGTGGGCTGAGGAGCGATAATTTAAAGTGGAGAGCGAAGCGTCCTGCCTTATGACGGCGAAGCGCATGGCAAAACTCAAGCAGTTCATCTTCGGCGGAGGGCGTTACGGTTTGAAAGGCGGAACTCACTGCACGGCAACCTTAAGCACAATTGTCTTGAGGGTGCAGTGTCGGCAACAATCCCTAAAAACTGATTTAAATTGCGTCTATCTTGGCACAGAGCCGGTTTCTAGCGGCCCGGCAAAGCGCTGCCAGAGGAGCGATGCATCCACCAACCATGCTCATTAATGGAATAGACGGGCTGGTAATGGACGATGGCATCGTCTGGCAAAACCGTTCTGATTTGATTGTCTAGAATGTACCAGGTTCCCTCCATCTCAACGCTTAAAACAGCGTGGGCAAGGTCCAAATTCAAGTCTTCTAACACGACAACGCGCATGGATTGGGTTGGGACGCCGAGCCGCTTCAAGGTGGCGTATTTTGAAATCGCATAGTCCTCGCAGTCGCCATTGCGCTGCAGAAATTCCAAGGCATGGGCCCAAAAGTCAGGCACGCCCCAGTTGATGGGGTCTTGCACATATGCTGCGCGATTCAGGTGCTGGTTGACCCGCCTCAGTAGCGCCGGCCCCGCAATCTGCTGGGATTTCATGGCCGCGATAAACGTCTTCCATTCTTCTTCTGGGCAGGCAAAGCGTGGGTTGCGTTTACAAATGGAGCGCTTCTTCGGGCTGGTGCGGGTGCCGATTTCTCCCGTCAAGGAGCGTGCAATCATGCCCGTCCATTTGGGAAAATAGGATAAGTCCTGATACGCGGTCTCCCGCGACCCAAAAATAGCCGCATCTGCCTGTGCAACTGGGTGCACAAGAGTGATGGCGAGCACGAGGGATAAAAAAAATCGCATGGGCGCCACCATGCCAGCAGGCTTTTAAGGAAGGTTTAAGTCTTTGCGTTAACCATAGCGCCACTTGCTTCCATGATTGATAAAGCTCGCGCGCCGTGTCCGACTCTTCCCTGTCAACGCCGACAAACGCCTCGCCCTTGATGGACGTGCGCCCTAGTCCAGCAACGTTGTTTAGTCTGCCTGCCGCCGCGGCTGAAGCCCGGTCAAAATATCTGGCGCAAGGTTTCTTGCTCTTTGTGGGCTTGGTATTTCTGGTGGGCACATTCCTGCTCATCCGGTGGTCAAGCTTCACTTTAGACCAGCGTACATTGTTCTGGGAAAGCCGCCTCAGCCAGGGGGCGGCAGCCGCTGCTCGCCGCGCAAGTATAGAGTTTGATGCCAAGGCTGCACCCTGGGCGCGGCTAGCCCAGTCTGATGCCATAAAGCTCTACACGATGGAGGCGATCTCAGCCACAGGTGAACGCCGCCAGGCAGCGCGGGATTATCTGGAGAATGCCTTTGCTCTTACCTTAGAGCGGGAAGGCAAATCCGTGCGTGACGGCCGGCCAAGCCGGTTGCCAATCACACCGCGCTCTGGTTTGCGTGCCCCCATAAGAGCCGGTCTAGCGTTGGTTGGCACTACGGGAGAAGCTTTATTATCCTTGGGCGGCGCGGC
>CAKZYD010000102.1 GCA_937884085.1 uncultured Sphingomonadales bacterium | reverse complement strand
AAGCACGCTCAGCCCATTGACCATGGTGGTGTGGGAATCCGTGCCGACCAGCGTGTCAGGATAGGCGACAGTCGCGCCGGACTGGTCTTTCTCCGTCCACACCGTTTGCGCCAGATATTCCAGGTTCACCTGGTGGCAAATGCCTGTCCCAGGTGGCACAACACGGAAGTTGGAAAAGGCCTTTTGCCCCCAGCGCAGAAATTCATAGCGCTCGCGGTTGCGCTCCATTTCCAGTTCCACATTGCGCTGGAAACTTTGCGGATTGCCGAAATCATCGACCATGACGGAGTGGTCGATGACGAGGTCAACGGGTACCAGCGGATTAATCTTTTCCGCATCGCCGCCCAAATCCGTCATAGCCGCGCGCATGGCGGCTAAATCCACCACGGCGGGCACGCCGGTGAAATCCTGCATCAGCACCCGCGCTGGGCGGTAGGCAATCTCATGGCTTGATGTTTTGGTGTTAAGCCAGTCCGCAACTGCTTTAATGTCATCGACCGTCACGGTCCGCCCATCTTCAAAGCGCAGCAGGTTTTCCAGCAAGACCTTCAAGGAATAGGGCAGCCGCGATACATCGCCCAGCATGTCTTGAGCGGCATCGAGGGAATAATAAGCAAAGTCTTCGCCCTCAACGGTCAGTGTTTTGCGGGTTTGCAGGCTGTCTTGGCCGACGGTTGTCATGGCAAGGCTCCGTCAAAAAGGTCGGTAGGCTGCTGACGTTCATGCAACACTCAAACACGAAGAACAAGGGACCCCAAAGCAGGAAAAGCAATCCTATGAGCCGTGCGCTTTTAGGTTGCGAAAACCTCCACAGAAGTCTCTTCGAAAGCCTCTTGGGCGGTAAAAGTCTTGCTGAGCTTCAAAACTAAGGTTACCGTTTCGTTACAACAATAAGATGAGGGGCCGTGCAGGACGCCTCACAAATGTGTTGCGTGGTTCATTTTGGGGAGTATTTGCATGATTTTATTGCAATCATTGCGCGCAGCTGCAGCGTCTTTCGCTGCCGTATGCGTCTCATCGGCGGCACTTGCCGCGCCGTTCGATAACGTTTTTATCTTTGGCGATTCGCTGGTGGATAGTGGCAATATCGCAATTGCCACTGGCGGCGCCGTGCCCAGCCCAAGCCTGGGTTATTTTCAGGGCCGGTTTAATGATGGCCCATCGGTTGGCGACTGGCTCACCTTCTATACCACCGGCACGCAACTCGCCGCCCCTTCGCTTGCGGGTGGAAACAATTATTCGTTCGGCAATGCCCGTATCGTTGCCAACGCCGACACAGTTCCAGACTTGCAATTGCAAGTTGGCGCCTTTGCGCTGGATTCAAAGCCAGCCGATGGCGATGATTTGTTTGTTATTAATATGGGCGGCAATGACGTCTTTGCCCTTGTGTCTGGCGATATTGGCGGTCTGAGCGCTGATGATTATATCGCTTCCGCCGCGACCATCGTCGCCGACAGCATTGTCCAATTAGAATTGTTGGGCGCCCAAAACCTGTTGTTGATGGGCGTGCCTGATGTTGGCGCACCGCCTGCTAGCACGGCAGGTGGCACATCGGCAGAGGCGCGGGCTTTTTCTGAAACTTTGCAGCAAGCCATTTTGGATGAGCTTGCCATGCGGTCTTTCTCTTTAGACCTGCGCCTGTTTGATTGGATCAGTTTCAGCGACACGCTTTTGTCCGCGCCAGATGCCTTTGGCCTCCCACCGCTGGAGAGCTTCAACCTGCTTGAGCCCTGCATTGGCTTTAGCGGTGAATTCGGTGCGCCCGATGTGGATTGTTCTGGCTTTGCAAGTTTTGACACCGTCCATCCTACCAGCCCTGTTAACGAGGCCTTTGCCCTGGCAGCGCTGGAAGAAACCTTTGGCGTGCGTATTGCAGAGCCCGCGAGCCTTGCGCTGCTAGGCTTTGGGCTGCTGGCTGGCGCGCATTTGCGTCGCCGCCCGTAATCCTCGACCATTGCATCGGCTAGGCCCTCAGCACTAGGGTCTGGCGCGATGCAAGCTACACCCTTAGACCAGCCGCTCTTAAGCGCCAAAACCCTGCGGATTGACCGCGGCGGCCGGACCCTGATTGAGGGTCTGACGTTTGACCTACGTGCTGGCGAACAATTGGTCGTGCGCGGCCCAAATGGCTGCGGAAAAACCTCGCTGCTGCGCGTCTTAGCCGGTGTTGCAGCGCCTGCAGCGGGCACTCTGACGGCTACCAGCGTTGGATATCTTGGCCACCGGGATGGCTTTAAGGATACCGCCAGCGTCGCTTGTGCGCTCAAACAATGGTGCGCGCTTGCGAGGCAACAAAATCCAGCATTGGATGAGGTCCTTGCACAGGTGGGCCTTGCAGACCGCAGCCTGTTTCTTGTGCGCGCTTTGTCAGCAGGTCAGCGCCGCCGCCTTGCCATTGCCCGGCTGCTCCTGCGCAAGGCGTCTGTCTGGGTTCTTGATGAGCCATTTAATGCGCTCGATAGCGCAGGGCGCGCGCTCCTTACACAGGCCTTTGAAACCCACTGCGCCGCCGGGGGCTGTATTGTCATGGCGCTGCATGAAGACATCGCTTTTGATGGGGCGAAGACGCTCAGCTTGGGCGAGGCTGCGGCATGAGCCTTGTATGGCGGGATATTGCCGTTCTGTCCCAAGGCGGGCGGGCCTTGGCCTTGAGCTGCTTCTTCCTGGTCTTGGCTGCCAGTTTGTTCCCTTTCGCAGTGGGGCCGGATACCAAACTCCTGTCCGCAATTGCGCCGGGCGTTCATTGGCTTCTCGCGCTGTTTCTCGCCGTATTGCATGGGGAACGGATTTTCGTTGAGGATGAGCAGGATGGCAGCCTGGAGCAGCTGCGCGCCCTGGGCTTTGCGGAAGGCAGCCTCATGTTTAGCCGCATCGTCGCGCATTGGGTTATTGCCTTTGCCCCGCAAATCGCTTTGACGGTGGTGGTCGACATCTTCCTAGGCGCTGGGCTGGCCAGCGCAGGCCAGCATATGCTGAGCCTGTTGATCGGTACGCCAGCGCTGAGCTGCCTAGCCGTGCTTGCAGCTGCCTTAACGCTCGGCGCGCGCCAGTCGTCGCTCTTGATGATCGTGATTGTCTTTCCGCTTATGATACCGCCGCTCATCTTTGGGGTCAGCGCTGCCGCCGATAGTGGTTCGGCGGCGCTCATGTTGCTTGGCGCGTCGAGCCTTATCAGCCTGGTGATAGCGCCATTGGCTGGGCATTTTGCCTTAAAGGCGGCCTTAAAATGAGCCAAATGCGGCGCTAGCAGCGCTTTTCTTCAGGGTCTTCCTCGTTTAAAACGCCTTCTATGCATCGCTTTGCCAATCCAGCGCGCTTCGGGCGCCTCGCTGACCGGGTTAGCCCCGTGTTGTGGGTGCTCTTTGGCCTGAGCTTGGCTTTAGGTCTATACCTGGCTTTTTTCGGCTCACCGCCTGATTATCAGCAGGGGCAGAGCGTGCGGATCATGTATGTGCATGTGCCGAGCGCCATGATGACGACCGGCCTTTATGGTTTCATGGCCTTGGCCAGTGCCACCGCGCTCATCTGGCGCCACCCCTTGGCGCATATGGCGGCCCGGGCTGCTGCGCCAGTAGGGACGGCGTTTTGCTTGATTACGCTCGCCACTGGCTCGCTCTGGGGCAGACCCATGTGGGGCACATGGTGGGAATGGGATGGGCGGATGACCTCTGTGCTCATTCAGCTGTTTCTCTATTTTGGCTATATGGCCATGTGGAACGCTTTTTCAGACCGTGCGCGGGCGGCAAACGCAGCAGCAATCCTGGCGCTGGTGGGTGTTGGCAATCTCGTTATCATTCGCTTTTCCGTTGAATGGTGGAACACGCTGCATCAACCCGCCAGCATTTTGCGCGCCGGTGGCCCGACAATTGATGGCAGCATGTTATGGCCCTTAGCCGCGATGGTCCTGGCCGCGAGCGCTTATGCGGGCTTGATGATTTTAAAGGGTATGAAAATAGAGCTTAAGGCCGTCCGGCTGGAAACGCTGATGGAAAACCAAGCCGCCCCGACGACCAGCTATCGGTTAGATTTGGGCTAGACCAATGGAAAGCCTCACCCACGCGCCCTTCATTGCAGCGGCTTACGGTATCGCGTTTGGCGTCTTGGCAGGCCTTGCTTTGCGGCTCTTCCTCAAGCGCCGCAAAATCGACCAGGATTTGGCTGCCTTAGAGGCCCAGCAGCCAAGACGGCGGAGGCGCAGTGATGACGCCTAAACGCCAACGTCTTGTCGTCATTAGCGCTGCCTGCGCCGCTATCATCGGGGCTGCCGTCCTTGTGCTCAGCGCCCTAGATGATGCATCCGCCTTCTTCATTACCCCCGATGAGCTGGTGTCCAGCCCCCCTGCGATAGGGCAAGCCTTGCGCCTGGGCGGCCTGGTCAAGCCGGGCACTGTGCTGAAAAGTAGCACCTCTGCTGGGGTGTCTTTCGATGTAACGGCCAAAGGTGCGTCGGTTCGCGTCATCTACAATGGCCTGCTTCCTGATTTATTCAGGGAGGGTCAAGGCGTGGTAGCAGAAGGCACCCTCTCCGCAGACGGCACCTTTGCCGCGACGCGGGTCTTGGCGAAACATGATGAAACATATATGCCGCCAGAGCTCGCTGAAAAACTGAAGGAAAGCGGGGAGTTTCGGCCAGGTCAGTCTCTACAGGACGTGGAGAGTTAGGGAATACCGTCTTGATTGCCCAATGGGGACATGCCGCGCTTTGGATTGCTTTGGCGCTCAGTGCCGCGCAGGCGCTGTTTGGCTTTGTCGGTGCGCGCCGCGGCATGGTCCGCCGGGTGGCCATGACAGACCGCAGCGCGCGGCTGGCAGCCGGTCTTTGCACGCTCGCCTTTCTCAGCTTGATGGTGAGCTACGTCGTGTCAGACTTTTCGCTCCTCAACGTGGCGACCAATTCTCATACGGGCAAACCGCTGCTTTATAAAATCAGCGGCACCTGGGGGAACCATGAAGGCTCCATGCTGCTCTGGATTTTGGTTCTCACACTGGCAGGGGCAGCTGTCGCTGGCTTTGGGTCGAAACTGCCACCCTTGTTTCGCGCTCGCGTTCTGGCGGTGCAGGGCGGGCTCGGTATCGGATTTCTGTTGTTTCTGCTGCTGACGTCTAATCCTTTTGCCCGCATCACGCCGATCCCCGCCCAAGGGCGCGGGCTCAATCCGCTTTTGCAAGACCCCGGTCTCGCCTTGCATCCACCCTTTCTCTATCTTGGCTATGTGGGCTTTTCGATCGCCTTCTCTTTTGCAGTCGCAGCGCTGTGGGAAGGCAAAATCACCCCAGCCTGGGCCCGCTGGGTGCGGCCTTGGACGCTAGCGGCCTGGGCGATGCTGACCATAGGTATCGGCCTTGGCAGTTGGTGGGCTTATTATGAGCTTGGCTGGGGCGGCTGGTGGTTTTGGGACCCGGTGGAGAACGCCAGCTTCATGCCTTGGCTGGCTGGCACGGCGCTGCTCCATTCCATCGCTGTTCTGGAAAAACGGGATGCTTTTAAAGCGTGGACAGTCCTTCTCGCGCTGCTTACTTTTTCGCTTAGCATGCTTGGAACCTTTTTGGTTCGCTCGGGCATCCTGACGTCTGTGCATGCTTTTGCGGTGGACCCTGAGCGCGGTCTTTACATCTTGAGCTTCCTGGCTCTTGTCGTCGGCGGTGCGCTTGCTCTGTTCGCCCTGCGCGCAGGCAGTCTTCAAGCGACTGGAGCCTATCGCTTGTTCAGCCGGGAAGGCGGCCTTATGGCCAACAATCTTTTGGCAGCGACTGGCCTCGCTACTGTCCTTATCGGCACCATTTATCCCTTGGCGCTCGACGCTGCAACGGGTCAGAAAATCTCCGTCGGTCCGCCCTTTTTCGAAGCCACCTTTGTGCCCATCGCTATGCTGCTCATTCTGGTCATGGGTGCAGGTCCGCTTCTCGCGTGGCGCAGGGCAGATGGCCCAGCATTGCTGCAGCGCTTGCAAGTCGCTGGCATTCTAGCTGGTATAGCCGCGCTCGCTGGCTGGGCCTTTGCGCCCGTAACAAGCGAGGCGGCGGATGTGCCGCTCATCTCTCTCTTTGGCCTGGCGCTGAGCGTTTGGGTGCTGCTGGCCTTAGGCACTGACGTTGCAACCCGTATCCGCATTAAAGACGATGGGTTCTCTCGCGCAACCTGGGCGCGCCTTATCCGCCAGCCGCGGCGCTATTGGGGCATGACGCTGTCGCACGCTGGCGTCGCCGTGGTCGTGCTTGCCATCACCATGTCAGCCACGTGGGAAGTGGAAGTGCTGGACCGCCTGCGTCTTGGTGAAACCGCTGATGTCGGCCCCTACAGCTTTACCCTGACGGGTGCGCAGCCAGTCCTAGGCCCGAATTACAGCGCCATTCGTGGCCATTTTGATGTCGCGCGGGCTGGCAGGCAGGTAGCGACACTCTCGCCAGAAACGCGCACCTACTTAAATCCGCCCATGGAAACAACAGAAGCAGCCATCCTGCCGCTCTTTGGCGGAGACCTCTTCGCCGTGATTGGCGACGCAGGCGAGGGCGGCTGGGCCGTGCGCCTCTACACCCGTCCACTGATGAGCTGGCTGTGGGCTGGGTGTCTGATGGTTGCCTTTGGTGGCTTGTTGTCCATTGGCCGAAAATCATCTTCGGCCGCGCCGCAGCCCAGCGGCGCTGCAGCACAGGCTGCGTTGGCTTAGAGACATGTGCTGGCTCCAGCCACCCGCAGTCCTGGACTTGATCCAGGACCTCGTTCAGTCTTTTGGACCTCGCTTTGAACCAGATGCTGAATCAAGTTCAGCATAACGGAGTGGAGTGTTGATGCGCCGCGCGCTTGTCCTGTTGCCGCTTTTGGCTTTCGGCGTGCTGCTCGCCATCTTCATTCGCCAGATTGATGAAGACCCATCGGTTTTGCCGTCCGCCCTCATCAACCAGCCTGTGCCTGACTTTGCGCTGCCGCTGCTGGACGTAGGAGAGGCGAGCGAGGCCGACTTTCAAACCGGCGCTGTGCAGCTTATCAACGTGTTCGCCAGTTGGTGTCAGCCTTGCTGGGAAGAGCACAGCCTGGTGACGGCCTTGGCAAAGGACGGCGTATCCATCATCGGCTGGGCCTACAAAGATCCCGCAGCCAACATCGCCCGTTTTTTAAGCCGGCTTGGTAACCCCTATTCCAAGGTCATTTTGGACGAAACTGGCCGCAGTGCCATCGACCTCGGCGTCTATGGCGCGCCGGAGACTTATATCGTCGATGGCAGCGGCGTCATTCGCTATCGCCATGTTGGTGTCTTGACGCCGCAAATCATCACGGCGCAAATAAAGCCTATCCTTGCAGAGCTGGAGGGAGAGGTGCAGTGAGGCGCGTACTTAGCTTGCTCGCGATTTTGGCCTGGGTTAGCCCTGCGCTTGCCATCGGTGTGGATGACGCTGTCTTGGAAGACCCATCCCAGGAAGCACTGGCACAACGCGTCATGGCCGAGCTGCGCTGCCTTGTGTGCCAAAACCAATCCATTGTGGACTCTGATGCGCCGCTGGCGGCGGATTTGCGCGCTATTGTGCGCACGCGGCTCGCTGCAGGCGACACGCCGGAGGATATTAAAGCTTATTTGGTGAAACGTTATGGCGATTGGGTGCTGTTAAATCCGCCGCTCAAGCTTGGGACTGCTCTGCTATGGACGGCGCCACTCCTTGCTTTGCTGCTCGGCGTCACTGGTATTGTCATGTCGCGGCGCCAAAAGCCCAAACAAGCGCTGTCCGCTGCCGATGTGGAAGCGGCGGACGCCATTTTGGGCGACGCCGAGTGATCTTAAATCTGCTTGCCATCCTTGCGTTGGGCGCCGGCTGCGGCATTTTGCTCGTCCGTGCGGCACAGCGGATTGGGTCAGGTGTTTCCGCTGCTGTTCAGGATGATTTGGCGCTCTTAAAGCAATCCCAGCGCGACCTGGAAGCCCGCGTAAAGCGCGGCGATATAACGGCAGATGCGGCTGCTGGTGAGCGAGAGGATTTACGCCGCCGTGCTCTTGCACTCAATAATGGAGGGAGTGGCATGTCAACGGGGCAGGCAGCGTGGGCAACGCCGCTGCTGGCCGCTCTTCTGGTGATCGGCGCGGCCGGCTTCCTGTTTGTTGCGGACCCGATACCAGCCGAGCGCCCGCCTCTGCAAAAGCCCGTGCCAAAAACGACAGAGGCGCTTCCACGAGGCCCGCTCAAGGACATCATGAACGCCGGGGCAGAGCGGTTTTCAAACGGAGACTATCGCGGCGCGTTCGAAGCCTATGCTGCGGCGGCGGCACGGGACCCAAAACGGCTAGATGTTTGGATTGGGCAAGGCGAAGCGCTGGTGGCGGCGGAAAAAGGCCAGATATCGCCTGCCGCCATGCTGGCCTTTGCCCAGGCCGAGGCGGTCAGCCCAGGGAACCCCATCTCGCAATATTATTCGGGCCTGGAGCGACTGCAGCAGGGCGATGCAGTGGCAGCGGAGAAAATTTGGTCCGCTCTCAAAGCGCGCTCCCGGCCCACTGCGCCCTGGATGGCGCAGCTTGACAGAGGACTTGCTGAAGCCGCGCGTCAGCTTGGCGCGCCTCCTTACAATGCGGGACAGCAGAATGGCCAGGCGGAAATTGCTGCCATGGTTGAAGGCCTAGCCGCCCGTCTTGAAGCGGATGGCGATGACCCGAAAGGCTGGTTGATGCTGGCACGCTCTTATCTGGTTCTCGGCCGACCTGAAGAGTCAGCCGCAGCGCTTGATAAGCTCGCTGCGCTGACTGATGTCGCTCCAGAGCTGCAAAACGAGGCAGACGCACTGCGGGCCCGGTTGGCGGAAAAATAGATAAAATTTTAATCACATTGTCTAAACGCCCGTTAACGCTTTTCCGTTAAGGCACTGTGGATTGTGCGCATCAGAAGAGCGCCAGACGCTTTGGGATTTTGGGTATGAAGATTGCGGGCAATAGCTTCGCATTTTTAACGCAGCTCGGCCAAGACAGCGCGCGCCGTACGCCTTTGTCTTCGGAAAAGCTCGCCGCCCAGCGCGCCGAACGCATCGCCATCGCCCGCGAAGCCCAAGATGCCCAAGTCGCCGCCTTCCGCCGCGACCGCATCGACATCGGCACCAAAAACCAAGGTCAGCGCGGCCAGCAGCGTCCCAGCGCATCGCCCCAGCGCGAGGCTATTGGTGCGCGGCCTGAAAAGCCCGCGCGGCCTGGGCAGGTTTTGAATATTGTGATTTAGGGGCTTTCTGTCCAAGGGTTGATGATATTAACCCCGCAATCTGAAAACCCATCCACGTCCCGTGTTGCCACGGTGGCACTATAAACGCGGGCAATGCTGGCGATTTGTCCATCCGCCATAGAAATCGGTTTGCCGCTAGCTCTGCGCTTTGCGACAATTTGGCTGAAGGGCAAGGCGCAATTTTGGTCGAAGGCTAGAATGCGGTCTTCGAACGCTGTTGCTATCTGTCTGAGCTGAGCAGCAATGGTATCTCGCCTTTGCCCAGGTGATAGTATAGCCGCGCCTGTCCAGAGCTCTGCTAAGCAAATCGCGGTGGTACAGAGACTGGTTGTAGGCTGCGCGCTATTCCATGTAATGACATTTGGATTGGGCGCAGGTCGCATCAATTCAGAGACCACATTGGTATCAAGAATAATCACGGCATTTCATGAAAGTCGCCGAAGACGTCCTTTACGTCAAAGATTTCTCTCGGCGGAATATCCAGCTCCACACCGTCAGTCTGGTCAACAATCATTCTGATCTTATCGACCAGATGAGGAGCGGTTGGTTGTAGGGCTTTGCCGAGAATTTGCCGCACCTCTTCTTCCATAGAATGTCCCTTTGAGGCTGCGCGTAGACGCAGCGCCCTTTTGGTAAGTTCGTCGATATTTCTAATTGTCAAAGTCGCCATAGGGCAAACCATACCCTAATTGTGATAGCATTGCTAGCAATGCTATCAGTTTAAGACGTTGATTAGGGAGGTGTTGCTGCGAATGTCCCAAGCCTCTCAATTAAATACCCATTCGGATAGGAACGCAGGCGTCGCTGGGTCTGTAGGCGCAGCGATGTATTCTCTGGCAGCAATGCGGCGATTGTCCGCCGTAGGCGCATCATTGCAGAGACGGCTGCACGCAGAGGCTTTGATGGCGCATCATATCCGAAAGCCTTGGCCACATGCGGCTCCATCAGGGCGACCAGAACACGGTGGGAAAAGGGCCTCAAGACGGACGGGACGCGCAGCATATCAAACAGCACCTCCACCGTAGAATCGGCAACTATGCGGTTGGTTTTTGCCAGGCGGAAATGCTCCTTCTCATAAGCCTTGTACCAGGTATGAAAGGCCTGCAAATCCGTTGGTAAATCTTGAATGCCCATACCACGCCCCAGGCGCAAATAGGATTGAAACCAAGCGTCTTCCTCATGCGGCGTCATCGGGCGCGGGCCATAGAGCTTCAGGGCGCGGATAGGCTCAAAGATGAAGGTGCCAAGCGTATAAAGAAAGTCATCATTGTTGATGTTAAAGCGGCCATGCATGGCGTTGAGGCGGGCATAAGAGGCTTGGCCGCGCCCGCTGTCATGGCCGTTCTCGGTGATTTCTGCGAGCACCAGCACCGTGTCATCATAGCGCTTCTGCGGCCTTTTGGTGAATTCGCCCGTGGCGGCCAGCAGCTTTGAAATGCGCGGTGATGCGTAGGTTTTAAAGAGGGCGTACTCCAGCGCCTTCTCGATGGTGAGGGGAAACAGCTGATAAGACAGCAGAAAGGCGATGCGCGCATAGTCTTCGCGCGCGTCGAGCGATTCAATTTCCTGACTGGGATTGGGGGAGGCTGTTGTTTCCATAACTCTCTGTTCGCGCAAAACGCATTTCCCTATGGCAGCAATTTTGCGCCAAAGATTGACGTCTTACAAGCGCCAGCATAGCGTTCTCTCCGTGACACAGCCTCTGTACTTCTGGTTCGAATTCGCTTCCACCTATTCCTATGTAACGGCCATGCGGATTGAGGCGGAAGCCGAAAAGTATGGCGTGCATGTCATCTGGAAGCCCTTCCTCCTTGGCCCCATTTTCGCAAAGCAGGGCTGGAATACCTCACCCTTCAATATCTACGAAGCCAAAGGCCGCTATATGTGGCGCGATTTGGAGCGGCTGTGCGCAAAACATCAGCTGCCTCTCCACCCGTCTGTCCTAACAGGCATAAAGCCCTTTCCGCAAAACGGCCTGCTTGCGGCCCGCGTGGCTTTGGCGGCGCTTCAGCAGGACTGGGGCGAAGCCTTTTGTCGTCAGGTGTTTGCCGCGCAGTTCGCACACGGGCTTGATATTGCCGAGCCGGATGTGGTCGCCAAATGTATCGAAGAGGTGGGTGGTGATGCGGAGGCTTACATGGCTGCCGCGAAAGAAGAAGAGTGGAAGCAAACACTGCGCCGCCGCGTTGAGGAAGCGCAGCATTTGGGCATATTTGGAGCGCCTAGTTTAGTCGTTGGAGAAGAGCTGTTTTGGGGCGATGACCGGCTACAAGATGCTTTAGACTGGGCGTGCAGCTAGAGTTGTCCATAAATCGGGCAACAACGATAGACTACCCAGCAGGCTTAGCGTCATCCACCATATATTTGTTGATCACCGGAATCTGCAGTCCGGAAAAAACAAGCGTAATCGGCATCACGGCAAAGAGCTTCAGGTTGAGCCAGGTCTCAGTGGAAAAGCTGCGCCAGAAGATTTCGTTTAGGATGGCCAAGAAGATGAAGAAAAAGCCCCAGTTGAGGGTGAGGCGCTTCCATCCCTCCTCCTGCATGGGGGGCATGGCAAAGCCCAGGAGCATTTTGAGGTAGAGTTTTTTGAAGGCGTATCCGCCGAGCAGCACCAAGGCGAAGAGCATGTTGGTGATGGTGGGTTTGACTTTGATGAACTGCTCATTGTCGAAATAAAGCGTCAGCCCGCCGAAGACGAGGACGAAGCCGAAGCTGACCCAACGCATGGGGGCCACATGGCGGGTCTTGATCCAGCTGTAGGCGAAGGCGGCGGTCCTGGCGACCATGAAGGCGCCGGTGCCGGCCATAATGCCGAATTTCCAGTTGGTGAGGATGAAGACGAGGAGCGGGCCGATCTCGATGAGCATGCGCTGGAGGGCGGCTTTCGGATCCTGCTCGGCGCTGTGTTGGTCCGTCATTTCACTCATACCTTATCATTCCACCGCAGCCCTGAACCTGATTCAGGGCCTCGTGCACCTGCCTGCGCCCCTCGTCCACGAGATGCTGAAACAAGTTCAGCATGGCGGTATTTATACGTCCTCATCCTGCCCAACCAAAGCGCGAGCAAAGTCTTGCGCATTGAAGGGCCGCAAATCCTCGATCTTCTCGCCCACGCCAATGGCGTGGATGGGGAGGCCAAATTTCTCTGCTGCTGCGACAAGCACGCCACCCCGCGCGGTGCCATCCAGTTTGGTCATCACTAGACCGGTGACCCCTGCCACATCCTTAAAGACTTCAATTTGGCTCAGCGCATTTTGCCCGGTTGTTGCGTCCAGCACCAGGATGGTGTCGTGCGGCGCTTCGGGCATCAGCTTTTGGATGACGCGGCGCACCTTGGCCAGCTCATCCATGAGGTTTTCTTTGTTTTGCAGGCGCCCGGCGGTATCGATGAGGAGGACATCCTTATTGCTCGCCATGCCTTGCTTGATAGCATCGAAGGCTAGGCCTGCGGCGTCCCCGCCGATCTTGGTCGTGACGATATCGCAGCCCAGCCGGTCCGCCCAGACTTTGAGTTGGTCCACAGCCGCCGCGCGGAAGGTGTCGCCAGCGGCAAAGATGATGCTGTGGTTTTGGTCTTGGAACTGGCGGCCAAGCTTCGCAATGGTCGTGGTCTTGCCGCCGCCGTTGACGCCCACTACGAGGATCACATGCGGGCGATTTTGAGCGTTTATGTCGAGTGGCTTGGCCAGCGGTTCTAAGATGGCGGCAATCTTTTCGGCGAGGGCTTCTTTGACTGCCTCGGGAGAGATGTCTTTGTTATATTTGTCTTTTGCCAAAGCCTCGCAGACGGCGCTGGCGGTGGGCACGCCTAGATCTGCCATGATGAGCAGGTCTTCTAAGGCTTCAAGCGTGTCGTCATCCAGCTTGGCTTTGGTGAAGATGTCAGTGATGCCGCTGGAGATTTTGGCTGAGGACCGGCTAAGCCCAGCGCGCATTCTGGCCAGCCAGCCTGGCTTTTTCTCCTCGCTCATGCGGCTTGCCGAACCGGTTCGCCGATGAGCTGAGCGTCTGAAACGCCTGTGACCTGCACCGTGACAAGGCGGCCCACGCTGGCATCCGCTGCAAGCGTGATGGGGGCAAAGCTTTCTGTATGGCCGCGGGCGATCCCGTCTTCGCAACGCTCAATGAGGACCCGTTCTTCGCTTCCAATGCGGCTTCCAAAATAGGCCGCTTTTGCTTCTTCCCCCTTGGCGCGCAGCAAGGCCGCTCGTGCCTTGCGCACCGCCTTAGGCAGTTGGGGCATGCGGGCAGCTGGCGTGCCTTCGCGCGCGGAATATGGGAAAACATGCAGGAAGGTCAGGCCGCAGTCATCGACCAGCGCTAGGCTGCGCTCAAACATGGCGTCTGTTTCTGTTGGGAAGCCAGCGATGATGTCAGCGCCAAACACCATGTCTGGCCGGGCGGCGCGCACCTCTTCACAAAAGGCAATGACGTCCTCGCGGGTATGGCGACGCTTCATGCGCTTTAAGATCATATTGTCCCCGGCCTGCAGGCTGAGGTGCAGATGGGGCATGAGGCGCATGTCGCCCGTAATTGCCTCCATGAGTGCTGCATCAGCTTCGATCGAATCGATGGAGGAGATGCGCAGGCGCGGCAGGTCCGGCACCAGCTTCAAGATGCGCTGGACCAGATTACCAAGCGTCGGCCGGCCAGGCAGGTCGCTGCCGTAGCTGGTCAAGTCTACCCCGGTCAGAACCACTTCCTGATAGTCATTGCCGACCAGTTGGCGCACTTGTTCGATGATCGCGCCAGCGGGTACAGAACGCGAATTCCCGCGGCCATAGGGGATGATGCAGAAGGTGCAGCGGTGGTCACAGCCATTCTGGATTTCGATGAACGCGCGGGCCTTGTCGGCAAAGCCTGGCAGCAGATGCTGGGCTGTCTCCCGAACGGCCATGATGTCGCTCAACACAGCTTTCGGCTGAGGCACGTCGAAGGAAAAGGCGCCGGCATCCGCCTTATGGCTGTTACCCACAACGCGGTCCACTTCGGGCATCGACACAAAGGTGTCTGGCTCAATCTGCGCAGCGCAGCCTGTGACCACAATCTTCGCCTTTGGCCGCTCGCGGCGCAGGCGGCGGATGGATTGGCGCGCTTGGCGCACAGCTTCCGCAGTAACAGCGCAGGTGTTGACGATGGCGACATCTTCCGTGTTG
>CAKZYD010000101.1 GCA_937884085.1 uncultured Sphingomonadales bacterium | reverse complement strand
GGTGGTTGCGGAAGAGCTGGTCCACAGGCCTAGCAAGACAGCTGGGATGGCAACAACACCAATGGCCATAAAGGCGCGGACCAATTTGCCCAGAAGGAGCGTCCTAGTGCCCGCCCCAGCCGCCAGCGTTTGTTTAAGCGTCCCATCTTCACGCTCCCCTGAGATGGCGCCGAACAAGACCAGAAATAAGAACAGGGGCGCCAGCACCTGTAGAACCCAGGCCGGCGATAGATTGGCAAATTGGCCGGCCTGACCAAGGTCTTCAGCGCGGCGGAAAACGGCCGGATTTTGCACATGCGCCTCCATCCAAACCGCAAGCCCTGCATAGTCTGTTATGCCCGGGTCAAAAGCGGCGAGGTTAGGGATGGGCTTAAAAGCGTAGCGGGAAAAATGGGCTGCTGCATGGGGGTTGCGCGCACCCTGGCTTTCCCAGACTTGTTCATCGATATGCTCAGCCATATCGCGTTCACGTTCAAAGGTGGCGAGCCGTTGGGCCGACAACAGAGAGGCGGCGATGATAAGGGTGAAGATGGCACATGACAGCGCCAGAAAAACGCCGCTGCGCGAAAAGGTGCGCAGTTCTTTTGCGATAACGGCTCTAATCATTCTGCAGCATCCTGAAAGCCAGTGTCTTGCATATGGGTAAGATAAATCCGCTCAATTTCGCTTGCATTGAGCGTGGCAGCGTCGAGCACATCAATCAGCCGCCCGGCTTTCATGATTCCAATGCGTGTGCCGATTGCTTTGGCGCGAAAGACGTCATGAGTTGCCATCAATATCGCCTTGCCTTGCTGCTTTAGCATTTGAAGGGAGTGCGTCAGGACGTTCGCCGCCGCCGGGTCCAGTCCTGACAAGGGCTCGTCCAAAAGAAGCGCTTTTGCGTCCTTGGCCAACGCAATCGCAATACCAACCTTTTGCCGCATGCCTTTTGAATAGCCACTGACGCGCCTTTGGGCTGCGCTTGCATCCAATCCGGCCTGCTCAAGGGTTTGAAGGAGAAAGCCAGTTTCCTTTTGAACGCCCGCTAATTGCAAAAAATAATCTAGGTTCTCAAGTCCAGTAAGCTGCGGATAAAGCGCAACCTGTTCGGCGATATAGGCGAGGTCTTTCCGGGTTGAAATCGGATCTGCGAACACGTCTATTCCGTCCACCATCGCCCGTCCGGCGCTCGGTTCAACGAAGCCTAAAAACAAGTTGATGGTGGTGGTTTTGCCCGCACCATTTGCGCCTAGGAGACAAAAAATCTCCCCTGTCTCCACTCTAAGGTCGAGCTGATCCAAAGCGGTCACCCCGCCAAAGGACTTGCTAAGTTTTTCTGCAACCAGCATGTCTAGCCACCTCCTGCGCGCTTCCGCTTGTTTTGATTTGATATAGTGTAACACCATAGCCCCGTCGCAGTGTACGCGAAACACTGTACATCATGTCAGGTAGCCTAAAAAAATACGGAAAAAAACACTATGGATAAGGCGTACTTCTCAGTTCAGAGAGCGACTTTGGAAGGTGTCTTCTGAGCCGGTATTTCCGAAGATCAATTGATCCCAAGGTTTAAACAAGGCTCAGCTTACGTCGGCGTCAGGTATACCCACAAAGCGGCCTGTTTCATGATTCCTGTCGATCCGTCGGTTGATGTACCCGTCTGACCCTGCTTTGGAGAGTGGCTTAGCTGGGATGCCGCCGACCGCTGTCCCTTGCTCTATGTCTTTGGTAACAACGGCATTTGCGCCGACGGCGACGCGATTGCCGAGCATGATGTTACCGATGACCTTTGAGCCGGCTGCTAAAAAGACTTCATCGCCCAAAACAGGTGAGCCTTTGCGCGGGCCGCGGTTCATTTGGCCGAGCATGGCGCCGTGCGTGATATTGCAATTGGCGCCAATGATAGCATCGCCATTGACCATGATATTGCCAAACCGGTTGATAAAGAAGCCCGGGCCAACCTGCGTATATTCGGGAATGGCAATCCCATATTTATACCGGCAATGGAGCAGCAACGCTTTCAAAATGGGAAATAGAAGCCACTTTTTGACCTTGCTTTGCCGGGCATAGCCGCAAAGACGCATGAGCGTTGAATATTTAAAGCCAGGTGTGAAGGCATAGTGCTTTAGGAAACTGCCCGCACTCACGCGGCCTTCATAGCGGTAGAGATCGGATAGGATCAGCTGCCAAACGACGCGCAGCCGCGCCGTATTGATCTTTGGTGGACTTGTCCCTGCTGGTGATGCAGCGATCTCATTGGATTGTTGGGGCTGTGGTGGAGGTTGTGTTAGCGGTTTCAAGGCCCAGCCCATTCTCTAAAGATGCGTATATTTCAGCGGTTTCATGTGCGATTGTATCCCAATTGAAGCGCTGTTTGATATCGACAGCATCCACAGTAAACGGCTTGAAGGACCCGCTCAACTTCCTTGCTAGTTCTTTCACATTTCCCACCTCGAAATAGTGCTTTGCCTCAAGCTTGATATCCAGATTTCCAGTGATATTGCTGAGCAGAATGGGCGCGCCGCATGATGCTGCCTCTAAAGCCGCAATTGGTAGGCCTTCATGATAGGATGGGAGCACGAAAAGAGCGGTATTCTCATAAAGCGCGCGCAAGCATGAGCGACTGCGTCGCCCTGCGAAGATAATCTTGTCTGTGGCCTGCGCTTTTAGTTGTCTGGCATAGTCGCTGCCGTGGTCGGCATCCCCGGCAATGATGAGTGTGTGGTCAGTGCCGGACATTTTGTGCGCTTCAATAAGGTCATGGAGGCCTTTTTCGGGCACTAGTCTTGCGGCTGTCATAATATAAGAGCCAGGCGCCAGGCCATACTCCTCCAGTATGGACAGATCTTGCGCTGGCAAATGCGTCACTCCGTTGGGAATGTATTTCACGCGATTTGCACTGCTTGGAAATCTTGTTTTCAAGTCAGCGGCTAAGGAGGGCGATATCGCAATCACCTGATGGGCAAAACACATTGCTATGCGTTCGCCTAGCCGCAATACCCCGCTGGCGAATGCGCCCCACTTCGCGCGGTCATAGTCTTTGCCATGATGCGTCACGATGACCTTCAGACCCATGAGGCGGCCTAGCGGCGCCAGCAGGGAGGGACCGATGGCATGAAGATGAACCACCTTGGCGTGGTTGCGCCAGGCATAGAGAATGGAAAATGCGGTTGCCAATATCGCTTCTAGACTGACCTGCGTCGGTGATGGAACGCCGCGCACGGCAACACCATGGTACTCGCTTCTTGGCGCAGATAAATACGGCGCCCGACCGTAGATGGTCACATCAATATTCGGTGCTAGAGCTTTAAGCCTTGGATATAGCTCTTGGCAATGCGCTTCCACGCCGCCCATAATATCTGGAATACCTCTCAGGCCTGTAACGGCGACTTTTTGCATCGCAACATCCGCGGAGTGATGGTTAGTGATGCAAGAGTATCGGTGTACTTTTTGTGGTTCTCAAAGGACAATTTCGTGGCTTTGGCGCTACATTGTTGCGACGCAGCATGACGTTGGTCTACGCTATTGAATATACACAAAATTAGCGGGAAAAAGCGGCGTGCTTCACCAATCTCAGGATACTAAAATCAAGACTTATGCACCGTTTAAGCCGTCTGAGACCGCTCTGGCGGAAACTACGAAATATATACTTAAGCCTTCAATAATAAACGGAAAAGTTCGCGTGAGCGGCGCGAAGAACAGTGTTCTTCGCCTGATGGCTGCGTCCCTCTTGACGGCTGAGGAGATGATTCTAACGAATTATCCCGAAACCTTGCGTGATGCACAGATTCACGCTGAAATGTTGAAGGCTTTAGGCAAAACTTGTGACGTTTTCGACACGACTTTGTGCATAAGCGAAACAAGCGTTTTGCGCGGTGACCTAAACTGGGACGGTCGCTCTATTCGCAATACACTTTTGATTCTCGGCGCGCTGACCGCGCGGCTGGGATATGGCAGCGTGCCTTTGCCCGGAGGGTGTAAACTCGGAGAGCGCAAATACGACCTCCACGTGATGTTGCTGAAAGCTTTGGGCGCGCGTGTTTGGGAAAAAGAGGGGCGCCTTCACGCTGCGGCGCCCGACGGTTTGAAGGGCGCGGACATTCATTTGCCGTTCCGGTCTACAGGGGCCACGGAAAACGCGCTTTTATGTGCAAGTCTGGCCAGTGGCGCGACAACGATTTGGGGGCCGCATATTCGGCCTGAAATCATCGACTTAATTGATGTCTTGAAAGAGATGGGCGCTACAATCCGTGTCTATGGGCAAGAGCGCATTGAAGTCGACGGCGCCAACCGTCTGTTTGGCGTGAAGCATCGTGTCATGCCGGACAATATGGAAGCCCTGACATGGCTTATAGGCTCGGTCGTGACGGGCGGCGATGTGGAAATCTATGATTTTCCGATCAAGCACTTAGAGGTGCCGCTCACATTCCTGCGGGAAAGCGGTGCCCGCTTTCACATTGCGGATGACAGCCTCATCGTGCGCGGCGGCACCTGTTATCCCGTTGAGATTAGCACCGGGCCTTATCCGGGCATCAACTCTGATATGCAGCCTTTGTTTGCCGTCTATGGCGCGCAATCGCGCGGGCAAAGCCGCATCATCGATTTACGCTTTCCCGGCCGCTATGGATATGCTGAAGAACTTGCCAAAATGGGACTGAATTACAGCACGGATCACAACCTTCTCACCATACAGGGCGGCAGACCGTTGCACGGCGCTCAGGTGCGCGCCCTTGACTTAAGGGCCGGAATTGCTCTGACGCTGGCGGCGCTTGTTGCTGAAGGTGAAACCGTCATCACCGACGCTTGGCAAATTGAGCGTGGCTATGACCGCCTGGTGCCGAAGCTTCAGGCGCTTGGCGTCGATATCGCCGTTCAATAGGCCGCTGATGATGAGGCAACACAGAGAAGCACTGAAGCGTTTGAGCTGCGCGTTGGCGGCAGCTGACCTTGGTCACATTGAGTGCGACGTGTCTCTTGCAGAATGCAGCTGGTATGAGATTGGCGGGCTGGCCGATATCATGGTGCATCCGCACTCGGCGCAAGCACTGCAGCGCACGCTTGCCATTATTAAAGACCATGGCGTGCCGATGTTCGTCATGGGCGATGGGTCCAACGTCATTTTCGATGATGCCGGTTTTCGCGGCGTCGTGGTTCGCCTTGGACAGCCAATCTCAGCTATGGCGATTGACGGAACGCGTGTGAAGGCTGAAGCAGGGCTTTGGGTCCCGCGTTTTGCCTTGGAACTTGCCCGGCGCGGCTTGTCCGGCGTGGAGCATATCGCGGGCATTCCGGGCACCTTGGGCGGGCTTATCGTCATGAACGGCGGCAGCCAGAGAAAAGGCATCGGCACGCATGTTACCAGTGTCACGTGTTTGGACAATGCAGGCGAAATCCAGCATTTCAACCAGCAAGACTGTGCTTTCGGCTACCGCCGGTCTGCCCTCCAGAAATCGGACTGTGTTGTGCTCAGCGCGGAATTTGAGCTGGACCTCGCGCCACCTTCCCAAATCAGGCGGGAGATGATTGATATCTTGGCCACGCGCCGTAAGAAATTTCCCAAACACTATCCCAATTGCGGTTCGGTCTTTTTGAGCGATCCTATGATGTATGATGTCATTGGCCCTCCGGGAAAGGCTGTCGAAGAGGTGGGTCTGCGGGGTCTGTCCAGCGGGGCTGCGCAGATTTCCTCAATTCACGGCAATTTTATCGTTAACCGTGGCGGTGCTTCGGCCCGTGACGTGCTGTGGCTCATTTATAAGATGCGCCAAACCGTGGGCGAAAAAACGGGCTATTGGATGGACTGCGAGGTCCGTTTCGTGAGTCAGCAAGGCGCTGTCATGCCGGCGCACCAGGCCGCCGATGTGCTCTTTGGTGCCCATCTGAGCCATGCTCTGCCTGCAGAGCTGCAAGCGCTTCTATGACAAGGGTCTCTGAGCAGCCAAGCGTGGCGCCGCGCAGCTTTTTAAAGGATGTGGTTTCGGTCCTGCAGACCAAGGTTGCTGTCCTGTGTTTGGGTTTCGTCTCAAGCATTCTCCTCGCTCGCTATCTGGGCGCTGAAGGGCGGGGATTGCTTGCTGCATTGCTGGTCGTGCCGACGGTTGTCATGACGCTTTGCGAGCTTGGCATCCGGCAATCGGCAGCCTTTCATATTGGCCAGGATCGCGCCCAACTTGACCGGATTGCAGGAACACTGGTTGGCCTTGGTCTGTTTACAGCTCTATTGGCGCTTGGGCTTTCGATTGCGTATTTCCGACTGACATGGCTGTCCTCTTATAGCTGGTCGCTCATTGCGCTCACGCTCATGCTGATCCCAGCGAAAATCGTGCAAAGTTATGCGTCCGGGCTGTTTTTGGGCACGCAGCGGATCGCTGACTTTAACAAAGTATCCTGGCTTCCCGCTCTTGTACGCGCTGGCTGCATATTGGCCCTGGTTGCAGGGCTTCAGGTTGGTCTCTGGGGCGCGCTCTGGGCGGAGGTCCTGGCGGCTGTCGCCATGACAACCTATGCCCTATGGCTCGCCGCTTCTTTCGTCCATGTGCGCCTAGGCTTTGATGCCGCTTTGGCAAAGAAGCTGGTGCGTTTGGGATTTGTCTATGCGGCGTCGCTCTTTGCTATAACGCTGCTTTACAAAATCAACATTTTGCTCCTGCAGCGCTTGAGTACGCTGGAGGAGCTTGGGCTCTACACCGTCGGCGCAAATTTAGCCGAATATATATGGCAGCTTCCTGCGGTCATGGGGGCCATCATTTTCTCTCGCAGCGCCAATGCGAAAAACCGGCCTGACTTTAGTCAAAAGATTTTCGTTTTGCTCCGTTTAACGCTGGTCCTCGCAACGCTCGGCGCGCTTGCTGTGGCCTCAGTCGTGCCTGTCTTTGTGCCCTTGGTCTTCGGCCCAGCTTTTTCGGGCAGCGTCCCCGTAATCCATGCCTTGCTCCCTGGCATCGTCGGCTTTGTTGTTGTGAAAATACTCAATATGGACCTGGCGGGTCAGGGTAAACCTTGGGTGACTTTGAGTGTTGTTGTGCCCGCTGTGGCGCTCAATCTGGCCCTTGCGTTTTGGCTCATCCCGCAGTTTGGCGCCATTGGTGCCGCTGGCGCGATCAGCATCACCTACCTCCTAGCGGCGCTTCTATATGTCTTCGTTTATGCACAAGCCACGGGCAGTGCGATACGCGATATAGCGCTGTACCGGCGCAGTGATTTTGATCTCCTTCAAGCGAAGGCGCGCGGCATGCTGGTTTGGAAGGCGAGGGCCTCTTGATGCAAATGACCGATATGCCGCTCGTGTCCGTCGTGACGGTTTATTACAACCGTGAAGCCTATGTGGATGAAGCGATTGAGAGCCTTCTGGCGCAAACCTATCCGCATCTGGAGATCATTGCGGTAGATGATGGCTCGACGGACGGGACACTGAAAGCCCTAAAGCGGTTCGATGATCCGCGATACCGTGTCGTGTCAAAGCCCAATTCAGGCTTCACCGATGCCGTTAATGTGGGCATTCAGGCAGGCGGTGGTGCAATGGTCGCAATTCACGGATCCGGGGATATCTCCTATCCTGATCGAATTGCCCAACAAGCGGCCCTGATGCAGGCGCGTAGTGAGGTCGGCCTTGTTGGCTGTCATGTTGCCATAGAACAATCTGTTGGCGCGCCGCATAAAATCCGGGCCAGGCAGAAGCACGCGCCCCTTAAAGACACCATTTCAAGATCTAATCCGTTCACCCATGGGGAAGTGATGTTTCGCCGCGCGCTCTATGATCGGGTCGGCGGCTATCGTCCGTTTTTCCAATATGCGCAAGACCGGGACTTATGGGTGCGCATGGCGCGCTATGCCGACTATGATATCGTTCCCGAAACGCTTTATACCCGCCGCAAGCTGGCTGACGGCGTGGCCGTCAACCCGACCAAGCTTTTAATGCAGGCCTATTTTTCAGATTTCGCAATCCAATGCGGCGACAGCGTAGACATGCATGGCCGAGATTTGCTGGACAAGCACGGCCCGAAGGCTGCTTTCCTGCGCAAGCCGTCAAAGGCGCTGTCTAAAAAGCTTTCCGGCTATGCCATGCAGTGGATGCATCGCGGTGAACCTGACGCGGCCAATATGTTGATGGAAGCCGCCCTGAAGGAAGGGCGTTTGCCTTCTACCCTGCTCAAGCACGCTCTCTGTCACCTCTACCAGTGGCCGAGCGTCTGGCGCCTTTGCGTAACGCCAGTGCTGGAGCGCTACAATATGCTGAGGCCGCACCTATGATTGAGCCGCCCCGCTTCAGCGTGATTATCCCGGTGCATAACAAAGCGCGGCATGTGGCGGCGGCGCTGGATAGCGCGCTGGCACAACGCTTTAAGCCGTTTGAAATCATCGCCATAGACGATGCCTCGACTGACGACAGCGCTGCCGTTCTGAAACACTACAGCAGCCAGATAAAGTGCCTTGCCCGCGACGTGCCGGGGCCAGGCGGCTATGCAGCCCGCAACCTAGGAATTCGGCAGGCTTTGGGTGATTGGGTCGCCTTTTTGGATGCGGACGACATTTGGTCGGCGTCGCATTTAGAAGAACTGGCCGCTGCACTCGCCGAGAACCCATCCGCTGGCTGCCTCGCATCGCGTTATGAGCATGTTTATGCAGACCGCCGTGTGCTCTCCAAAGCAGGCGATAAGCTTCTATCAGCTGCCAGTCGAGTGGCGGACTTCGACATGTTTTTAGATATCTGGCTTGACCAGGGCGAGTGCCCAATTTGGACGAGCGCCAGCGCCTTCCGCAAAGATATGTTGATAGACGCTGGTTTGTTTCCGGACGGCAAGGCGCGCCGCGGCGGCGATAAGGATTTGTGGCTCAGAGCGGCGGCGCTGGCGCCCTTTGCTTACGCGCCGAAGCCGAGCGCTGAATTCCACCGCGACAGCGACAATAAAGTGAGCCACGCAGCGCAGATCACGCAGTTGCCCATCGTCGTCCAAACTGCGCGAAGCATGTTGCCATCGGCGCCAAAGCAAACGCAGCGCCGTCTGCGCCGCCTGATCAATCAACAAATTGCGTTCTACGCGCGCTTTTCCTTTAAGCAAACGCAGATTTCCAAGGCGCTTGCCGCTGGTCTGTGCTTGCCCGAAGGGCTCAAAACCTATGCCATGATTTTGGCCATGCGCGCGCTGCCCGCCTCTTTCCGCCGCAGTTTTTATCATCGCCTCAAAGGGGCCTGAGCTATGACCGAATACCGTTCGACGCGTCAGGATATCGTGCTCTCATCCACTATGGATGATACCGCTAACTTCATTGATATCGCTGCAGTTTGGCGTGCAGTCCGGCGGCGTTGGCTCCTCATTTTAGCTGTCTTTCTGACATGCGGCGCGCTGGCCGCCCTCATGTTTTTTGCCACCGTCCCGCGTTATCAGGCGGTTTCAACCGTAGTGATTGAACGCCAAGCCGATGAAGTGATTCCCGGTGAAGAGCGCAGTCGTCTTTTGACGGACTCTCCCGCCGTTGACACAGCTGTGCAGGTTCTAAAATCGCCGTTGTTGGCCGGCCGCGTTGTGGATGCGCTGGACTTGACGACTTTGCCGGAATTCAATCCTGGGCTGGTTGAGCCTGATGTCCCGCAACTTCCTCAAGCGGCTATCCGCAGCCGCGCTATCCGCATTCTTCTTAGCGCAATTGAGGTGAAGCGCGTGGGTGTGTCCTTTGCCATCAACGTGCTGGCACAGTCGACGTCACCGCAGCTCGCCGCTGACATTGCTGATGAAAT
>CAKZYD010000100.1 GCA_937884085.1 uncultured Sphingomonadales bacterium | reverse complement strand
GACAAATGCGCGTCGGGAAGATGGCGAGAGGTGAGCTTTCGCCGGCCCTCAATCGGCTCCACCAATGTACCAACATTGTGTGCCAAAGCCAGATCGCCAGCATTATAAAGGTCTTTAAGTGGCGCCAAATTTGGGTGAAGCGCCATATGGCGACCATCTTCCCAACCTGCAGATGGCTTGATTCGCATACCGCGCAATTTATCATGAGGTATGGCAGCGTCGCGACGTGCCGTCCGATACTTCTTATAGTGGTGCGCATTGGTTGGGATCAGCGTATTATAACAGTCATTACCACCCTTCATGAAAATACACACCAGCGCCTTATAACCGCTCAACGCGCTTTCGGCTAAGAGACTTGAATTATATCCCAAGGTCGCTCCAAAAGCGGCCACCGTCGGCGCTAATTTAAGGATTTCTCTGCGAGTAGACATGCGCGCTCCTTCTCTATGCTCTGCCAAAACCCTGGCTTGCGATTTCCCGACAAAAGGCTCTTTGCCGGATCATGTAAGTTCTTTGTACAATTCTTAATCTACGCTAATTTAATTTACTCTACAACTGGAATATCCATAAATATAGTAATTTAATTCGGTTTCACCGAAGCGGATATCGATTGGGCTTCATCCGTCTCGCCAAACGTTGAATCTCATGCAGTTTCGCGTTCTGCCAAGCCTAAGTCGTCCATCATCCAGCGGCGCATGGCGAATTTCTGGACTTTGCCCGTCACGGTCATCGGAAAAGTATCGACAAACCTTATGTATTTAGGGATTTTATAATGCGCGATCATTTCTCTACAGAAATCTCGGATATCTTGGTTGGCCATGTTTTGAGACTGGTCTTTTAAGATGATCCAGGCACATACATCTTCGCCGAGGCGATCGCTTGGCACGCCGAAGACTTGCACATCTTGAATATGCGGGTGTGTATGGAGAAATTCTTCGATTTCACGCGGATAGATATTCTCTCCGCCGCGGATAATCATATCCTTTAAGCGGCCTGTAATCTTGGCATATCCGGCATCGTCGATAACCGCCAAATCGCCGCTGTGCATCCATCCATCGTCATCAATGGCCTGGCCCGTCTGCTTGGGATCGTTCCAATATCCGCGCATGACTGAATAGCCGCGCGTACAAAGCTCTCCTTGAACGCCGCGCGGGACAACCTCGCCTTCTTCATCGACGATCTTGACCTCCAGATGCGGATGCACGCGGCCAACGGTGGACACGCGCCGTTCTAAACGATCGGTCACGCTGGATTGAAAACTGACGGGACTTGTTTCGGTCATGCCATAGCAGATTGTCACCTCATCCATATGCATTTCGGCAATCACCCGCTTCATGACCTCAATCGGACAGGGCGAGCCTGCCATAATGCCGGTGCGAAGCGATGACAGATCCCGGGCTCGCGCGCTCAGCGCGTCAAGCATGGCAATGAACATCGTCGGCACGCCATAAAGCGCAGTGCATTGGACCTGCTGGACGATATCGAGTGTCACATTAGGATCAAACGCTTTAGAGGGATAGACCATCGCTGCGCCATGCGCCGCGCATGCGAGGTTTCCGAGCACCATGCCAAAGCAATGATAAAGCGGCACTGGAATGGAGACCTTGTCGTGCTTGGACAGGCGCATGGCATGGCCGACAAAAAAGCCGTTGTTGACGATATTATGGTGGCTTAGCGTCGCGCCTTTGGGAGCGCCGGTGGTACCGCTTGTAAATTGGATATTGATGGCGTCCGATGGCTTGAGCCCAAGCGCGGTTGGTGTAATGTCGGCGCCGGAATAGGATCCAGCTTTGCGATAGATAGTCCGAAAAGACCGCAGTCCATCAGGAGCGTCATCTTCTATGAGTATAACATGTTTCAAATGCGCGAGCCGCGCGCTGCGCAAGGCGCCCGGCTTACAGGTGTCAATCTCAGGCGCTAAGCTGCGAATCATCGCAAGATAGTCTGATGACTTAAATTTGCTTGCTAGGATCAGTGCTGAACATTCGACTTTATTGAGCACATATTCCAGTTCGCCAATACGATAGGCCGGATTTATGTTGACCAGAATGAGGCCAACCTTAGCGGTTGCGAATTGCGCCACGGCCCATTCAGCGCAATTGGGCGCCCATATCCCGACGCGCGCGCCAGGCTTCAGCCCTAAAGCAAGCAGACCAGCAGCGAATTGATCGGTTTTCGCATCGAAAGTTCTGTAATCCCAGCGTATCTCCTGATGCGGTACTATAAGGGCTGGCTGATGGGGGATTTGTCTTGCGGTGATTCTTATGAGTTCGCCAATGGTACTGGTCAGCAGCGGAACTTCGGTCGGCCCGGTGACATGACTTGGGTTAAAAGCCGTCCTGTCACCCGCGTCCTCATCACTCATCGCAGCCATCCGCCGACCACATCACATATCGCGCCAGCGAAAGGCGCCTTCATAGGCCTGTGCAAGCGCATAAAGCGTGGCCTCGTCAAAATGCTTTCCCACAAGCATCATGCCCACAGGCAGTCCGTCGCTCATACCGCAGGGAACAGAGATCGCGGGGTGCCCGGTTGCATCGAACTGACAGGTGTTTCCGACCATCTCAAAGGCCCGCTGGACGCTTTCTGACAAGGGTGATTTGGACCCTGGAATAGGGGTCGCCTTCATTGGAATGGTCGGCATGATGAGAGCGTCATAGTGCGCCAAGCGCTCATTATAGTGCTGCGTTAGTTGCCGATTTAAATTCTGTGCCTTGCCATAAAATCGGCCGTTATATTTGTCGAGCATATAGCGGCCCGTGAGCATGCAGCTTTTCAGCGAGTCCGAAAGGTCATCGGCCTTCCTGCGCCAATTGGCATGCGCATCAAGCAAGCTGGTGACATAAAGTCCCTTCCAATTCAGCCCAAAGCCGTTCCGATCCATCATTTGTTCGGTGAGGCCGTCGAGCACGATTGCAAGCCAGATGGCCTGTCCAGTCTGATGCATGGGCGCCGATACCGGCTCAACTTCACAGCCGAGCATTTTAAAGCGCTCGGTTGCCAGCCGGACCTTCTCATCCACATCCGGCTCTGAATCCTCGCGATCAAAGCCTTCTGACACAACGCCGATTTTAAGCCCTGCCACGTCTTTTGTCAGCGCCGCCATGTAATCCCCTATGACAGGGCAATATTGCCGCGGGTCGAGGTCATCGGCGCCTGCAATCACGCTCAGCAGCAGCGCATTATCACGCACATTGGCCGTGATTGGCCCCGCATAGTCGAGCGTCGTTTCAATCGGCATGATACCCGAGTATGGCACCAGGCCCCAGGTCGGTTTCATGCCCACACAGCCGCTCCACGCCGCGGGTATGCGAATTGATCCGCCCTGATCGCAGCCGATAGCCATGGCCACCTCACCCGAACCCACGAGCGCGCCGCAGCCCGAGGAAGAGCCGCCGCTGGAGCGTGAGACATCATGAGGATTTAGCACCGGCCCCTTGGCGTTGGTATGGCTTGCGCCCGACAGGCAGAAATATTCGCAATGCGCCTTGCCGACAATCTCGCCGCCGGCGTCCAAGATGCGGGTGACGACCGTTGCATCAATATCAGGCACATAGCCTTCCAAGGTCGACGCGCCGTTCATCATCGGTAGGCCGGCAACGCATATATTGTCTTTGACAACCACCTTATGACCGGCAAGCGGGCCGGAAGGGCGGCCCTTGATGGAGGCTTTGATATACCAAGCGCCAAGCGGATTGTCTTTAGGCGCGGGCTCAACGCCTGGTGATCTGGAATAATTCACCTCCGGCACCCAATCCTCAAGCTCCTCAATCAACGTATAGGCCTCGAAATTCGGTGCAATGACCTCCTGATATTCTTCAAGCTGTGTGTCCGACATATTGAAATGCAGCTTCTCAGCGACTGCCTTTAATTCCTCTAAAGTCGGCTTTGATACTGGCATAAACACCCCCCCCAATTTCTTATTTTGATGCCTCAAGTGGCGCTTAGAAATTGAATTCGAACGAACCGCCGAATGTACGCGGCGGGGCAAAGCCGCGCAGCAGCCAGCCAAAGGCCGGCAAATCATTCAAATAGGTGACATATTCCGTATCCGTCAGGTTACGGGCCCAGAGCGCGAGGGTATATTGGCCTTCACTGAGTTCAAGCGCGGCGCGGCCATTCACAACCCAGTATGCGTCAATCTCGTTGCTGGGCTGGTTGTTGACCTCCAAAAACTGGGAGCTGCGCCAGTTCCAGTCGAGCGAGCCGATAAAGCGCTTGTCAGTGCCGATATCCTTAGCGTATCGCGCTTGCCCGATTAAGGTCCATAAGGGGTTGAAGGCGCGTCTATTGCCACCCAGGTCTTCAACGGCTAATTCGCCAACCTCAATGCCTTCAACAGAGCCAATCTCCGTATCGGTCCAGCCGCCACCAAGCAAAAGCTGAAACTCGTTTGTCACGGCAAATTTGGTCTCGATTTCCGCGCCAAATGTCTCGCTTTCAGGCGCATTGACAGTTATTGGGACGGGCGAACCAGGCACATCCACATCAACTTGGCCGTTTTGAACGTCATAGCGGAACGCTGCGGCGTTGACTTGCAATCGACCGCCAAGCAGCTCTGACTTTATGCCAATTTCATAAGATGTGATTGTCTCAGGCTGGAGATTGACCAGCTCTTCCTGGGTCTGTGCAAAGGCCACGCTGTAGCCGCCACTGCGAAAGCCGGTGCTGATGTTGGCATAGATCATCACATCGTCACTAGGATAATATTGTGCGCCCAGGCGATAGGACACATTTTCATCCTTGCGGCTATTGCCACCCGGCGCCAGCTCAGCGTCTGCAATCATGCCTGTAATGGTCTCAGGCTGAAACACACCGTCAATTTCCACAAGGCCGTCGCCGCGGAAAGTGCCGCCATTCACTTCCACACGTTCGTTGGTATAGCGGATCCCCGCTATCAAGCGCAGCTGCTCATTGAGATTTGCTTCCACATGCAAAAACCCAGCATAGGCATCGGTATTTTGGTCATAATTTGAAAAATTGTTTAAGGGATTGCCCGGATTGGGCAAAAACGGAATGAACGCCGTTAGATAATCTTCATTCCGATAATCATCATTTTCATAAAACAGCCCTGCGACATAGGACCAGTCATCATGATCAAAGTCCGATGTCAGGCGGAATTCCTGAGTGAATTGGTCAATTCTATTGTTCCAGTAAACCTCGACGGACGGCACCGGGCTGCCATCGGAATCTTCCTGTTGCTTGCGGTCAAAACGCTCGAATGCGGTAAGCGAGGTGAAGATGTGATTGCCGAAATCGTGATCGATGCGAACAAATCCGCCGATCGAGTAATTATCCACATCAAATCGCAGATTGTTTTGCGTGGTAAAGGGATCGCTCTCGCCAGGTTGAAATAAGCCGGGTAGCGGCAATTCAATACCCTCAGGCAGGTTATCAGGATCGACAAACGCCAGGTCCAGCCCACGCACGCAGCCCGGTGTATCGCCTTCCACGGTGCCGTTCAAAAACTCAGCGCAGAGCGCGCCCGTTTCCGGATCGGTATTGCCAGAGCCCTCATAAGGATGCAGCTCGGAGTTATCTTCGCCATAATGCAGCGAGGCAAGCACCGTCGTCTTGTCACTCGACCATTCAAGCTGGCCGCGCAGAGCATATTCGCGCACTCGGCCTTCATCTTCGCCGGTTAACTGATTTTCATAAAATCCGCGCCCTTGATTGGTCACATAAGCAGCAAGTCGGCCGGCAAGATTGTTTGCGATTTGACCGGTGATAAATCCTTCGGCGTTGATGGTGTTGAAATTGCCGTAATTAACGATGGCGCGAGCGCCAAGATCATAGTCTGGCCGACCCGTGATGAAGTTGACCGTGCCGCCGGTGGTATTGCGGCCAAACAGATCGCCTTGCGGGCCTTTGAGGATTTCAACCCGCTCCACATCGAATGTCGATAGGCCGGTCATAAAGCCCTTGCTCTGATAGACTTCGTCGACATGAACGGCAACCGGCGCATCAAGATTTGCCGTAAACTCATTGAGGCCAAGCCCGCGAATATTGAAGAAATTATTTCCAAGGCCATAATTGACCTGCACATTCGGCGAGAATGCTGCGAGATCCACAACATCGCGAACGCTAGCTTCCTTCAGCCGCTCCGCACTGACCGCCGTGACGGTAATGCCGACGTCCTGGATGGACTGTTCACGCTTCTGCGCGGTGACGGTAATCGTCTCTAAAACCTGCGCCATACCTGTGGCTGGAAATGCCGCCACAAGTGCGATGCAACTCGACGCTACACGCAATTCTCTTACCAATTTTGATGCCATTGCCCTCTCCTGCTTGCATTTATATCGGCGCGCATATCTTCTAGATCGAACTATACTCGCAGCCCGTGTTTAAATCACTCTGTAAATAGATTTTCTGTATTGCAAGCTTTATTTTTACGAGAGCGGCATCACGTTAGTATGGGCAACCGCGAAGTTGGCGCTGTGGACCTGTTGGATGATCAGCCCGTTTTGCGATTGCAATTCGGCTCTTAAGGTCGTTCGTCGAGCGTGATGATATATGTCCACGCTCCACCTTCCCTACGTTATTTTTTCGGAACTCATATTTGAATTCTAATGCTGATCATGGAAGCGAGGTTCACAACCATTTCAAGGCAGACAGACCTCCGCCCAATCGACATCACTCACTATTGAAAGTCTTGCCCAACTGCTGCGGTCAAGTGGAGAGATCTAACGGCCTCAGGAATGCCTTCCAATGAGACCCTTAAGAGCCTGACCCATAACTCATCGGTTGAGATATTGGCGAGAACTGGCGGGCGGAAAAATAGCCATAAGATCGGCCCGAAGAATTATGATGCAGGTCTTAACAAATGGGACATCTAAGATGACGTCGCATTTGCCCGGCAGGTTTGCAAAAGATGCAGTCAGCGAGCGATTTCAGATAACACAGCCGCCATTTTTTTCAGATCGGTCACCGACACGTCGGGGAAAAACTCTTTTTGTCGCCGCATAATACGCTGACTCAATTGATCAGCCAGATCGCTGCCCTTCGCTGATGCATAAATAATGATTTTACGGCGATCTTTTTCATCTGGCCGGCGGTAGACCATAGCGTTGCGCACCAGCTTATCGACAAGCTTCGTAAGGGTCGAATCGTTGATCGCCGTTATGCCATGGATCTCGCCCATGGACATCGGTCCGTTTTGCGCTAGCGCCTTTAAAACGTGCCAATGCTCGATGGCAAAGCCGCTGTTTTCCTGCTTAATGATCTGCTCTGATTCAAGTTCCACACGCGCTTGAGCCTTTGCAATCAACTCCGCCAAAATGAATTGTGGGTCCACACTCGTTTCGGGCATCCCAATTTTTACCCTATCCGTGTTACTTACTTATCGCATTGACATAATATTCTATAGCCAAAATGTCTAGAGGCAGATATCCCGCTTGTGCATCTTATGTGAATTGACGTAACCTATTTCTTTAAAGGGATAGGAAGAAGAGTCTTTAATCATGGGGGAGACACTCTCTATTGGACTTTTGTTGCCGCAGCGCGGCCCAATCGGCATGTGGCGATTGTCATGCGAAAATTGCGTCAACCTGGCAATCGCAGAGCTTAATGCAGCCGGCGGTGTGTTAGGCCGGGAGCTTTCTTATCAATTGATTGACGCGTCCGGCCCGGCTTACCAGGTCGCAGATAATGTTAGCCGCGAGATCGAACATAGTCGCATTGACGCTCTTGTGGGCATGCATACCAGCGATATTCGCGTCGCCATTGCAAAACATATCAAACCCGATGTTCCTTATATCTATACGCCGCTCTATGAAGGCGGCGAGACAGATAAATCCATCTTTATGGTCGGGCAGACCCCAGAACATCAGACCAAACCGATGATCAGCTGGCTTGCATCGCAGCTTGGGGCCAAACGCTGGTTTTTGATCGGCAATGATTATAACTACCCATATGTGTCTAACCAGTGTGCCAAGGAGTTTATCAAAAAGGACAATGGCCATGTGGTCGGCGAACGCTATGTGAGCGCCGATGCGGATGATTTTTCCGATATTCTCTCAGAAATCGCATCCAAAGAGCCCGATGCGGTATTCGTGAATTTGATTGGCTGCAGCAAAGTTCGCTTTAACCGCCAATTCGGCCAGTCTGAGCTGCCGCGCCGTATCATACGCTTTTGCGCCGTGCTTGAAGAAAACACCGTTCTTGGGATTGGCGCGGAAAACACCGATGGGATTTTCACCTCAACCTCCTATATGCGCAATACAGCCGATAACAACGCCAATGTCCTGGAAAGACTGTACACGCAGTATTTTGGGCCAACGGCGCCCATGCTCAATCAATTCGCCGCATCCTGTTATGAAGGCATTCATCTGCTCTCTACGCTCGCACAGCAGGCCAACAGCATCTCAATCAAAGCTCTTGCCGGGCTCAATCAGGATACTGTCGCGCTCCATGGTCCGCGCGGCGAACTGGAGCTGCGTGACAACCATTTGATTGCCAAAACGCATGCAGTGCACCTCAGGGGTATCGATATGGAGTATATAAAGAGCTTTTAATCGTCGCATACCGCATTTACGCGAAAAACCCTCCAGACGAATGGAAGGCATTCCGCAACAAGGTGTCAGATGAGTCTCACGTCATGTCCAACGACGGTTTTCTGGGGACTATTTGTCGAATTCAATCCAGTGGTCGCATCGGTCATATCGACTATTCTCAGGGTAGATAATCCTATTCGGTAATAAACATCTATTAAATTGGCAAAATCGGGACTATGCTCCGATCTCGCTGTCACAGACGCATAATCGTGCGGTCTATGATGCAGCTTTTCACCCGACAAGCGCTTAACAGTGAAAGATGCGCGCTCGCAGTGATGATGTACTTTGTTAGAGTCCTTCGTGATGCTTATCGTGCTCGGTTTATTGATAGCAATGGCAACGCCGCAACTCCTGCAACTATTCGGCAACGCGAAACTTGGCTATGAAGTTTTTTTCCAATAGCTCAGCGAACGCTCCCGTTATTCTGTTGCGTCCAAACGCATTGGGGTTTGATATAACACCACGGCACTATGTCAAACAAACGAGATGAACAAAGCCAGTCACCTTCAAAGCAGCCTTACGTTGCTTAAAGTGTTGGTCACCTTGGCCATCACGGGCCTGACGCAACACAAAGGCAGATCAAGTATTGCTGGCTTTACACTTTTGACCGTTTTATGGATCATCTTGCTGCTCAGCGTATTCGCCGCGTCCATCTCTTTGATCAGCGTTTCCACTAGAAAACAGACTGCTGATTACGTGAATTCAAAAACGCTCGACACCGCCATGGATGCTGCGTTTGAAGGCATAGTTTTTGATCTGCTTACAAATGATTCAAAATCACGTTGGGCACCCGCGCAGGGCCCGGTGAGGGGCTTGTTTCAATGGAACGGTGTCGACCTCGTCATTGAGGTCAGTGCCGATGCAGGTAAGGTTGATGTCAACAAGGCATCAGATGAAATACTGGAAACCTTTTTTGTTGGTGCTGGGCTAGACGGTGTAACCGCCAGTCGGCTTATTTTTGGGTTGCGTGAGGCCCAGCGCAGTTTGCCAGAACCCAAGCGCTTTGGTGTCGTCGACGAATTGCTGCGAATACCGGGAATGTCTCGGCCATTGCTTGACTGCCTACGATCGCATATCACGCTTTACACTTGGCGCACTAAACCGGACATTTCGATTGCAGATGATGCCAT
>CAKZYD010000099.1 GCA_937884085.1 uncultured Sphingomonadales bacterium | reverse complement strand
CCGGCGCAGCATCCATTCCCCCAGATCGAGAATATCGCCTGTCTGTTCGGCCGCGTGGATGAACACATCCGGTGGGATGAAGCCGAGCTTGGGGTGGTTCCACCGGCATAGCGCTTCAAATCCTTCCACCTCGCTCGACATGGCATCTACGATGGGTTGATAGACCACCGAGAATTCGTTCTGCTTCATGGCCTTTGCGAGGTCTTGTTCAATCTTCAGCTGGCGGCTTGCATCGGCTTCAAGCTTGGGGTCAAAGTGGCGTAGCGATTGGCCGTTTTGCGTCTTCACATGCTGACGCGCTACATCGGCCCGGCGCAGCAGAGTATTGCCGTCTTCGCCGTCATCAGGCCAAAGCGCTGTGCCTGCGTGGAGCTGCACAGTCAGCAAGTGGCCAGAGATGACTTGTTGGCCATTCATGATGGTGCACAGCTTTTCCGTCACGCTATAAGGGTCGGCAGGGTCGACAGGCACTAAAAGTAGGAATTCATCACCCGATAAACGCCCGACAATGGCACGTGCACCGGCAATGCCTGCCATCCGATCGGCTGTCTCGGCCAGCAACCGATCGCCGACTTTGTTGCCGTGAATAGCATTGATGGTTTTAAAGCGGGCAATATCCGCGGAAATTACAAGCAGTTTTTCCCCTGGTTTGCACAGTTCGGCCAGGTCATGCTCCAATGTGCGTTGCAGGGAAACACGGTTCGGAAAGCCTGTGAGCGCGTCGGTAAAGGCGATGCGCCGCGCTTCGGCTTCGCTGCGTCGTAATTTACGCTCGCGCTCGCGTTGGTCGGATACGTCATAGAGCGATACAACGGCGCCTGTTACCCGTCCTCTTTCATCGCATATGGATTTGGCTGTCGCCTCAAAAACGGTTTTCTCATTTTCGGCATTTTTCAGCACCATTTCCTCCCGGCTGACTGGCACACCGGTAAGTGCTTTGCTCAAGGGCAGGCGGCTTTCCTTATACGGGGTTTTGCCATCCTGCTCAAAGAATGTAATTTGGCGAATTGCTTCGCGCGAGGTGGCTGCCTTGACGCCTTGGGCTGCGACCAACTCGCTGCCCCGTCCGTTCACATAGGTGAGTTTGCCTTGAGCATCGCAGGCTAAAATCGCCTGTCCCACATTTTCAAGCACAGCATCTAAAATGATGTTGCGCTCTTCTGCGAGCCTGCTCGCTTCAGTCTCTCGCGTCACATTTTCCACGAACAGCATGGCTCCAACCACAGCGTCGCTTGCATCCTTCCAAGGGTGCAGGACCCAACGGGCAGCTTTTTTGACCCCATCCGTGGCAGTCAATATGGTCGTGCGTTGCTGCTCAATTTCCCCGTTCAGAGCTTGAGCGAAGCTGTTTTGGAGAATATCTGCGGCACCGTCATCTTTATTAATGCAGGTGCCCCACAGCGTTTCCCAATCATCCGCGCGCCATTTTGCGTTGGTTTGAATGATGGAGCCGCTGCGATCAAGAATCGCAATAGCGATCGGTGCATTCTCATACACATAGCGCAGGTCTTTCAGCGTAACCTTCGTCCGCCTCTGCTTTTCTGGGCTCTTTTTTTTGTTCTGCTCAGGTGCTTTGCAGGCCATTACCGGTCGCTATCACTCTACGTTCGCTGTTATCTCCTGGACTTTGTGCAAAACTCTTTAATATTTGGTTTGAGATGGCGTGTGCTGCTTTGGCACGGAGGCGAAAACATGCAGCCAAAAAAGAACGTTTTAGGCGGGCCGCTGGCCATCTGTTCGACGGAGCCATTGACCGGCTATTTTCGCGACGGTTGCTGTAACACGGATGTGACAGACGGCGGCACGCATACTGTCTGTGCCATCATGACGACCGACTTCCTCGCCTTCTCCAAAGCGCAAGGCAATGACCTTTCCACCCCGCGGCCGGAATTTCGCTTTCCCGGCCTCAAACCAGGTGACCGCTGGTGCGTCTGCGCGGCACGGTGGAAGGAAGCCTTTAAAGCGGGCAAGGCCCCGCGCGTGGTGTTGGAAGCAACTCACGCTGAGACCTTGGGGTTTGTCACGCTCAAGGAGCTAGAAGAGAACGCCGTCGTCGATTAAGTGGCCGCGCTGGGCACCAAATGTAAGGCGGCTGAATTCATGCAGTAGCGCAGGCCCGTTGGCTGAGGACCGTCCGGGAATACATGGCCCAGATGGCTTTCACAGCGCGCGCATAAGACTTCCGTGCGTACCATGCCGAAGGCGCGGTCTACTTTTTCGGCCACGTAGCTTTTTTCAAGTGGGGCAAAAAAGCTCGGCCAGCCCGTGCCGGAATCATATTTCGTCGTGGATGAAAAAAGCGGATGTTCACAGGCCGCGCAGTGATAAATGCCTGCTGTCTTGGTGTCCCAATATTTTCCAGTAAAGGCCCGCTCCGTGCCGGAACAGCGGCACACTTCATATTGCTCAGGCGTCAGCTCATCGCGCCACTCTTCGTCTGTTTTTGTTACTTTATCCATGGGTCCCATCAATTTTCCATAAAGCTATGACACTAGAATAAGCAGCGTCCTCGATTTTGAAAGGTCTCGCGACAAAATGGGTCGCTATCGGAACAGGCTCCGGGCTGATAGCGTGCGACTGATGGCGGAGAGAACGCACCAGGCTCCATAGCCATAGGCTAATACTGGGAAGCCCGCTGGCCATAGAATCATAGCCGTAAACACGGCAATGGTCTCCGTCCCTTCGGCGAGGCCATCAATGAAAAAGAAGCTTTTATTGGCTTGGCTGCCTTCACTCAGCCCGCGCTTTTCGGCGTGCACGGCAAAGGCCAGATGGCTCACAGCCGTCAACAAGATACCAGCAAAGAGGCAGGCGGCGGGCAGGGCGTTGGTGCTGTCGGCAAATGCAAAGCCAAGCGGCACGGCGCTGTAAAACACGAAGTCGCACTCAATATCGAGGAAGCCGCCGAAGTCGCTCGCTGTGCCTTTCACCCGCGCTAAGGGCCCATCGAGCCCATCGGCCAGCCGCGACAGCACAAGCAAGGCAAAAGAGATCATAATAGGCCACCCAAAGCCAATGGAGATCCCGCAGGCGATCCCAAAGCCCATTCCAATGATGGTGAGGCCGTTGGGCGTTAGGCGCGTCTTGGATAGCATCATGGCGATGCGCACCAGTGGGGGGTCAATGAAGGGCCGGATATGGCGGTCAAACATAGAGCACCAGACCAGCGACTGCGCCTGTCATCAAGCTTGCGCCGTTGCCAGCAATCCAGCTTTTAACGCCCAAGCTCGCCACTTCGGCTTTCCGCTCCGGCGCGAGGGTTGAGATGGTTGAGACCAGCAGCCCAATGCTCGCCAGATTGGCAAACCCACACAGGGCATAAATGGTAATCAGCCGCGCCCGGCCAGTAAGCACATCATCGCCAAGGTCCGCCACTTCTAAATAGGCTACATATTCGTTCAAAATGGCCTTCGTTCCCATCAACTGTCCCGCCAGCTGCGCCTCGCTCCACGGCACGCCAATCAGCCACATGATGGGCGCGAAAAGCCAGCCAAAGGCCCGGCGGATGGTAATGGGCTCGCCCGCAATCTCCGGCAGAAACGCAAGCACGCTATCGGCCAGCGCCACCAAAGCAAAGATGGTCAGTATTACGGCAATCACTGCCAGGAACAGCTTCAGTCCATCCATGGTGCCGGTGATGATGGCATCAATGGCGCCGGTGTATTCCAGTGACGTATCGCTCGCCGCCGTCTCCTGCGCACCTGGCACCATAAGCCGCGCCAGCAGAAGCGCCGCAGGCAGCGAAATGAGCGAGGCAGAAATCATGTGCCCCACGGCATTGTCGACCACGCTGGACAAGGTCTGAGCATACAGCACCAGAATAGCTCCAGAGATGGTCGACATGGTCAGCACCATCATGGAAAATAGCTCCGCCCGGCTCACCTTCGCCAAATACGCCCGCACCGCCAGCGGCGCTTCCACAACGCCTAAAAACAAGTTTGCCCCGCCCATGAGCCCCACAACACCAGACACGCCAAGGCTCTTTTGCAGCGCCCCGCTCAGCCCCCGCACCACAGCGCGCAGAACGCCCCAATGCCAGAGCAGAGCGGAGAGGGCCGAAAACACAATCACTAAAGGCAAAATCTGAAACGCAATAATCACCGGCGGCTGCGCGCCCTCTTTAAGCGCAAAGGGCAGCTCCCCGCCGCCCAGATACCCAAACATATAGCTGGACCCCACCAGCGTGGCCCGCTCCACGGCAATCACGGCCTGGTTGGCTAGGCCCAGCGCATCCCAAAGGATGGGGACGCGCAAGATGAGGAAGGCGAGGACGAACTGGAGCCCTATCGCACCCAAAATCCAACGCCAACTTGGCCGATCTGCCCGATTTTCAGAAAGGGCCCAGGCGGCGAAGCAGATTAGGAGGATGCCGAGAGGAGCGATCATGTCATTGGGAATATCATTTTTTGCATCAGACCCAATGCTTTATCCGTTGCTCGTGTTTCACGGGCTTCAAGTAAATTTGGTGCTGCTCTTGCTGAATCATCAAAATTCGTACATATTGATGTCAATTTTGATGCGCAGGTGACAGTATCATGAGAACCACAGTAACTTTAGACGATAGTCTTCTTAAGCAAGCAGAAGAGCTGACGGGGATTAAGCAGCGGCCTGAGCTGCTTCGCCAGGCGCTTGTTGCGCTTGTGCAGCAGGAGAGCGCTCGGCGGCTTGCCGCATTAGGTGGGTCTGACCCTGAGGCGACACGCCCGCCACGGCGATAGCAGGGCGCTCGTGCGTGATCTTGGTTGATACATCTGTTTGGGTTGATCATCTTCGCAAGACAAATGATGATCTTGTCGATCTTCTTGAGGCTGGTCAGGTCACTATTCACCCGTTCATCGTGGGTGAAATCGCGCTCGGCTCGCTCCAGAATAGGACAACCGTTTTGACGCTTTTGGATACGCTCAAAGCCTTGCCCAAAGCCCAAGACAATGAAGTTCGATTAATGATTGAAAAGCAGAGTTTGTTCTCCAGAGGCATTGGCTGGGTTGACGCTCATCTGATTGCCGCCGCTCAACTCGCAAGTCCCATGCTGATTTGGACCCGCGATAAACGCTTTGGTGAAATTTGTGATAAGCTTGGGATCGGGTTTGCAATGTAGCTGGTACGAGGTCGTTTTGAGCCTATAGTTAAGACACAAAGGCACTGTCATTGCCCGGACTTGATCGGGCAATCCACCTATCCGTTGAGTTCAGTACTCAGCCATGGATGCCCCGGTCAAGCAACTGTGTTTCAGGCTGTTCTCCACTCTCTGTTTTCCTTG